>DATIVG010000266.1:0-8528 GCA_035466075.1 Nodosilinea sp. | reverse complement strand
GCAGCCCTGGTCAGCCGAGCAATTTCTGGCTGTGGCCCGCAGCCGCGGATTGCTGTTTGAACCCGGCACCGGCTGGTCGTACTCCAACCTGGGCTATCTCGCCCTCAAACTGCTGCTGGAGCAGAGCCTGGGTCAGCCGTTACAGGCTATTTTGGCTGAGCTGTTTTTTGCACCCCTGGGGCTAGCGCAAACCGGCGTAGTCACCTCCCTGGCAGAGGTGGCCGACCTCACCCCCGGCTACAGCCAAGCCCTGGGCGACGAGGACTTTGTAGACATGTCACAGCGCTACCATCCCGGCTGGGTCTCCCACGGCGTGGTGGTGTCTACGGTCGCAGAGCTGGCTGCCCTGATCGACGCCCTGATGACGGGGCAACTCCTCGACCCGGCCCTGGTGGAGCAGATGGCTGAACCCGTACACAGCCTGGGGCCACACCCGCCCCTGCACCAGGTGGGCTGCGGCCTGGGGCTGTTTAGCGATACCGCCTCGCCCTACGGCAGGGTGGCGGGGCACAACGGCGGTGGGCCCGGCTATTCAACGGCGGCGTTTCACTTTTCTACGCTGGCGGGTCGGCCCACCACCATCGCGGCGGCGACCAATCAGGAGGGCGACAATGTGGGGGTAGATGTGGTCTATGCCGTGGCCCGCGTGCTGGCCGCCGCGTGACCAATTGCTACAAATTGTGGGGCCGTGGGAATTGCCTGCCCCGGGCGGGCAAGCTAGCCAGGTGAACTCTAGGTCAGCCCCCAGCATTAGCTATGAGCATCAAACGCACCCCCCGCCGAATTTTTCCGAAGGTGAGCACCATGCCGCGCCAGGCCACTGAAGCGGCGCAGTACCTGGATATGTACAAGCTGACCGTCGAGAAAAAGCGCCTTCAGCAGGAGCTAGAGTACATCGACGACCGCCGCCAGCGCCTCTGCGACCGCCTGGCCGAAATTGAGCAGGCCACCGAAGGGCTCGATGCCAAAGCCGCAGCTATGCGCGATCCGGCGGTACCCCCGCGAACCCAGCCCCCGCAGAGCATGAGCTTTGCCCCCAGTGCCAATGTCTACCTGCCCGAGCGCAACAGCCGTCAAGCGCCGGAAGACTACACCATGCTGACGTTGGACTATTGAATTTAAGAGGGTTAGCCGGTGGAAAGGTTTAGGGTGCAAGGTTCGGGAACTTTCTCACCTTCACAACTTTTAACCCATTCAAAGCCCGTGAGCTAGCCGATAGAATAAAGCCATGAAGCAAGTTCTGCTGCTCCTCATTCACGGCTATCGACGGCTGATCTCGCCGCTGCTGCCGCCCACCTGCCGGTTTACCCCCACCTGCTCACAGTACGCGCTGACGGCGGTGGAGCGGTTTGGCCCGGTGAAGGGGAGCTGGCTGGCGGCGCGGCGCATTACCCGCTGCCACCCCTTTCACCCCGGCGGCTACGACCCGGTGCCCGAAGCTGAGACAGCTCAGGAATAGGGGCGTTGGGGGCAAAGAGGGTACTTGGCAGGCGATTTGCTATGGCTTCAATGACCTCCTGATCTCCCTGCCCTCTCAAAAAGAGGGCATTTCTCCCCTGAAAAGGGGGAAATGCCGGTTCGCTAGCAGCATCTGTAGGTTGGTGAATCGGAGTGGACCCCAACAAAACCTAACTCTGGCGTTGAGTGACCCCGTGTTTCAACCAACCTACGAGAAACCTAATTGCTAGGGTTGACGCTGCACTAACCTTGCCCCTTGAGAATGTCAATCTCGCGGCGAATGTCGGCTAGCTCCTGGGTGAGCGCTTCTAGATCGCGCTGCACAGAGGTATTGACCACCGGGCGCGCCACCGTGGTAATGGTCGGCCCTTCGGCCCCAGGCTCACTGCTGGTAAACGGGTTGGGCATCTGGCTGAGCAACCCATCGACAAACTGGCGCGCCTCACGCTCGGTCGTCTCGCCCTTCACCTCCAGTTCTTCGGTCAGGCGGTTGACATCGCCACCTAGCTCAGAAAATTTTTGACTCGACCGCTCCGGGTCTTGAAGGGCCTCAATCAGAGAAGCCGTAGCCCCCAGGGTTACACGAAACCCCTTTTGCAACGTTTGAGAGAGATCGTCAGGGTACATAGCTTTGCTGCCGTAGAAACTCCAAAGGCCAAGCGCTGGGGCAGCAAGCTGCCGCCATCGGTGCAATCAAACCGGGCCAGTTAAACCCTCCCAAAGGACGCGTTTAGCTCAGCGCCAGCGGTGTTTTGCGCTCATATTCTATCGTGTTCATTCCTGGGCGTGTCTGCCCTCGGGGGTGTTTGCCTCTGGGCCGGAAGCCTGAACAGGAGGCCTGGATGGGATGTCTGAACATAAGGCCCTGCGCCCTGAGCGTTCCCCACCGGTAGAGCGAGCCCTGAGCGCCGCCCTGAGCGCAATGGGTGGCCAAACCTAGGCCAGGTAGGCCGTAATGTCATCGTAGATTTGTGACAGCTCAGCCTCCGTGGTCACCCGAATGCGCTCGTCCCGCAGGGTGATCAGGGTCTTAGCCGCAAAGGGGCTGGGCCAAATATTGGGATTGCAGAACACCTCCAAAAACACCTCCCCCGTATGGCGATACTCCATGGTGGGCTGGGGTGCTCGACGGGTGGGCTCTCCCCCCTGGGCGGCATTGGCTTTTAGCGACGTCATTAGCCCGTCGAGGGCGGTTTTGAGGTCGCGGGCGGCCTCCTCGGAGAAGGTAAATCGCAGGGAGCCTTGGGACAGGTTGAGGGTTAGGGGGGCGGTCATAGTCGAAATCACAGGTCACCACCGGTAGACTACCTCATCTACCCTCGGCCTTTTCAGCCCCACGGCAACTTTCAAAGGGGGCCATCCCCAAAGGTAACGATAGGTTACGTTGTGTGTCTCGTTACGGCACAGACCAGGTTTTTGTATAGCAGCTCGGTCTCGAGGCAAATCCCAAAGAAAACCCTAAAGCTTTGCCAATTCAAGGGTTGCCCTCCCTAAAGTGGTAGACAGCAGCCCGGTGCACTGGCGCTAACGTTCCTTAACAGGGCGTTATCACTAAGTAGAGCGCTCACTCCTAAAGGCACCCTGGGGTCTTGACATTACCTGGCGTTAGGGTGTGTCGCCCAGCGGTGCTCCCTGCCCCCTGGGGGCCGCGATCTGCTCCTGTTCCCCCGAATCTATTGCTCACCGTTGGAGATGGCATGGCCGCAAATTTTCCCTCCCTTTTGTCCCCGGCGACCACTCTGGCCCCGCCGCCGTCTGGCCACTCCACCGGGGCCACCGACCGCATTCGTCGCCTGGTGTGGAAGATTGCGCTGGCGACCCTCGCCCTGATGGCGGTGGGCAGTGCCACCCGAGTTATGAATGCGGGCCTGGCCTGTCCCGACTGGCCCCTGTGCTACGGCCAGCTGGTGCCCCACCAGCAGATGAATTTGCGGGTGTTTTTAGAATGGTTTCACCGGCTCGATGCCGCGCTGATTGGGCTGAGCACCCTGTGGCTGGTGGCTTTGACGATCTGGTATCGGCGACAGGTGCCGGGCTGGCTGCCCTGGGCGGCGGTCGGGGCGCTGGTGCTGATTGGGGTGCAGGGAGCGCTGGGCGGGCTGACGGTGACGCAGCTGCTGCGGTTTGACATTGTCACGGCCCACCTGGGTACGGCTCTGTTGTTTTTTAGCGCCATGCTGGTGATTGCCACCTGCCTCTTGCCCTACCGCAGCACGGGTACGGTGGGACGTTTGCCCTGGTGGGGGGTGGGGGCCACGGCTATTGTCTACAGCCAGTGCCTGCTGGGGGGGCTGGTGGGGTCGCGCTGGGCTGCCCACCAGTGCCTGGGGCTGAGGGAACTCTGCCAGGTGATGAATAGCCACCTGTTGGGCATTTTGCCCGCCACGGCGGCGGTGCTGGGGCTCACCCTCACCGTGTGGCGCACGCCGGCGCTTACCTACCCCCTGCGGCGGCTGGGAAGTTTGGCGGGGGTGCTGCTGGTGTTTCAGCTGGTGCTGGGCATTGCGACTTTTCGACTGCGGCTCCAGGTGGAACCGCTGACGGTGGCCCACCACACCCTGGGGGCTGCCTTGGTGGGTACTCTGGTGTGCTTTACGGTGCTGGCCTGGCGCGATGCGCTAGAGGCGGCCGCGAGCAGTCAGCGCAGTGACTGGGCAGCTGGGGGGAGCGCCGCCGCCAGCCTTGCGGCTCCTGAGATCTAGACTGGGCGGGGCTGAGCCCTGCTGGTTGGGACGCGATGATTGGACTACTTCGAGCTGAGCTTTTCGGCTTTCGGCAATACTTAGGATTTTTTACATGAATCAGACCACCACGTGGAATGCCCCTACTCGTCACCACGATTCTTTTAAAGCTGTGGTGCAGAGCTACGTGCAGTTGACCAAGCCGCGGATTATTCCTTTGCTGCTGATTGAGACAGGGGCGGCGATGTCGGTGGCGAGCCAGGGGCAGGTTGATCCGGTGCTGCTGATGGTGACGCTGCTCAGCGGCACCCTGGCGGCGGCTTCGGCCCAGACCATTAACTGTGTCTACGACCGCGATATTGACTACGACATGGAGCGCACCCGCCATCGCCCGATTCCGTCGGGGCGGGTGCAGGTGCGCGATGCCCTGGTGTTTGCTGGGGTGCTGGGGGTGCTGGCCTTTGGCCTTCAGGCGCTGGTGGCCAACCTGCTCAGCGCCGGGCTGGCGATGCTGGGAATCGCGATCTATGTGGGGGTCTACACCCACTGGCTGAAGCGCTCGTCGCCGCAGAATATTGTGATTGGCGGGGCGGCGGGGGCGATTCCGCCGCTGGTGGGCTGGGCGGCGGTGACCGGCGACTTGCCGCTGGCGGCCTGGTTGTTTTTTGCGATTGTGTTTATCTGGACGCCGCCGCACTTTTGGGGTCTGGCGATGCTGATTCAGGACGACTACGCCAAGGTAAATGTGCCGATGATGCCGGTGGTGGCCGGGGATGAGGCGACGGCCCAGCAGATCTGGTACTACACGCTGGTGCTGGTGCCCCTGACGCTGATGATGACCTACCCGCTGGGGGCGACTGGGGCGGTGTATGCCGCGATCGCACTTCTGCTGGGCGGTATGTTTATCCAGCGGGCCTGGGCGCTGCTGAAGAAACCCTGCGATCGCACCCTGGCCAAGGAGCTGTTCAAGTTTTCCATTCTCTACATGATGCTGCTCTCGGCGGGCATGGTAGTCGATAGCTGGCCGGTGACCCGCGCCGCTGTGGCCAGCCTGTCAGGCCAGATAGATACACTGGTCAGCCTGTTGCCCCTTTAAAGACTTTCCTGTAAGAGCACCCGTCCCCCCTAAAATCGCCAACTAAACCCTCCCCGCGCCCCTAGGCCCAGAGGAGTTCTGTAGAATAACCAATGTAGGAACCAATACTTTGGGGATAGTTCTACAGCGATGGCCGCAGCGGTAACCATTCAACATCTCAAGAAATCCTACGGCGCGGTGACGGCGGTGCGCGATGTGTCGCTCACCATCGAAGCTGGCGAGATCTTTGGCCTGCTGGGGCCCAACGGAGCGGGCAAAACCACCACCATTCGTTGCCTCTGTACCCTGGCCACCCCCGACAGCGGCACCCTAGAGGTGATGGGGGTTTCGGTGGTTGAGCAGCCCCGCCTGGTGCGCCAGTACCTGGGCTACATCGCCCAGGAGGTCGCCCTCGACAAGGTGCTCACTGGGCGCGAGCTGCTCCAGCTCCAGGCCGACATCTATCATCTGCCCAAGCGGGTCTCGGGCCGCCGCATCGACCAGATGATCGATCTGCTGGAGCTGGGCGACTGGGCCGACCAAAAGACCGGCACCTACTCCGGCGGGCTCAAAAAGCGCCTCGACCTGGCCCTGGGGCTGCTGCACCAGCCCGACCTGCTGGTGCTCGACGAGCCCACCGTGGGGCTCGACATCGAAACCCGCGCGGCGGTGTGGGGCTTTTTGCGGCAGCTGCGGGCTGCGGGTACCACCGTCTTGATCACCAGCCACTATCTCGAAGAGGTTGACGCCCTGGCCGACCGGGTGGCCATTATCGATCGAGGGCAGGTGATTGCCTCCGGCACTCCCAGCGACCTCAAAGACAAAATTGGCGGCGATCGCATTACCCTGCGTATTCGCGAATTTACCGCCGACGATGAGGCCGAGCGGGCTAAAGCCATGCTGGCTGAGCTGCCCTTTGTGCGTGAGGTGATCGTCAACGCCGCCCAGGGCAACTCGCTAAATTTGGTGGTTGACCGCCAGCCCGATGTGCTGCTCACGGTGCAGCAGTCGCTCAAGGCCGCCGATCTGCCGGTGTTTGGCCTGGCCCAGTCGCGCCCCAGCCTTGACGACGTGTATCTGGCCGCCACGGGCCGCACCCTGATGGATGCAGAGCTGGCCGCCGTGGGGCAGCGCGACCTGAAGAAAGAAAAGAAACAGGCCATGAAGGGACGTTAGGAGCAACCATGAGCACCACCATTTCCACCCCATCTGCCCGGCCCGAAGCCGCCCCCAGCCTCGAAAATTTAGAGCTCAAGGCCTGGAAGGCCGACCTGGTGAAATCCCAGGGGCTGGTCTCGGGAGCCTTTGTGCAAGAGACCCTGGCCATGACCCGGCGGCTGTTTATTCAGCTCCAGCGTCGCCCGACCACCCTGGTGGCCGGAGTAATTCAGCCGCTGATTTGGCTGGTGCTGTTTGGGGCGCTATTTCAAAACGTGCCCGCCGGGCTGTTTGGCGAAAGCCGCAACTACGGCCAGTTTTTGGGAGCGGGCATCATTGTGTTTACCGCCTTTGGCGGGGCGCTCAACGCCGGGCTGCCGGTGATGTTTGACCGCGAGTTTGGCTTTCTCAACCGGTTTTTGGTGGCACCTCTAGCCTCGCGCTACTCGATTGTGGTGGCATCGGCCCTGTTTATTGCGGCCCTCAGCCTGGTGCAGACGGCGGCCATTTTGGGCCTGAGTGCGGTACTGGGGGCGGGGCTACCCACCCTGCCGGGGCTGCTGCTGGTGCTGTTTATCGTCATGACCCTGGTGCTGGGGGTGACGGCCCTCAGCCTGGGGCTCACCTTTGCGCTGCCGGGCCACATTGAGCTGATCGGGGTTATTTTTGTCACCAACCTGCCGCTGCTGTTTTCCAGCACGGCCCTGGTGCCCCTGGAGTTTATGCCCGGCTGGCTTCAGGTGGTGGCCAGTCTCAACCCCCTCACCTACGCCATCGAGCCGATTCGCTACCTGTATCTGCACCCGGCCTGGGGGCTGGGCAGCCCGGTGCTGCAAACGCCCTTTGCCACGGTCTCGCTGGGGGCCTGTCTGGCGGTGCTGGTTGTCTTTTGCGGGCTCTCCCTGGGGTTGATTCAGCCGCTGCTGCGCCGCCGCATTGCCTGACGATGGCCGAGCCGAGCCAGTGGCGCCACTGGTATAGGCGATGTCCGCAGCCTTGGCGTTAGCCGCTAGAATGTGGACGGATGCGATCGCAACTTTGATTGAGATTCTGATATTTTTCTGGTGTTTACGATGGTGTCAAGGAGTGCTTCCGTGGCTTACCCAAAATTTGCCCCTGTGGCCTTAGCCGTTGCGGTTCTCGGGGTGCTGGCCGCCGCCCCTGGGGCCCTGGCCCAAACCGCTGAGGTTGACCCGGCTGAGCCCCCCCGCGTCGATGCCGGCACCGGGTTCACCTCCGCCGAAGACCGTGGTGATGTGTTTGGCGAAAGCGCTAACCCGTTTGATCTCATTCACCGGGCGGTGCTGATGAATGAAACCAGCCTCAACGACTTTAGCCGTCAGCACCGGGGCCGCATGAGCAATGAGGCCTCCAACTTCCGCACCCTCCAGCAGGAGGCGCTGCGCCGCCAGGCTGAAACCGAAGCTGGCGATCCGGCACCTGAAGCAGCCCCCATTGACTAGTTGCGTGGCCGGTAGCTGTGAGTAATGTTGCGGAGTCCCGTGACTGAGCGGCCCCAAGCGAGACTCACAAAGCCCCAGGGTTCATCAACCCTGGGGCTTTGTGTATCTGAAGTTTGTGCGGCTAGAGATCGCAGGTAAACAGCCGGGTGAGAAAATAGTTCACCATTTTGGCCCCGTAGGGCGAATCCCACCACACCACGGGATAGCAGCCAACGGGGTCTTTGAGGCTGTGGCGGGCCTGGTCGAGGGTTTGCCACTGGCCGTCACGGCGCCAGCCCACCTGGTCGCCCAGGCGGTTGAGCATTTCGCCATCCTGGGAGATGGCCGACTCCAGGGTGCCGCCCCCCGCCTGGTACACCTGGAGCTGCACGCTAAACCCAAAGCGCCCGCCGGTGTAGGTGGTCCACAGCCGATCGACCACCCGCAGCACGCTACAGGGAAAGGTGCGAATGGCGTCGGGGGTGAGATCTTCGCGGTTGGGGGTGCCCGCCTCTTGGAGGATGACGCGAACGGTTTCTTCGTCGGCCTCCAGCAGTTTGCCGGTTTTGAGCAGCCGCTGTAGGGGCTGGTATCGCTCCACGTCGGTCACCAGCGTTAGGGCGTCCTCCAGGCGGGCGATGCGCTCGGCTAGCCCCTGCTGAATAAATCCCTCCAGCCTGGCCTCCAGTGCCTCCAGGCGAGCCGCTAATTCGG
>DATIVG010000265.1:0-7453 GCA_035466075.1 Nodosilinea sp. | reverse complement strand
GCCGCACTGGTCTCGCCAAAGTCAATGCCGCCCCCCAGGGGCCGGGCAAAGCCCGCCTGCTTCACCGAGTCGTAGCTCTCATGCACCAAAATCGCCTCGCCCCGGCGCAGCAGACAGAGCGAAATTGGCCGAATCCGCGCTTTTTTACCCATTGCTTTGCTTTCCCCTCGGGATCTGCCCCAGCTCACCGCCCCTAGCCTACAGCAAGACCCCGCCCCCACCGCCTCGATGGCGACAGCGATGGCATCGCCTGCGAAGGTCTGCGCTAGGCCCGCCGCCGGGTGCGCTGCCAGTTGCACCAGTTTTCGGCCCAGTCGCGCCGCCAGGTGCCCGGCTGCCAGCGCTGCCGCTGCCAGGCCTCCACCAGGGCGGGCACCATCGCGCCCCAGCTGTGGGGCAGGGTGGCCAGGCGCTCCAGCCGCTGGAGGGGAATGCTCTGCTGCCGGGCCAGGGCCACGGTCTGCATGAGTTCGCTGGCCCCGGGGCCGCAGATTTGGGCCCCCAGCAGCTGCCCATTGTCATGTACCACCCAGCGGCAAAAGCCGGTGATATTGGGGCCGTAGTGGGTTTTGAGCACCTGGCCAAAGGGCACCTGCACCACCGTTGCCGCGCTGCCGTACCAGCGCTGGGCGGCGGCGGCGGTAAAGCCCAGACGGGCGTACTCGGGGGTGATGTGCAGCAGGCCGGGGCGGTTGAGAACCGATAGCCTGCGCAGCGGCAGGTAGAGGGCGTTGCGCAGGGCAATGGCCACATCCTGGTGGTCGGTGCTGTCGGCCCAGTAGCCGCCCAGGGCGGGGCCGCAGGCAAAGACGCGGGGGTGGGCGGTGGTGAGGCGGTCGTCTACGGGCAGGGCGGTGGCCAGGTTTTGCACCCGCCGGGGGTGAATGCCCAGGCTGCTCAAGTTGAGGTCGTCGAGCCCAGGGCGAGGGGCCGTGGCCAGCAGCAGATGGGACGCGGTGAGCCTGTCGCCGTTGGCCAGGGTGACTGCAAAGCGGCTCTGGTGGCGCACGCTCTCTAGCCGGGTGCCGAGCCGCAGGGTGACCCCGGCGGCCTCCAGCAGCAGGGCAACAAAGTCTGACAGGTCGGCGTCTTCGGTGGGCAGCAGGGTGGCGGCGCGGCTGACCAGGGTGGTGCGGGTGCCGAGCCGGGCCAGGGCCTGGGCGGCTGCGATCGCACCCCCGCTGCGCCCCAGCACAATCGCCGACTCCGGCAGCTGGGGCAGCTCCAGCAGCGTATCAAGGGTGTGGTACGGGGTTTCGGCCAGGCCAGGGATCGCGGGCACCGAGACCTCCGTGCCGGGGGCCAGCAGGTAACGCCGCGATCGCAGCCGCCGGGTCGGCGTGGTCACCGCCAGCGACGGGTGCAGGCTAAACTGCCCCGGCTCCAGCACCACATCCACCCCGCTGGCGGCCAGGTGGTCCACCGTCAGCTGCGGGTAGGCGACCGCAGACAGAGCGTTGACGTGCTGGCCCAGCCCAGTCCAGTCAGGTGTTGTCCCGTCGGACTGTTTTGAAGCCCCGGCCAGAGCAGGCAGCAGCAGCTGGCGACGCAGCCGCCTCTCCACCTCCCCCGGCGACTCCACCAGCGCCACCCGCGCCCCCTCCCGTGCCGCCAGGGCCGCCGCCGCCCGCCCCTGCACCGTGCCGCCCAAAATCACCCCATCGTAATCGACGGCCATAGTCGCTCTATCGTGTTTTTCCCCCTGAGTTTAGCTCCAGTAAAGTTTTTCCACCGTCCCGATGGGTTGTAGCCTGACAGGTAAGATCTGAAGCAAACTCCCAGGGGTGCCCACCTAGGACCGGAACCACCACCGGGCCCACCGCCTGGCGCGCATCGAGCACCGCAATGACTGATTTTTCCGACTTCACCCCGCTAGACATTACCCGCGATCGCATCCTGGCGGCCATCGACGTCGGCACCAACTCCATCCACATGGTGGTGGTCAAAATTCAGCCCGAACTGCCCGCCTTCACCATCGTCGATCGCGAAAAAGAGACCGTGCGCCTGGGCAACTTCAACGAGTCCACCGGCGGCCTGTCCGAGGCCGCCATGACCCGCGCGATCACCGCCCTCAAGCGCTGCTGCGCCATCGCCAGCAGCCTCCAGGCCGAAGACATCGTCGCCGTCGCCACCAGCGCCGTGCGCGAGGCCAGCAACGGCCAGGCCTTCATCGAGCGGGTCTACAACGAGGTGGGCCTGGCCGTCAACCTCATCTCCGGCACCGAAGAAGCCCGCCGCATCTACCTGGGCGTGCTGTCGGGCATGGAGTTCAACAGCCAGCCCCACGCCATCATCGACATCGGCGGCGGCTCCACCGAGCTAATCTTGGGCACCGGCGAACCCCACCGCAGCCTCAGCAGCACCAAGGTGGGGGCCGTGCGGCTGACCAGCCAGATGATCTCCACCAACCCCGTCTCAGACCTGGAGTTTGTCGCCCTGCGGGCCTACGTGCGCGGCATGCTCGAACCCCCCACCACCGAGCTCCGGCAGCAGCTCCAGCCCGACGAGCCCGTGCGGCTGATCGGCACCTCCGGCACCATCGAATGCCTGGCGGGCCTGATCGCCTCCCAGCAGCTGGGGCTGGTGCCCGACCCCCTCAACGGCTACCAGTTCACCTACGAGGCGCTCTCCCAGCTGGTCGAAACCCTGCGCCAGTCCACCTACGACGAACGCCTCGCCATGCCCGAAATGTCGTCCCGCCGCGCCGAGATCATCGTCGCCGGGGCCGTCATTCTCCACGAGGCCATGGGGCTGCTCAAGGCCACCAGCATCACCATCTGCGAACGGGCCCTGCGGGAGGGCGTCGTCGTTGACTGGATGCTCACCCACGGTCTGATCGAAGACCGCATGCAGTTTCAAAAGTCGGTGCGGCAGCGCAACGTGCTCAAAACCGCCAAAAAATATAAGGTGCTGCTCGACCGCTCCCAGCGGGTTGCCCAGTTTGCCATGGACCTGTTTGACCAAACCCACGGCAGCCTGCACAGCTGGGGCAACTCAGAAAAAGAGCTGCTCTGGGCCGCCGCCATTCTCCACAACTGCGGCCACTTCATCAGCCACTCGTCGCACCACAAACATTCCTACTACCTGATCCGCCACGGCGAGCTGCTGGGCTACACCGAAACCGAGCTGGAGGTGATCGCCAACATCGCCCGCTACCACCGCAAGAGCGCCCCCAAGAAAAAGCACGACAACTACCGCAGCCTGCCCACCCGCTACCACCGCCAGATGATCACCCACCTCAGCGCCCTGCTGCGCCTGGCCGTTGCCCTCGACCGCCGGGGCATTGGTGCCATCAAGAGCATCCACTGCCATTTCGACGCCGATGCCCACCTGCTCAACATGGAGGTCAAAGCCGCCAACCCCAACGACGACTGCGCCTCCGAGCTGTGGAACCTGGACTACAAAAAAGACTACTTCGAGCAGGTGTTTGAGGTGAAGCTCGGCGCTCGCCTGGTCACCGAGCGCCCGTGAACGCCCACTTGAGCCTCCTCAGCCCAATTGCTGAGTAGAGCGCTCTACGCAGGCTGGGTAAAGCGCAGCGGAACCCGGCTCACAGCATGACTAAACCTGAAAGGCCTTTGCCAGTCAACCAGGCCCCGCCCCCCTAATCCCAGTCGGTCTGAGTCTGGGGGCGGGCCTTTTCAGCTCTGGGGGCGGGCAGCGAGGCATTGATCTCAGCCCCAGGATCACCGGCGGGGTCGATCGCCAGGGGCATGGTGTGCAGGGCGGTTTCTTCCAACGGCAACGGGTGGAGTTCGTAGCCTGGAGCTGCCTCGGTCGAGGGCTCCAGGGCAGCAGCATCGGCGGCTCGATCGTCAACCCAATCTAAAGGCTGTTCCACGGGCCGCTCAGGCCGGGCAACCGCCGGGCGAGGGGTCGGTCGGGGTCGATCTCGCCTCTGGGGCCGCGGCTGAGTGCGGGTAGAGGGTGGCTCCGTGGTCCAGGCTTGCCAGGCGGCGCGGGCCCCGGCCAAAAAGCTCTTGGTGCCGGTATTCAACCGTTTGGCCTGGGTCTGGGCGGAGACCAGGCTTTGGTTGACCTGCTGCACCACCTGCCCGGCGCTCTGCACCCCCTCGGTGACATCGTCCGTCAGCTCGGTGATCTCCAGCCCGGTCAGGCGAATGGCCTCCAACGTCGGGGGCAGCTCACGGCCCAGGGTGTCAAACAGCTTTTCAGCACTGCGGGCGGCGCGACCCAGCTCTCGCAGCGCCGGTATGGCCACCATCAGCACCGCCGTCAAACTGACGACCACCAGCAAAAACGATAGGGCTAGCCAGAACAGCGGGTCAGCCAAAACCTATGCTCCTCGGGTCTGTGTGTCTGGTCTGGGGCTCCCGGTCTGGGGCTCCCGGCCTGGGCCGTTTAGTCCTGGACCATTTAATCCTGAGCTGATCCGTTGGTCGTCAGGGGGGCGGGCTGGCTCAGGTGTTCGTACTCCTGACGGCTGGCGGCCTGGCCCGCCGCAATGGATTCCCGCAGCCGGGTGAGGGTGTGCTCCCAGTTGACCAGGGCGGTCTCCGACAGGCGATCGGCCTGGAGATACACCGTCGAGGACAGGTCTTCGACCAGCTCGGGCAGGGCATCGGCGGATTTTCTAAGAATGCGGCGGGTTTCGCGTCCGGTGCGGGGCGCTACCAGCAGACCGGCCACGGCACCCATGGCGGCTCCCAGCATCAGCCCACCGACGAACCCCCCAGATTGCCTATCGCTCATAGTTTTGCCTTCCTTTGGGTACCGCCCAGCCTGGCCTTGGCCAGATGCTAAGGCCATCCTATCGTCTTTTTGCGCGGGCGAGTCTGGGGCTCAGCCGCCCCCGCGCCCCCAGCCACCGCCCGGCCACGGGCAGCAGCCCCACCACGGCCATCACCCGCTGCAGCTGTTGCAGCTGCCGTTGCAGCTGGCGGTAGCTCAATCGCAGCCCCGCCGTGCCCCGCTGCCCGCGCAAGATCGCCGGGGGAATTACCACCGGGTTGAGGGTGGCGTGGGTGCTGCGCTCCCAGAGCACCAGGGAGTCGGCCACTGCGCCCAGGGTTTTGCCCAGCCGCCAGAGCCGCCAGGCCACGTAAAAGCAAAACAGCGCCACCAGCAGATTTAGGGTAACGGCAACCGCAATCACAGATTTCGCCCTATCCTTTAACTGGCTAAATCATAGCGATATTCCGGGCTAAACACCGTATTTGATGCTGCTTTTAGGACTTCTCTGCCTTGGACACCATTGCTACAACCCTGGCGGTTGACCCCACCCAAGGGGTTGACCAGCCCTCGGGCCGACCCAGCCTGCCCTACAAAACGCTGACCGCAGCGCTGGGGGCGGTCGAGGGCAACACCTTGATCACCCTGGCCGCGGGTACCTACAGCGCCGCCAGTGGGGAGCGGTTCCCAATTCAGCTGCCCGACGGGGTGATGGTGGTGGGCCAGGAGGCCACCCAGGGCCAGGGGGTGGCAGTGGTGGCGGGCGCGGCGGTGGCGGTGGAGATCCAGGGCCAGAGCCAGCTGCGCGGGGTGACGGTGCAAAACCCCGAGGGGGTAGGCATTTTGATCGGTGCGGGGCGGCCCCTGGTGCGGGCCTGTCGCCTCAGCAACTGTCGGGTTGGCCTTCAGGTCAGCGGGTCGGCCCAGCCCCTGGTGCTCAAAACCCGAGTCGAAGACAGCCGCGATCGCGGCTTTACCTTTGGCGACCAGGCCCGGGGCGAGGTGCAAGACTGCACCGTAGAGCGCTGCGGCACCGGCATCTATGTGGGCCAGAGCGCGGCCCCGCTGCTGCGCCAAACCCAGTGCTCGGCCAACCAGGTGGGGGTGCAGGTGGCCGGGGCCGCCAGCCCGGTGCTGCGCCAAAACCGCCTGGTGCAAAACCAAACCCTGGGCCTGCTGGTGCAGGATACCGGCCGCCCCGACCTGGGCCTGCCCGACGACCCGGCGGGCAACCTGCTGCGCCAAAACCGCCAGGGCGATGTGCGCAACGACAGCCGCCAGCCCCTGGTGCTGGTGGGCAACGACGTGCTGCCCCAGGGGCTGGCCGGGCCGGTGAGTTTGGTGGCCAGCCAGCGGCCCGACCCCGCCGCCGTGCCGCCGGTGCTGTTGGCGGGCCCGACCGCCGCCGGGGCCGAGCAGTCCGCGCCTGATCCCGGGTCGCCTGCCCCCGCGCCGCCTGCTCCCATCCCGTCGGCCCCGATACCATCCCCTGCGCCGCCCACCAACCTCCGCTTTAGCGACCTGGGGGGGCACTGGGCCGCCGCCTACATTGAGGCCCTGGCCGAGCGCGGCCTGGTGAAGGGCTACGGCAACGGCACCTACCGCCCCGATGAGGCGATCAACCGGGCTCAGTTTGCCGCCCTGGTGGCCGCCAGCTACGGCACTGCGGCCCCGGTGCGAGGCCCGCTCACCTTTGTGGATGTGCCCTCGACCCACTGGGCCGCCCGCGCCATCGACCAGGCCCAGCGCCAGGGATTTTTGGGGGGCTACCCCGACCAGACCTTTCGGCCCGACCAGGGCATGGTGCGGGTGCAGGCGATCGTGGCGGTGGCCAGCGGCCTGAAGCTGCCGCCCGCCCCGGCCAGCGGGCTGGGGGTGTACCGCGATCGGGCCCAAATTCCCAGCTATGCCATCGATGCCCTGGCCAGCGCCACCCAGGCGGGGCTGGTGATCAACCACCCCGACCCCGCCCAGCTGCGCCCCCAGGAGACCATTACCCGCGCCGAGGTGGCGGTGCTGATCTACCAGGGTCTGGTGGCCCTGGAGAAAGCGCCGCGCCTGGCCACTGGCGGGGCCCGGCCCCCGGCCCCGGTCGCCCAGGGGTCGTTCGCCGATATTCACACCCACTGGGCCCTGGATTTTATTCAGGGCTTGCACGACCTGGGGCTGGTGGAGGGCGACGACCAGGGCCGGTTTAACCCTGCCCAGCCCATGAGTCGGGCCCAGTTTGCCGCCCTGGTCAGCCGCGCCTTTGCCCCCAGCCCCCGCCGACCGGCCCAGCTCTTTCGCGATGTGCCCGCGGGCCACTGGGCCGCTAACGCCATCCAGGTGGCCTACCGGGGGCGATTTTTGTCGGGTTTCCCAGACCGTACCTTTGGCCCCGACAGTTTGCTGCTGCGGGCCCAGGTGTGGGTGGCGCTAATTGGCGGCATGGCCCTGCTGACCGACCAGCCGGGCCGGTTTAGCCTGCTCAACCGCTACCGCGATCGCACCTCCATTCCCGACTACGCGGCAGATGCGATCGCAAAGGCCACCCAGCTCGCTCTGGTGGTCAACGTGCCCGACATCGCCCAGCTCCACCCCAACCGCGTCGCCAGCCGTGCCGATGTCGCCGCCGCCGTGTATCAAGCCCTGGTGCTCCAGCTGCGCGCCCCGCGCATCGACAATCCGTTTATTGTGCGGGTCTAGTGGTGGGAGCCAAGGGAAAGCCCCACCGTCGCAAAGTGGCTATTCCCCCAGCCCCATCGCCTCAACCAAATTC
>DATIVG010000264.1:0-4755 GCA_035466075.1 Nodosilinea sp. | reverse complement strand
CCCGACGCGCCCCCGCCAGCGGTGCCCACCGACCCGGGTGCGGTGGCCGAAGCCGATCTGTTTAGGCAGGCGGTCAATGCTGCGCAGAATGCCGCTAACCAGGCTCAAACCGCCACCACCTCCGCCGAGTGGCAAAACGTGGCCGACACCTGGGCCGTTGCCATCGACCTGATGCAGCGGGTGCCCGAGTCAGACCCCAACTACGCCGTGGCTCAGCAAAAAGCCGTGGACTATCAGCCCAACCAGGCCTACGCCCAGCAAAATGCGGAGCGGCTCCCGTAGGCCTATGTGCGCTACGGGGGCTGCCCCAGCCCGGTTTCTCGGGTGAATTTTCCACAGCCTGGGGCCGCCGGGTAGAATGGGACGGTTGTATTCAGACCAAAGCCTTGATTGAACGCTACACCCTGCCCGAGATGGGCGACCTCTGGACCGATAACTACAAATTCAAGACCTGGCTGCGGGTTGAGATCGCAGTGTGTGAAGCTCAGGCTGAGTTGGGTTACATTCCTCGGGAGGCGGTCGAGGAGATCAAGGCCAAGGCAAACTTTGACCCCCAGCGCATTCTTGAGATTGAAGCAGAGGTGCGCCACGATGTGATCGCCTTTCTCACCAACGTCAATGAATACGTGGGCGATGCGGGCCGTTACATTCACCTGGGCATGACCAGCTCTGACATGCTCGACACGGCGCTGTCGCTGCAGCTGGTAGACAGCCTTCAGGTGATCATGGTGCAGGTGGAGAACCTCACCCAGGCGATTCGCTATCGGGCTCAGGAGCACCGCGACACCGTGATGATTGGCCGCTCCCACGGGATTCACGCCGAGCCCATCACCTTTGGCTTTAAGCTGGCTGGCTGGCTGGCGGAAATGCTGCGCCATCGGGAGCGGCTGACCCATTTGCAAGATGCGATCGCAGTGGGCAAAATCTCCGGTGCGGTGGGTACCTACGCCAACATTGACCCCAACATCGAGGCCCTGGCCTGCCAAAACCTGGGCCTGCGCCCCGACACCGCCTCCACCCAGGTCATCTCCCGCGACATCCACGCCGAATTCATGAATGCCCTCGCCCTGCTGGGGGCCAGCATCGAGCGGTTTGCCGTAGAAATTCGCAACCTCCAGCGCACCGACGTGCTGGAAGTGGAAGAATTCTTCTCCAAAAAGCAAAAGGGCTCGTCGGCCATGCCCCACAAGCGCAACCCCATCCGCTCTGAGCGGCTGACCGGCATGGCCCGCCTGCTGCGCGGTAACGCCATGGCGGCGCTAGAAAACGTGGCCCTGTGGCACGAGCGCGACATCTCCCACAGCTCCGTGGAGCGGGTGGCCTTCCCCGACAGCTGCATTCTCACCCACTTCATGCTGGTGGAAACCACCGAGCTGATCAAAAATCTGCTGGTCTATCCCCAAAACATGGCCCGCAATATGAACGTCTACGGCGGCGTGGTGTTTAGCCAGGGGGTGCTGCTGGCCCTGGTGGACAAGGGCCTGGCCCGCGAAGAGGCCTACGCCATTGTGCAGGCCTGCGCCCACCAGGCCTGGAACACCGACGACGGCAATTTCCGCCAGCTGATTGAGACCGACGAGCGGGTGACCGCCCATCTGTCCGCCGCCGAAATCGCCACCTGCTTTAGCCCCGATCGCCACCTGCGCCATCTCGATCAGGTCTATCAGCGACTGGGCATCTAGGCCTGGCCGCCCTCGGGCCGCAGCCCTGCGACATCCTATTGCGCCATAGTTGTGGCAAAGACTGGCTACCCCCAGGGGCTAGCAGATTTGGTTTGCGTTTCCATTGCCGGAGAAACCTATGGCTGCTTTGACCGCTGGAGAAACTACGGCCCGTGGGCTGCTGAGCGTTTTGCCCGACAGCCCCATCGTGGCGTTTACGGTGCTGCTGCTGGTGACGCTGATCATCCCGCCGATTTTTGAGCGGCTGCGGCTGCCGGGGCTGGTGGGGCTGCTGGCGGCGGGGGTGATTTTAGGCCCCAGCGTGGCCGGGCTGCTCGACCCGGCGGGCGATGTCGAAACCCTGCTCTCGGACGTCGGCAAAATTTATCTGATGTTTGTGGCCGGGTTGGAGATCGACCTCAAAGACTTTAAGCGCACCCGCAATCGCTCCCTGGGGTTTGGCTTTACCACCTTTGCCGTGCCCCTGACGACGGGCATTGTGCTCAGCCGCCTGTTTGGGTTTGACTGGATTGCGGCGGTGCTGATTGGGTCGCTGCTGGCCTCCCACACGCTGCTGGCCTACCCGATTGTGATGCGCCTGGGGGTGACAAAAGAACCCTCGGTGGGGGCCACGGTGGGGGCCACAATTTTCACCGACATTGGTGCCCTGCTGGTGTTGGCCATGTGCGTGGCGGCCCAGGCGGGGGAGTTTTCGGCGCAGACGGTGATCACCCAGCTGGTGATGCTGGGGCTGTTTGCCACGGCGGTGCTGGTGGGCATTGACTGGGCGGGCAAGCAGTACTTTAAGCGCAACGGCGATCGCGAGGGCAACCAGTTTTTGTTTGTGCTGGCGGCGGTGTTTTTGGCGGCGGTGGGGTCGCAGCTGATCAACGTCGATAAGATCGTCGGGGCGTTTTTGGCTGGTCTGGCGGTCAACGATGTGGTGGGCCACGGCCCGGTCAAGGAAAAGGTGGAGTTTGTGGGCGGGGTGTTGTTTATCCCGTTTTTCTTTGTCTGTATGGGCCTGCTGCTCAACGTGCAGGTGTTTATGGAGTCGATCACCACCAACCTGGCCTTTACCCTGGCGCTGACCGGGGCGCTGATGCTCAGCAAGTTTTTGGCGGCCCTGGCGACCAAGCCGTTTTACCACTACAGCTGGACCCAGGTTTTGACCATGTGGTCGCTGTCGATGCCCCAGGTGGCCGCTACGCTGGCGGCGGCGCTGGTGGGGCTACAGCAGGGCATTATTTCAGACCTCGAATTCAACGCCGTGATCGTGATGATGCTGGTCACGTCGGTGGTGGGGCCGCTGCTGACGGCTCGATTTGCGGGGCGGCTGGTGGCCCCCAAACTGCCCCGCACCGAGTCAACGTCGCTGTGGTTTGACTACGGGGCTGCCCCCGAGAGCCGGGCTGACTCCACCATTACGGGGCCGTTTACGGTGGTGGTGCCGATCTATAACCCGGTGACCCAGCGCTACCTGATTGAAATGGCGGCGCTGCTGGCCAGCCACGAGGGGGGCTACGTGATCCCGGTGACGGTGGCCCGCGCCCATGTACACATGGACGACCCCAACCTAGTCACGTCGCTGGAGCAGTGCCGTCGCCTGCTGCAAAAGGCCGAGACCCTGAGCCAGGAGTTTAATGCCCAGGCCTACTCGGTGCTGCGCATTGACGACGATGTGTCGGAGGGAATTACCCGGGCCGCCCGCGAACAGAACGCCAGCCTGATTTTGCTGGGCTGGAGCCGTCAGGGGTTTCGGGCCAAACTGTTTGGCACTCTGGTAGACGATGTGTTTTGGTCGAGCCACTGCCCGGTGGCGGTGGCGCGGCTGCTGACGGAGCCCATCGACATTCATCGCATTTTGGTGCCGATGAAAACCATTACCCCCCAGGCGGCGCGGACGGTGCGCTTTGCCCAGATGTTTGCTGACACCCACACCGCGACTGTAACGCTGCTGCATGTGTGCGATCGCTACACCCCCGAAGACCAGGTAAAGGCCCTGGAGGCAGCCCTCACTAAGGTGATGGCCAGCGGCCCGCAAATCAGCTGGACATTGCAAACCGTGGTGCACGACCACCCCGCTGAGGTGATTCTGGAGACCGCTAAAACCCACGACTTAATTGTGCTGCGCTCGATGCGGCGGCGTACCGCCGGGGGGCTGGCGGTGAGCGACGTCACCCACCAGGTGATTGATGAGGCCACCTGTTCGCTGGTGCTGTTTGGGGAACCTCATACCTAGCGCTGGTCGGGGCGGCCTAGCCCCATCCAAAAGCCCCCTGGCAGCACGCTGCCAGGGGGCTTTTAGGTCAAATCGCTGAGGGGAGCACCCAGCAGGATTTTGTTTTTAGCCAGAGAGTTTACAGACCAGCGGGTCTACAGAACCGATTTGGCTTCGTCGGAGCGCTGAAACACATCTTCGAGGGAGGCGCGCTTGCCGTCGGTTTGGTTGGTGCGCAGCCCGTTGAGCAGGTTGGCCAGCAGGGCATCGACGGAAAACCGACCGCCGCCGTTGATGACGAAAAAGCAGAAGGTGGCGGCGTAGAGGGCCGACAACTCCAGGTAGGGAATGCTCAGGCCGGCCACCTTAACGTGGTGATACATGGCGACCAGCATGGTGAACAGCAGACCCAGAGCCGCCGGGCGAGTGAACAGGCCCAGGGCCACCAGGGGAGCGCCGATGAGCTCGGTGAAGGCCGCCATGTAGCTGAGGGTGATGGGGAAGGGTAGACCCAGGTAGGCCACGTAGGCCTGGGCGAAGCTTTCGATGTTGGCCAGCTTGTCGAGACCGTTGTGAACCATGACGACACCAGCCACAACTCTCAGAATTGTCCAGGAAATCTGAAAAGCGGTGTTGGTGGACTGGTTGGGCTGAAGCGCAAGGCTGCCGAGGGTTAGAATGCGTTGCTGAGCAATCATGGGATTAAGAACAGTGAAGGTTGCTGTTAACTAGCCTAACGAAGTTTTAAGAGAAGTAAAGGTATGGCTTATACAAATTTGCTTCCAGGGATGGAAAATCTGATCGGTGGCGGTGGCATCTGCGGCAGAGGGGCGCTTTAAAAAATGCGTCGGTGGGTTGACAAGGGGTGCGATC
>DATIVG010000263.1:0-3876 GCA_035466075.1 Nodosilinea sp. | reverse complement strand
AAGCGGTGCGTCCAAGTAGTGACTGCACATTATTCCGGCTTCACCCCTATGAATCTTAAAAGGCTTTAGGTTGATACGCGAAGACGTCAATCGAGATCGATCGGCTGGGTTCGCTTTCGCCATATAGCATCGCCCGAATATTCTCTGTTGCTTCTCGACTAAATACCTCTTCTCCACAGTTGGCGCACACCGTAGCCGGAATATTTTCAACCAGGTAAAATTCATCGCCAAGGCGAAAGACTTCAGCTACATCAGCGGTGCTTAACTTCCTAAAGCCGCAAACATGACACTGAAACATCATCACCTCCTACCTTAGCGCCGCGCCAGGGCTTGCAGGCTGCGCAACGGTCGCCAACGCCCTGGCCCCACCAGCACGCCGTGGCGGGGGCTAAGCAAAAACGCCAGGGCAAACAGCGTCGATACCACCAGCACAATCGCCGGGCCCGAGGGCAGATTGACGTAGTAGCTCAGGTACATGCCGCTGACGCTAGACACAATGCCAATCACCGCCCCCAGCAGCATCACCTGGTGCAGACGGGGCACCAGCAGATAGGCGGTCGCCCCCGGCGCAATCAGCAGCGACAGCACCAAAATCACCCCCACCACCTTCATGCTGGCCACCACGGTGAGGGCAATCAACACCATCAGCCCGGCGTTGAGCAGGCCGGTGGGGAGGCCGCTAGCCTGGGCCCCCAGCGGGTCAAAACTGTAGAACAACAGCTCTTTGTAGAGCAACGCCACCGCCAGCAATACCAAAACGGCGATAATCGCCGTATCGCGCACATCGCCGCCGGTAACGCCCAAAATATTGCCAAACAAAAAGTGGTTGAGGTCGATTTTGTTGTCTTTTTGAATGGTGGTGATCAGGGTAATGCCCAGGGCAAAAAACGCCGAGAACACAATGCCCATGGCCGCATCTTCCTTGATGGGAGAGCGGGTATGGATCCAGCCGATGATTACGGTGCTGATCACTCCGGCAATGAACGCGCCAATGAAAATGTTAACGCCAAGCAAAAATGCGATCGCAAGTCCCGGCAGCACCGAGTGACTAATCGCATCCCCCAGTAGCGCCAGTCGCTGCACCATCAGGTAGCTGCCCACCACCGAGCAAATCACCCCCACCATAATGGCCACCGCCAGCGACCGCTGCATAAAGGCAAACTGAAGCGGCTCAAAAAACCAGTTCAGCACCGCCAGCTCAGGCGACATGGCCAAAGAAGCCCACATGGCCGCCGTAGGCGCGGGTCATATTGTCGCGGGTGAGCACCCAGTCGCGGGGCCCAGCGGCAATCAGCTCCTTGTTCAGCAAAATCAGCTGGTCAAAGTTGGCAATCGACTCGCCCAGGTCGTGGTTGATCACCAGCACGATCTTGCCGCTGTCGGCCAGCTCGCGAAAGATCTGAAAGATCACCGTTTCGGTCTTTTGATCGACCCCCACAAAGGGCTCATCAAAGCAAAAAATCTCCGCCTGCTGGGCCAGGGCCCGGGCCAAAAACACCCGCTGCTGCTGCCCCCCCGAGAGCGCCCCAATGGTGCGATCGCGAAACTCAGCCATGCCCACTCGCTCCAGAGCCTGCTGAGCAATCTGGCGGCTAGCGGTCGAAAAGCGATGCAGCCAGCCCGTCTGCTTCACCCGGCCCATCATCACCACGTCCCACACCGTGGCGGGAAAGGTCCAGTCGATCTGCGATCGCTGGGGTACGTAGGCCACCCGGTCGAGCTGCTGGGCCAGGGCTCCGTCGCCGTAGGTCACCCGCCCGGTGACCAGGGGCATCAGCCCCAGCATGGCCTTGATCAGCGTGCTTTTGCCCGCGCCGTTGGGGCCAAACACGCCCACCAGCTTACCGGGGCGCACCGTTAGGTTCACGTTGCGCAGCGCCTGCACATCGCGGTAGTTAACGCTGAGGTGGTCAATTGTGATCGGGGGCATACCGGAGGTTCCAGCCCAGGAGCGGGCAAATAATGAAACGATTATGAAATGTATTGTATCGTGAAAATGAAAGGAATATGAAAAGTAGCCGATGCAACGGATCACACTATGGACAGGCTATAGCCGCCTGGTCGCCACGGCACTGGCCCTGGGGTTGGGATTGGCCGGCTGCGACCCCGCCGCAAGAGAGACATCCTCCCCTGCCGAGGCGGGCGGCACCGAGGCTGACGGCACGGCTGGCGGCACCGAGGCCCTGCCCGCCGTTGTCGCCACCAGCACCCTAATTGCCGACTGGGTCACCCAGGTGGGCGGCGACCAAGTCGAGCTGACCAGCATTTTGCAGCCCGGCGCCGACCCCCACGTCTACGAGCCCGTCCCCGCCGACAGCATCGCCTTTGAGCAGGCCGACTTGATTCTCTACAACGGCTACAACCTGGAGCCCAACCTGATTCGCCTGCTCAATGCCGCTGGCGTCAATGCCCAGCGCCTGGCCGTGGGCGAAGTCGTAACGCCGCTCAGCCTAGAAAAAGAGGGCCGCACGGTGCCCGATCCCCACGTCTGGGGCGACGTCAGCAACGCGGTGCCCATGGTCGAGGCCATTCGCGACGAGCTGATTGAGCTGGCCCCCGACCAGGCCGAGCTATTTACCGCCAACGCCACCGCCTACATCGCCGAGCTCACCGCGCTCCACAGCTGGATCGAAGCTCAAACCGCCACCATTCCAGCCAGCCAGCGCCAGTTGGTGACCAGCCACGACGCCTTTCAGTACTACGCCAATGCCTACGGGCTGACCGTGGCCGGCACGCTGATTGGCCTCAGCACCGAGGAGCAGCCCAGCGCCCGCACGGTGCAGCAGCTGGTGGAGTCCATTCGCACCCTGGGAGTGCCCGCCATCTTTGCCGAAACCACCATCAACCCGCAGCTGATCACCACCGTGGCGGCGGAAGCCGGAGTCATCCTGGCACCCACCAAGCTCTACTCTGACTCCGTGGGCGCGGCGGGCAGCGATGGCGATAGCTACCTCACCATGATGGCGGCCAACACCCGCACCATCGTGGAAAACCTGGGCGGCACCGTATCGGCCCCCGACTTTTAGACCTTTAGTCAAGAACGCCCTAGGGGGCGCTGGGGGCCAGCCCTTCCAGCACCACCAGCGCCTCGGTCACTTTCTTCACCAGGGGGGCGGCTACGGTCGAGCCGTAGGCGTCGTCCCCGAGGGGCTCGTCGATAATGGCGAGCACCACGTAGCGGGGCGCATCGATGGGCAAGATACCGACAAAGCTGGTCACCCGGCCCTGGCCATAGCCCCCGGAGGCGGCGGCTTTTTGGGCTGTGCCGGTTTTGCCGCCGATGCGGTAGCCGGGCAGCTTGGCGGCGTCGCCCGTGCCTTCAGCGACCACGGCTTCCATCATGGTGAGCACCTGCTGGGTGGTGCCGGGCGAAAAAATGGCCTTGGTCGGGGGCAGGGGCGGCGTCCACACCGGTTGGCCCTCGTCATTTACCAGGCTGTGGACGATGTGGGGGGTGACCAGCTTGCCACCGTTGGCCAGGATGGCCTGGAGCTGCAACATTTTGATCGGCGACAGCGAAAATCCCTGGCCAAAGGCGGTGGTGGCCGACTCCACCCGGCTTTTGATGAAGTGCTCGCGGTCTTTCATCTGCCCGGCGGCTTCGGCGGGCAGGTCAATTTGGGTGAGGTCGCCGAGGCCAAGGCGCTGGAGCCAGGCAAAGTAGTCGGCGGCGGGCATTTTTTGCATGATCCGCACCATGCCCACGTTGCTGGAGTATTTCAGCACGTCGGTGACCGAAATCGGCCCGCGACCGCCAGCGGTGGCGTAGTCGTGGTTTTTAATTTTCCACTCGCCAAACTGCATCTGGCCGCTGTCGTTCACCATCTCATCGGGGCTGATCAACCCGGCCTCCAGGGCGATGGCAATGTTGATCGG
>DATIVG010000262.1:0-2846 GCA_035466075.1 Nodosilinea sp. | reverse complement strand
AGAAAACAGGGCCACCAAATTTTCCTATTACTTTCCTAGACTGTTCCTCTAGTGTGTGTCCATGTCATCTCACATGGCCCACAGCTATGTCCCATCCGATCGAGACATTTCCCCTGGGGGTGTTCAAATAGTTGAACATATCTAGGATTTCTTAATGTTTCGATTGCTAGGGCTGTCGCTACCTGTCCAGAATGGCCGTTCACTCTGGACCTGGGGCCTTCCTTCACCAGGATTTAGAGGGCGTAATAATGCCCAGCCGATCGCTCCTTCTCATTGAATACGAGGCCAGCCTCCGAGATGTGCTAGGCGGCTGCCTGAGGGAGTTGGGCGGCTGGGAGGTGACCCTGTCGGAGTCAATTCAAGAGGGCATTAAGCTGTGTGAAAAAAACCGCCCAGACGTCATTTTGATGGATGCATCTACCCCTGAAAGCGATGCGCTGATTCTCATTGAGCAGCTCAAGCAATATTCAGTGTGTCAGGCCGTACCCATCCTGTTGATTAGCGCTCGGGCCGACTGGTTTACCCTCAGCGAGTTTCGGCAGATGGGGTTTTCTGGGGCGATCGGCAAGCCCTTTAACCCCTCTACTCTGTCATCCCAGGTGTCTCGCCTGATCAGCTCCGCGAGGCCCAGTTCTTAGTTCCTGAAAACTCTGGTTTTTGACTGATTTGAATTTCTCACACTCCAGGTTTTCTACAGCCTGATATCGACTCCGGCATGACAGCAACCGGCTGACTCACACCGGCCCGCTAGCCTCGGCCCCATTTCCATCCTATTTACCCTTGCCCCGGAGAAAACCATGTCTACCTTAACCGTCTGGAAATTCAACACCGCCGAAGGGGCCGAAAAGGCCCTCGCCAAGCTGGGCGACCTGCAAAAGCAGGAGATCGTCAAGGTGCTCGACGCCGCCATTGTCTCCTGGCCCGTGGGCCGCAGCAAACCCAAAACCAACCAGGCCGTCAGCACCGTAGGGGTTGGTGCCCTGGGCGGTGCCTTCTGGGGCATGCTGTTTGGCCTGATCTTTTTGGTGCCGCTGTTTGGCATGCTGATCGGGGCCGCCGCCGGGGCCATGTCGGGCAAGTTCACCGACTACGGCATCAACGACGACTTCATTAAAGACCTGCGCGAGAAAGTTACCGAAGGCACCTCGGCCCTGTTTTTGCTCACCGGCCAGGTCACCGTTGACAAGGTCAGCGAGGCCTTTGCCCCCGACGAAGTGGGCGAGCTGATTCAGTCCAACCTGTCGGCGGAGCAAGAGGCCAAGCTGCGCGAAGACTTCGGCGCCGAGCTATAGGCCCCATCAGCAGGGGGTGCGTCATGCCAGACGATGACGCACCGCACCCGCCGATCGCTGTGCTTCTATCTTGAGACAGCAGCGGTGTAAATCCGCTTTTTTCAACCCTTTCGTTAAGCAGTGACGCTACATGTTTGAGAAACCTCACGGGCAGATTGGGCTGGTCGGGGCAGGGGCTATTTTGTTCTTTGCCATGGCGCTCAGCGCTCCAGTGACGACCCAGGCCCAGATTCCCAACCGCCCCGCCCCGACCAACCTGGCCCAGGGGCGCGGGGTGGCCCAGGGAGCCTCCTTTAACCGCGGCCGCAATGCCAATGTGACCCTCACCCTCGATGGCGAGAACTTTGGCCTGGAGCTGACGGAGATTTTGCCGTCCAACGTGCGCGGTCAGTCGCCAGCGCGGGTGCAGTATCGCGGAGCGATCACCCGACGCACCGACGACCTGGCCAATGCCAACAGCTTTAGCCTGTTTACGCGGGTGCGCAGCTTTGACTCCTCGGCAAACCTGCGGATTATCACCAACACCACCGGCACCTGCCGCATTGAGGTGTTTAACTCGCGGGTGCTCTCCAGCAGTTGCAGCACCATCGCCGACAACAGCGAGACCGATTTTTTAGGGCTGGAACAGTTTTAAAGAGTTCTTGATTTTAAGTTTTGAGTTTTGAATTATCCACAGAACTCAAAACTTATTCAATGCCAATCGTAGGGTGGGCATTGCCCACCATTCTCTCAGCGCCTTAATTACCTGAACGTTAGCAGCACTTATTCCAGCAATTACGGGCAACGAGTATGACCTCAGGACAGGACTTTGGGGCCGGCATAGACCCGGTCTATGGGGCCGAAACCGAAAAGCAAACTCTCTCCGTCTGGGCGCTGACGGCGCTGGTGGTCGGCTCGATGGTGGGGGCGGGCATTTTTACCCTGCCTGCGGCCTTTGGGCGGGCGACCGGGGTGGTGGGCGGGCTGATTGCCTGGGCCATTGCCGGGGTCGGCATGCTGATGCTGGCCTTTGTGTTTCAAAACCTGGCCCAGCGCAAGCCGGAGCTCGACTCGGGGGTGTTTATCTACGCCAAGGCGGGCTTTGGCAACTACATTGGCTTTTTGGCGGCGCTGGCCTTTTGGGCGAGCACCTGCGTCGGCAACGTGTCGTATTTTGTGCTGATTAAGTCCACGCTGGGCACGTTTTTTCCGGTGTTTGGCGACGGCAACACGGTGCAGGCGGTGGCGGTGTCGTCGGTGATTATCTGGCTGTTTCACTTTATGATTTTGCGCGGGGTGCAGCAGGCCACCGGGCTCAACACCATTGTCACCGTCGCCAAGATTGTGCCGATTGTGGTGTTTCTGTTTATTCTGCTGTTTGCCTTTAATCCCGAGGTGTTTATGGCCAACCTGCTGGGGGGGGAGGGCTACGCGGAGCCCCTCTGGCAGCAGGTGCGCAACACCATGCTGGTGACGGTGTTTGTGTTCATTGGCATTGAGGGGGCCAGCATTTACTCCCGCTACGCGGAGAAGCGATCGGATGTGGGGATGGCCACGGTGCTGGGCTTTGTGGGC
>DATIVG010000261.1:0-2078 GCA_035466075.1 Nodosilinea sp. | reverse complement strand
CGACGCAGCGGAAGCCGCCTATCGCAAGTCCCTAGAGATCGAGACTCAGATGGGCAATCGGGCTGGGCAGGCGACGAGTTTGAATCAGCTAGGGATTCTCTATGATGACTGCTTCAATCGCCCCGAAGAGGCGGTGACCTTTTACCGACAGGCGGCGGATATTGCTGTAGAGCAGAGTAATTTAAATAGTGAAGGTTTAAGACGCAACAATATTGCTAAGACCCTGTACAAGCTCCAGCGATACGACGAAGCGAGAGGGGAAATCCGGCGGGCGATCGAGTGTGGATGGGCTGAAAGCTGGAAATCCTTCAACATTTTGCACACCATCGAAACCGCCACGGGCAATCCAGCGGCGGCACGGGCGGCGTGGCAGCAGGCCCGCGATGCCTACCTGGCCTACCGGCAGCAGGGCGGCTACGCGCAGTTTGGCGGCGGCAAGCTAGTCGAACACGTTTTGGGTCTGCTGGCTCAGCAACAGGTCGATGAAGTTCAGGCACTGGTCAATCAGCTCACCAGCGATCCAGATATCCCAGCCTCTATCCAGAAGCTCATCCAGGCCATGGTCGCCATTCTCAACGGCTCCCGCGACCCAGCCCTAGCCGACGACCTCGCCCTCGATTACGACCATGCCGCCGAGGTGCTCTTTCTCATCCAGCGGTTGTAGACCTCCGAGGTTTTGAAAACCTCGGAGGTCTGGTCTGAGACAGCCATTGATGGAATTGCCCTTGTTAGGATGGGCAGAGCGAGGCCCGTTTTTCCTGGCGTATTGTTTTGCGATGGCTTTACCCCTCACCCGTCAGCGGCTGGTAGCGCAGCCCGTTACCCCAGCGGCCTTTGCTCCCTTTGGGCAGGTGATTTTTCCCACCGCCGATGGGGCCGTTTTTGGCCCCGACAATGCTCAGCTCCAGCTCCATGGCGGCATTCCCCGGTTTTACATCATGACGCTGGAGGGCAAGGGCAATCGGTTTCGCACCATTACCCGGCACCAGCGCTGCACCCAGTGCCTGGGGGCGCTGGAGGGCAAAGATTGGTTTATCGCGGTGGCCCCGCCGGGGGCGGCGGAGCGGCCCGACCCCCAGGAGATTCGCGCCTTTCACATTCCCAGCCACTGCTTTGTCAAGCTGGAGGTGGGCACCTGGCATGCGGGGCCGTACTTTTGGCATGCCACGGTGAACTTCTACAACCTGGAGCTGAGCGACACGAATATTACCGACCACCAGACCTGTAGCCTGGGGCGGGAGTTTGGGGTGGAGTTTGAGATTGTGGGCCCTGGTGACGGCTAGGGGGTAACGGCGGATTGGGCGGCGGGGAGAGCGGGCAGCACGTAGGCGGTGGCCTGCTTGATGGGCTGCGATCGCAGCCCGTAGGGCACCCGGCCCTCGGGGGCCTCGGCGTACTGGCGACAAAACTGGGCCAGGTCAGCCGCTGACCCCTGGGGCGAGAGACCGTTGAAGATAAAGGTAAGCTTGCCGGGGGCGGTGAGGGCGGCATTGCAGGTGCGATCGCAGGCGGCCATGCAGCGCACCGGCTGAATGGTGATATCGCTGGGTTCAGCCTCTAGCTGGGCGCTGAGCTGATCGATCAGGTGCTGCCCGCCGGTGGTGTCGCCCGCCGCCGTTTCCGGCTGGGGGAACTTGCACAGGGCGCAGACAAAGAGCGTAGCGGGTTGGGTCATGGGAAATAACAGCCTTGAAGCGGTTGGCGAAGAGGTTGGTGAAGCGCTTGGTGAAGCGCTTGGCGCTGAAGCTTAAAGAAACTGAAAGGCCAGGGCTCAGGGCTGGGTGAGGGTAAACTCAGCGCCGCGATTGCCCAGCTGGCGAGAGCACTCCGGCGGCGGCACCGCCCACCCCTGGAGACAGCTCAGGTAGGGGGGCGAGTCGCCCAGCAGCAGCAAAATGGCGTCCTGGGTGGGGTCGTAGGTGGCGATCACGTCGTCTAGGGGCGGCCACTGGTCGGCGGCCAGACCCAGCTGGTGCCAGCAGTGGGCCAGGTCAGCCTGGGCCACAAAGCGGCTGGTGTAGGGCACGGCGGTGCGGCTCCAGTCCACCGTGGCGGTGACGCCCGCCACCTCGCACACC
>DATIVG010000260.1:0-6462 GCA_035466075.1 Nodosilinea sp. | reverse complement strand
AAGACACCTCGGGAATCACGGGCCGGGTCATGGCGCTGTCCTTGGGGGGGGCAAACGAGTAGGTTGGATGGATTGTAGCAGCCGCGTCAACTGAGTCTAGGTGGCGAATTTATAGCGGTAGGCGGTCCGGGTAAGACAGGGCCGCTCAAACGTTGGCAGGCTGGTCAGGTTTTTGGATGGTCTAACCCAGGTGACTAGGGCTCAGGTGACTGTAGCTTGACCATAGCTATAGATGGCGAGGGTGGTGGGCCAGTTGAGCGGCCCGGCAGCGGCGGCGGGTGAGGCCACGTCCGGCCCCTGGGCCAGCGCCAACCGCCCGCCATAATGGGCTAAGGTTGGATTGGTTAGGTTTGATAGCTGGCTCAGCGCTTTTCTGTGAACTCCCTCCCTGCCCAAGACTCCACCCCGGCCCTGCGAATTGGTGACCAGGTGATCGATACCGCCGAGTTGCTGCCCCGGCTGCGCGCCTACGGCATGCTGCCCGCCCTGGTCAAAGAGCTGGTGATCGACCAGGCAATTGCCGCCGTCACCCTCACCCCCGAGGCCCAGGCCCAGGCCATCGAGCAGTTTTGGCAGGCCAACCAGGCCCAGTCCCCCGAGCAGCGCCAGGCGCTGATGGCCCAGCGCGGCCTCACGGAGGCCGCGGTCACCGAGCTGGCCGAGCGGGCCCAAAAGCTTCAGCAGCACAAGCTAGAGACCTGGGGCAGCCAGGTAGAGTCGCACTTTTTGCAGCGCAAGGGCCGCCTCGACCGGGTGCTGTACTCCCTGATTCGCACCCAGGAGGCGGGCCTGGCCCAGGAGCTGTTTTTTCGCATTCAAGACGACGGCCAGCCCTTTGCCGATCTGGCCCGGCAGTACTCCGAGGGCCAGGAGGCCCAAACCGGCGGGCTGATTGGCCCGGTCGAGCTGTCGGTGCCCCACCCCACCCTGGGCCGCCTGCTGTCGATTAGCCAGCCGGGGCAGCTGTGGCCGCCCACCCGCGTCGGCGAGTGGTTTGTGGTGGTGCGCCTGGAGAAGTTTTTGCCCGCCCGCCTCGACGACGCCACCCGCCAGCGCCTGCTGGATGAGCTGTTCAATACCTGGCTGGTGGAGCAGGTGCAGACCGTGCTGCAGGATAATTTGCCGACGGCAGCCGCCTAAAGGCCTGTGGCCCAGCCCGGCCTGGGTTGAACTGAGATGGAATGGAAATTAAATAACAGTTGCCCTGGGGTTTGACTAACGTTTAAACGGCGTTTGACCGGCGTTTGAATTGAAACTTAGATCACGGTCGCCCTGGGGTTTGACCAATGTTTAAACGGCGTTTGACTAACGTTTAAGTGGTGTTTGACAGCGAAGCTGTGTAGCTATCATTACCTGGGTTTGAACCTCTAACCCGGTTCAAATGCTGCTGACAAAAATGTCTTAGCCAAACGGCCCAGGGCCATAACCCATTTAGAAAAACAGCAAAAGCGCAGCAGCGCCACTTTTACCTTCGGTCAAAGGTAAATCTTTACAAACTACGGAGGGCAAAACCGCATATCTGCGGCATGATGACGTACCTAGGAGCATCGGTAACATTTTAATGCGGTTGTCCGGACAGCCTGAGGAGGCCAACTATGACCCGCTACTGCTTAAAACCCTGGGGGCTAGGGGGTGCGATCGCAGCCACGTTTCTGCTCCCAGCCACGGCTCCCGCCGACACCCTCCCCTTGGGAACAGACCCGGCCCCCCTCCAGCCCGCCGCCCCGGCCCGATCCGGCCCCGCCATTTTGAGGCAGACCGAGGCGGCGCCGGGGCTGCCCGAAGCCTACGTACTGGGGCCCGGCGACCGCATTCGCATCGACATTTTTAACATCCCCGAGTTTAGCGGCCCCGAAAACGGCGTCCACGAGGTGCTGGTCGATGGCACCCTGGCCCTGCCCCTGGCGGGCACCGTAGCCGTGCAGGGGCTCAGCCTCACCGAGGCGCAAACGGCCCTGGCGGCCAGCTATGCCCGCCTGCTCACCCGCCCGCCTCAGCTCACCGTCACCCTGCTGTCGGCGCGGCCGGTGCGGGTGGTGGTGGCCGGAGAGGTCAACCGCCCCGGCACCTACACCATTGACCTCGAAACCGAAGCCAGCGTTGACGGCAGCGCCGGTCGCCAGTGGCCCACCCTCACCCAGGTGATTCAGGCCGCCGGGGGCATTACCCAGCAGGCCAACGTCAAAGATGTGCAGGTGCGGCGGCCCCAGCGCCAGGGCGACGCCCTACTTACCACCAGCCTGTGGGAGCTGATTCGCACCGGCGACCTCAGCCAGGACATTCGCCTGCGCGACGGCGACACCATCGTCGTGCCCAAGGCCCTGGCCATCTCCCCAGCGGAGTCGCTGGCGATCGCCAGCGCCAACTTCTCCCCAGCGGAGATGCCCGTGCAGGTGGTGGGAGAGGTCGCCCGCCCCGGCGGCGTCACCCTCCCCCCCAATTCCACCCTCAATCAGGCGATCCTGGCCGCCGGGGGGTTCGACAGCAGCCGGGCCCAAAATTCGTCGGTGCAGCTGGTGCGCCTCAACCCCGACGGCAGCGTTGACCAGCGCACCGTAGAGGTCGATCTGGCCGCCGCCGCCAACGACACCACCAACCCCATCCTGCGCCCCAACGATGTGGTGATTGTCGATCGCAACCTGGCCGCCGCCGCCGGCGACACCCTGGGGCTCTTCCTCAGCCCCATTACCCCCCTGGCCGCCGTGTTACGCATTTTTGGGTTTTAGGTCTGCCCCCGGCCAGGGCGGCACCGCCAGCCTCACCCTCAAGTTTTTACCGCCAGATTTCGAGTTCCGAGCTATACATTGATGAACTCTTGGGAGCTTTCCCTGGGATTAGCCCTATGCCTTTTTCTCCAACCCCGACCTCTAGCGAAACTAGCGGCAACGGCAACGGTCATGGCAACGGCCACGGCAACCGCACCTTTGTGCCAGTGGCAGCCCCACCGCCCCTGGTCGAAGCGGAGGACGACTTTGAGCTCAGCCGCCTGCTGGGGGTGCTGCGGCGACGGGCGGGCATCTTTTTGGGGGTAACGGCGCTGTCCTTTGGCGGGCTCACCCTCTGGCACCTGAGCCGTCCGCCCGCCTACAGCGGCAGCGTCAATCTGTTGGTCGAGCCGGTCACTGCCGTCACCCCCCTGGGCCTGGAGGCCGTCGCCGCCCTGCCCGGGACCAAGGGCCCAACCAGCCTCGACTACACCAGCCAAATTCGGGTGCTGCGGGGCCCGGCGGTGCTCAACCCCATTTTGGCCAATATTCAAACCCGCTATCCCGAGCTCACCTACAACATGCTGCTCAATCGCCTGGTGATTACCCGCGAAGGGGAGTCGAAGGTGCTGCGCATCACCTACAACGACACCGAGCCCGAGGTGGTCGATTTTGTCCTCACCCAGGTGATTGAGGGCTTCATCGACTACAGCGTGCAGGATCGCCAGGGCGAGATGCGGCGGGGGCTGGTGTTTTTAGAAGAGCAGCTCGAAGAAAAGCGCGGCGAAGTGGCGGCCATTGAGGGCAACCTGAGCGAGTTTCAGAAGCGCTACGACCTGGTCAACGTCAACGCCACCAGCGAGAGCGTCACCCAGCGGCTCAACCAAATGCTGGGGGAGCAGGAGCAGCTGCGGGTCAATCTGGCGGCGCTGGCCCCCCTCTACGACAGCCTGCGCCAGCAGGTGGGCTTTGACCCCAATACCGCCATTCGGGTGGCCAACCTCAACGAGTCGCCCACCTACCAGGCGCTGCTGGGCGATCTGCGCGAACTAGAGCAGACCATCGCCGCCGAGTCGGCTCGGTTTCAGGCCGACACCCCCATGATTGAAGCGCTGGAGGACCAGCGCCAGCAGCTATTGCCGCTGCTGGAGGCCGAGGCCCAGCGGCTGGTGGGCAGCGCCGTCGATGCCAACGCCCTGGGCTACCAGGGCACGGTGAGCCAGGGGCTGATGCAGCAGCTGGTGGATACCGCCAACCAGATGCAGGTGCTGCAAACCCAGGATCAGGCGATTAGCGGGGCGGTGCAGCAGCTCCAGGGAGAGATTCAGCGGCTGGCGGATCTGTCGCGCTCGTTTCAGCAGATCGACCGCGAGCTGACGGCGGCGGAAACCAGCCTCACGCAGCTGCTCACCAGCCGCCAGGAGCTGCGGTTGCAGATGGCGCGGCAGACGGCCCCCTGGGAGCTGATTTCCCCCCTCGATGAGTCGAGCATTGCGGAGATTACCAACCTGCCCCGCAAGCTGCTGCTGAGTACGGTGGTGAGTCTGCTGCTGGGCAGCATGGTGGCGCTACTGCGCGATCGCACCGACCAGGCCTTTCACAGTGCCGATGAGCTGGTCAAGGCCACCCAGCTGCCCAACCTGGCCATGGTGCCCGCCGCGACGGCCCTGCAAAAGCAGCCCCTGATCATGACTCCCGACCTCAACACCTCCGTGGCCCAGGTGTTGGCCCAGAGCCAGAGCCCCGGCAAGCTCTACACCTCCTTTAGCTTTGGGGAAGCGTTTTACTCCCTGGAGACCAACCTGCGCATGCTCAGCTCTGACACCCCGGTGCAGGTGGTGGCGCTGACCTCGGCGGAGCCGGGGGAGGGCAAGTCAACCATGTGTGCCCACCTGGCCATTGCCGCCGCCAACATGGGCCGCCGGGTGCTGCTGGTCGATGCCGACCTGCGCAAGCCCAGCCAGCATTTGATCTTTGGTCGGCCCAACCAGCGCGGCCTCAGCGACCTGATTACCCAGGCCGCCGATGGCCCCCCCGACCCCATCGCGCCCATCCCCGGCAACCCCAATCTCTCGCTGTTGACCGGGGGGGCGCGGGCCCCGGCCCCCGGTCGGCTGCTGGCGTCGCGCAAAATGCAGCAGATCACCGAGCAGTTTCGCCGCCACTACGACCTGATTATTTTTGACACTCCGCCCCTGGCTGGCATGATCGACGCCAAGCTCACCGCCGCCCACGCCGACGGATTGCTGCTGGTGGTGCGGCTCCAGCGCTCGCGGCGGACCGAGGTGCAGCGGGTGCTCAGCGACCTGGGCAACACCGCCCAGGCCCCGCTGCTGGGGCTGATCATCAACGGCGTGCCCCAGAAGCGGCGCACCAGCTACGACTACTACTACGGCTACGACCGAGACCGGCCAGAGATGGCCTCAGAACTCAGTGAAGGCGGCTAAGGCCCCCCTGAGCAGGATCTGGACAGGGCCTGGGCAGGGCCTGGACAGAGTTAGAGGGATCGAGACGGCGATTGGGATGTGAGGAGTACGAGGAGTGAAACCAGCGATGAAACCTAGGTCAAGACCATGGATTGCCGGTGGCCTTTTGGGGCTAGCTGGTTTGGGGCTGCTGCCCCGTGGCGCAGAGGCGGCTCCAGAGCTGCCCGTAGCGGAGCCCGACCTCGGCCAGGGAGCGGCCCTGGCCGAGGACCCCAGCCCGGTGGTGGCCCCCCAGCCCTCGGCCCAGACCACTGAGCCCCAGGTGGATGACCAGGCGGCCCCCCACTGGACCCCCGGTGAGGATGAGGCGGTCTTGGCGGCGGCGGCAGCGGCAGCCCCGGCCCCAGCGCCAGAACTCGTAGCGCCAGAACTCACAACGCCAGAACCGGCACCTGAGGCGGCGGCGGTCGCTGACTCAGCGGTTGTGGCTGAGGTTGAGGGCCGTGCGGCGGCCCCTCCGGTGGAACCATCCGGAGTAGGGGCGATAGCGATTCCGGCGGCAATTCCGGCGGCCAGCACTCCGCCATCCCCGGTTCTACCCAGTTCTACGGCCAGCGATCTGGAGGGGCAGCCGCTCCAGGCGACGGCTGCCGCCGCCCCGGTGGTGGAACCAGCGGCGGTTGAAGCAGCCGCCCCAGTGGAATCCACCGATTCACCAGGGGCAGGGATTGAGCCCGCTGAGGTTGAATCGGCCGAGATCGAGCCAGCCGAGATTGGACCGGCAGAGACCAGGTCTTCCCTAGAGCCAGCCCCAGGGCGAGGGGGACTGCCGAGCGCGATCGCACCTGCCCCCACCCCCAAACCGGTTGCCAGTAAACCCCCGGCTTTCCCCAGCGTTGGGCCGCCGGCTGCTGCGATCGCAGCCACCCCGACCATCGCTCCGGCCCCGGCCATCGCTCCGGCCCCAGCCGCGACCGCTGGCCGACCGGCGGCCCCCGATCTGGCCACCCTGCGGGCTCGCTCGGCGGCGGTGCAGGCCCTGGTGCGCGATCTGCGCAGCAATCTGGCCCTCGACGAGCCCGCGCCCGCGCGCCGGGTCACCCAGCCCGAAACCCTGCGGCGCGGCCCCCAGCTGCCGCCGCTGCCCTCCCGCACCAGACGCCCCCAGGGTGCGATCGCAGCGGCCCCAGCCGCCGCTCCCGCCCCCACCACGGCGACGTTTGGCCAAACATTTTCCGTCGAGAAAACACCCCTCCAGAGAACCGTTCAACCGCCAGGGCTGACCGGGCGCGGGGCCAACCTGGCCCTGGCCCTGCCCCACCCCCAGCCGG
>DATIVG010000259.1:0-5497 GCA_035466075.1 Nodosilinea sp. | reverse complement strand
TCAATGGAGGTGCCCGCCAGCCCGTGGCCCATCACCAGAGCGTGGGCGGCATCGAGAATTTTTTCTTTAGTTTTTTCGCCACTGCGGGGCATGGGTTTGCCGGTGAACTTGATGTTGTCCATTTTACAGACTATTTAGTCTGTTTGCCCGAAGCTAGTAAAATTTGGACTAGCGGGTACCGCCCGCCCGCCTTGAGGATCTTGTCATGGCCCCTCAACTGCTCTCCAGCAAGCCCCAAATCGATGCCATCTTTACGGCCCCGCCGCTAGTCTCCACCGAGGAGTTTTGCTGGGGGGGCACCTACGTCGACTGCCGTTGGGAGCCACCAGGGGAAACACCCATGGAGGTGGCGACCCCCTGGCACAGCATTGTGCTGTTTACCCAGCTGCCGGAGACAGCCCTGGCGGAGCGCTGGATTGACAGCCGGTTTAAGGTTGAGCCCGTGCATCCGGGGGATATTTTGGTACTGCCCGCCCAGGTGGGGCAGCGATCGCGCTGGAACGTACCGGGCGAGTTTATGAGTCTGGCCTTTGAACCGGCGGCCCTGGGGCGATCGCTGGATGCCGCCGCCGATGGCACCACCGTTGAGCTGGTGCCCCACTTCGCCACCCAAGACTTGCTCGTGCTCCAGCTGGGGCTGGCCCTCAAGCGGCAGCTTCAGTTGGGCAACATCGACAGCCTCTACGCCGAATCGCTCACCACCACCCTGGCGGTGCACCTGCTGCAAACCTACGCCACCCGCCAGCCCGTCCTCAAAACCTACTCCGACGGACTTTGCCAAGCTAAGCTCCGGCGCATTCTCGACTATATCCACGCCCACCTCGATACTGACCTGCGCCTCGCTACCCTGGCAAAGCTGGCGGGCATGAGCGCCCACTACTTCTCGCAGTTGTTTAAGCAGTCCACAGGGTTTGCTCCCCACCAGTACGTAATTCGCTGCCGGGTCGAACGGGCCAAGACGCTGCTGGCCCAGCCCCATGCGCCGATTGCCGACATTGCCTACCAGGTGGGCTTTGCCCACCAGAGCCACCTCAACCGCCACTTTAAGCGACTGGTGGGGGTCACCCCAGGGCAGTGGCGGCGGGGTTAGCGATAAATTTCTCGGCGATGCCCAAGCGCCACTACCAAAACCAACAGCTGGTCATCTTCGATAGCGTACAGAATGCGGTAATCACCCACTCGAATGCGGTACAGATTATCCTCGCCAGAGAGTTTGGTAACGCCAGTAGGTCGGGGCTCAGTAGCTAGGGCGTCAATTTTGGGTTGAATTCTTCGTTTCGCCTGATCCGGCAGAGCCTGAAACTGTTTAGCCGCACGTTTCACAAACCTAAGGCGGTAGGTCATAGCCCAGCTTCTGCCTTGAGGTCGTGCCAGTCTACGGTGCCTTCGGCGGCAACGGTCGCTAAAGCCTCCCTGGCTTCTATGAGGTCAGCATTATCCTCAATTTGCTTGCTTTTTAAGAATCTCAAGAAGTCCAAAACCTCGACAATTAGAGGATCTGAGGCATCGCTTAACTCTTGCATAAGCATTTCTTTCAGCGTCATCGTTATGGCTCCTATGGTTCTAGATATAGCTTGCCAAACAAGTTGTGCCTAGCAAGGGACTGACTGACCACCTGCAATCATCGGGCCGCAGTAGTCCGTTCTTGTCAGTTTGTGGCTGTCTTTCACAGTTTTACCTTCAGCTAAAACTAACCTAACTCCTCTCTGTCGGAACTTTGTGCAAACGTTTTGAAGAACCTGCAAGACAGGGCGGGGCCACGCCGGAATACTGGTGCTATGCCCCCCAATGAGGAACATCCATGGCCCAACTCGAAACCCGCACCGAGCCCATGGTGGTCAACTTTGGCCCCCACCATCCGTCGATGCACGGCTGCTTTCGCATTCTGGTCACCCTCGACGGCGAAGACGTGGTCGATTGCGAGCCCGTCATCGGCTACCTGCACCGAGGCATGGAAAAAATTGCCGAAAGCCGCACCTCAACCATGTTCATTCCCTATACCAGCCGGTGGGACTACTACGGCGGCCTGTTCAACGAGGCGGTGACGGTCAATGCCGTGGAAAAGCTGGCAGATATCGACGTCCCCCGGCGGGCTAGCTACATTCGCGCCATCTTGCTGGAGCTGACTCGGCTGGTCAACCACCTGCTGTGGGTGGGGCCGTTTGTCATGGATATGGGGGCGCAGACGCTGTTTTTTTACACGCTGCGCGATCGCGAACCCATCCTCGATTTATTTGAAGCGGTCAGCGGCTACCGCATGGTCAACCACAACTACTTTCGGGTGGGGGGCGTGGCCGCTGACCTGCCCTACGGCTGGGTCGACAAGTGTCAGGATTTTGTTGACTACCTGGCCCCCAAGCTCGACGAGTACGAGCGCCTGGTCACCGACAACCCGGTCTTTCGCCGCCGCTGCGAAGGGCTGGGGGTGGTCAGTCGGCAGGATGCGATTGCCTGGGGCTGCTCTGGCCCCATGCTGCGGGCCTCCGGGGTGAAGTGGGATCTGCGCAAGGTTGACCACTACGAATGCTACGACGACTTTGACTGGTCTGTGGCCTGGGAGGTTGAGGGCGACTGCCTGGCCCGCTACCGGGTGCGCCTCAGCGAAATGCGCGAGTCTCTGAAAATTATTCAGCAGGCGATCGACGGCCTGCCGGGCGGCCCCTGGGAAAATCTGGAGGCCAAGCGCCTGGCCGAGGGGCCAAAGTCGGAGTGGGATAGCTTCGACTACCAGTTCATTGCCAAAAAAATCGCCCCCACCTTCAAAATTCCCGCCGGGGAGCACTACGTGCGGGTGGAGTCGGGCCGGGGCGAGCTGGGCATCTTTCTGATCGGCAACGACAACCCCATGCCCTGGCGCTGGAAAATTCGCCCCGCCGACTTCAACAACCTGCAGCTGCTGCCCCAACTGCTCAAAGGCCAAAAGGTGGCCGACATCTTTGTCATTCTGGGCAGCATTGATGTGGTGATGGGATCGGTGGATCGCTAAATTTTGTACAGGTGTTCTAGATAGTCAGATTAGGTCTGGGCGATCAGAGTTTATAAAATTTGTAAACTCTGATCGCTCAAAATATCTCCATTTATGGTAATTGCAATAATTGAGTCATCCCCAAAGCCATGAGGTGAGTGATCATGGAATACTTTGATTTAGGGCACTATTCTCGGTCCATCACAGCGACTTCTCCTTCAGCCCAACGTTGGTTCAACCGTGGTCTCATCTGGATCTACGCCTACAACCACGAAGAGGCGATTTCTTGTTTTCACAAAGCCTTGAAGGATGATCCTGAATGTGCCATGGCCCATTGGGGTATCGCCTATGCCATTGGGCCAAATTACAATAAGCCCTGGGAAGCCTTTGAGGAAGAAGAAAAGCCCGATGCTGTCCAAATTGCCAGAAAATCGATTGCCCAAGCGACTGCCCTTAAACATAAAGGAACTCCTGTTGAGCAAGCACTGATTGAAGCCATTTCCCATCGCTATCCAGAGAATTCCGCTGTTGAAGATTTTTCTCCCTGGAACGATGCCTATGCTGATGCCATGCGCAATGTGTATCAAGCTTTCCCAACAGATCTTGATGTCTGTAGCCTGTTCGCTGAGGCGCTTATGAATAGAACCCCTTGGCAGCTATGGGATTTGCCCTCAGGACAGCCTGCAGTGGGGGCGAGTACGCTCGAAGCCCTTACCGTTCTTGAAACCGCCTTTGCGCAGTTGGCAGGGGCGTGGGAACATCCGGGACTGCTGCATATGTACATCCATCTGGTGGAGATGTCGCCCCATCCCGAACGGGCAATGCCCCATGGCGATCGCCTCACGACCCTGGTTCCCGATGCCGGGCATTTGTTGCATATGGCCACTCACATTGATGTGCTTTGCGGCGACTATGGGAAGGTTGTGTCTCGTAATCAAAGGGCGACTCAAGCGGATAAAAAGTTTGTGGAGAAAATTGGAGCCGATAACTTTTACACCCTCTATCGCCTGCACAACTACCACTTCACAATTTACGGAGCGATGTTTCTGGGTCAGCGTTCTGTGGCGTTAACCACATCAGATGAACTGATGACCGCATTGCCAGAGGATTTCCTTCGTCCGATGGCTGATTGGTTTGAAGGCTTTTTGCCAATGAAGCAACATGCCCTCATCCGCTTCGGATTGTGGGAAGAGATCCTGGCTCAGCCCCTGCCCAAGGATGCTGAGTTGTATTGCGTAACCACAGCGATGATGCACTATTCCCGTGCGATCGCTTTTGCTAATCTGAAGAAACCTGCCGAGGCAGAAGCCGAACGAGTGCTCTTTGATCGGGCTTACCAGCGGGTTCCAGAGACTAGAATGCTCTTTAACAACACCTGTCGAGATATCCTCCAAGTTGCTGAACAGATGATGTTAGGTGAACTGGAATATCACAAGGGGAATTACAGTAAGGCCTTTGAGCACTTGCGCCGTTCCGTGGAATTGGATGATAACTTGCCCTATGACGAACCCTGGGGCTGGATGCAGCCCACTCGCCATGCCTTGGGCGCTCTGCTCTTAGAGCAGGGGCATTACGATGAAGCAGAAGCTATCTACAGGGCAGACTTAGGATTGGACAATACGTTAAGTCGGGCTTGTCAGCATCCCAACAATGTTTGGAGCTTACAGGGTCTCCACGAGTGTCTGATGCATCGAGGTGAAACGGTTGAAGCAGCTCATATCAAATTGCAGTTCGATAAAGCGGCCGCTCTCGCTGAAGTGCCAATCCGGGCCTCCTGTTACTGCCGACATAAAACTGCAGCATAACCGCCAGGCACAGTCCCTTGGTTTTCCCTGATATGAGTTGAGCTAAAACCCGTCGAAGCGGTAGCCGACGCCCGTAACCGTGGCAATGGCGTTGCCATACTGGCGCAATTTTTTCCGCAGCGATCGCACGATCGAATCCACCACGTTGCTGCCGCCTTCGTAGTCATAGCCCCAGACCTCCTCCAGCAGGGTCATGCGGCTGACTGCCTTGCCGGAGTGGCTATGCAGGTAAGCTAAAACCCCGTACTCCAACGGGGTGAGGGGCACTGGCTCACCGTCGATGATCAGGGCATGACCCTCAACATCAAACACGCCGGAGGATTCTTTATGTAGTAGTTCTGGTGCCGGGGACTCCGCTGGGCAGCCGTACTGGGCATCGACTAAGCCACTGAGCCAGCCCATCACCTTCTGGGGGCCAAAGTCAAGGCAGTAGCAGTGGTAGAGGTGACCCTCTAGCTCCAAGCCCTCCCCCAGGGGGCGAAAGCCTAGCCGTTCCACAATCGGCCCCTGCTCTTCAATATCGCGAAACACGATATAGACCCGCCGCAGGCTGTCCAAATTTTCGAGATACAGGCGCTTGGCATCAAGCCAGCAGGCGGCCTGAATTTCTGACAGGGCTTCCCCCGTATGCTTACCCAGGGCGCGGCGAATGAAAAAGACTCGCTGCCCGGCGGGCACCGGGTTGGCCTGTAACTCCTGCCACCAAAACTTGGTAATCGGGTCGGCC
>DATIVG010000258.1:0-7934 GCA_035466075.1 Nodosilinea sp. | reverse complement strand
TAATTTAGACGCTTCGGTGCAGGAACTGATTGACCTGGTCAGCAATCGCCTACAGCCTGGGGATCCGTTCATCAGCGCTTTTGCGGCCCTGATGCGCCAGCTCGATCGCCCCTACCGCAGCCCGATGCAGCTCAACATGCTACGGCTGCGGGGGCTGCCCTCGATTGAGCAGGAGGCCACGTTAAAACAGCTGTTTGCAGGATCTAACGCGGCAACGATTGAATCGCTGCTGGCAGATATTCGCGATCGCACCACCGTTGACAACCTCTATGCCTCGGGCTTCAGCCAGCAGCCGATTTCAATACCTGTGGAACTGCCCCCATCGCTGCCCGCAGCGCTGCAAGAGGTGGTCGATTTCCCACCTCCCAGCGAAACGGTGCTGATCTGGCAGGGTAGCGTGAGTGCCGCCGAACGCGCCGCCGCCCTGGCTCTCAACGGCGACGAGGCGTTCAAAACCGCCCTCGAACAACTGAGCCGCCCCCGCCCCGCCCCGGCGGATCTGCCCGATGCCATTCGCGACCAGTTGCAGATTACTGGCGATGACGCCACTGGAGAACAGCTCACCTGGGTTCCCATCCCTGGCGATGGCCAAACCCATAGCCCCACCGATGAGCAGATTCAGCTCTTGCAGGGGATAGTGGCTGATGCGGGCTACGAGGACAGTTTGCGGCGACTGGTTACGGCCCTGCTAAAAAATCGCCAACCCCCAGAGCCCGTCAGCGTGCCGCTGGCGGCGCTGCCCGATCGGCAGCAGCTCTCGATTCCTTTGCCAGCGGCAGGGTCAACTCGACCCACCACCGACACCCTGCCCGATGAACTACAGAGCAAACTGCTGATTGGCAATGCGGTGATTCGCTACCACGGCCTGATGAGCGAGACAGAAGGGGTCGCACTGCGCCGCCTCTATGCCAACCCCAGCGACAAGGCCGCCATTGAACGCCTCTACCAGGCCGCCATCGGCCAGGGCTCCCAGGGCCGCCAGGTGTACCTACAAGCCCGTCGCGGCAGTGCCGCCCCCAGCCGCTTGATTGAGCTCAACCTTCCATCTCTACCCGAGGACTAGTCATGGTGTCATCTCCCACTGCTGCTGTACCCACGGTTTCACTGCAGGGCCACTTTTGGCAGGCCAAGGTAGAGGTGGTGCAACTGGCCCACCCCAGTCAAAACTACGCCTTTCGCAGCCTTTGGCTGGAGCGGCATGGGCCTGAAGAAGACCTGCTCTATCTGCCCAGCACCCTGATTTTGCTGGGGTATGTACGCGAGGTAACGGTTGCCCCGGCGGCGTCCCAGGTCTACCGCTGGCGACGGAATGCCTCGCCTGCGCCCGCTGCCGACAGTGCCGAGGCTATTCGCAACGCCCTGGCGCTGGGGGAGCTGACCCTGCTGCTGGTGCAGGCCAACCCCGAGCGCTGGCGCAGCGTTGACCCCACCGCAACCAGCCGCAACCAGCCGCTCATCTGTCTGGCAGGTGACATTGCCCTGGGCACCTCTTTAAAGCCCGTGGAGAATGCGACCGATCGCCTCTACGCCGATTTAGATGTGCAGTCGGACGAAACGGCGCTTTCGAGGCGGCAGGGGGTGACCCGTCTGCGCAGTCCGTTGTCGGTGCACAGCAGCGGCTTGTCTCTCTATGGCAGCGTTAGCCTGCCCTGGCAGCGGCAAGCGTTGGGGGCACCGTTGCAGCTGGCTCAGAGCTTTGGCCCGTCGGCCACCAATCCGGCCGAGATTGAGCCTGGGCCCTTTCGCCTCACCCTAGAAACAGAACGGCTTACCCCCGAGGAGCGGCAAGGCTGGGTTGACGCCTGGCGACAGCTCAGCCGCTACCTCACCCCCCGCAATCCGCTCAACGGCAGGCTGTCTAACCAGGCCGAAGCTGGCCCTGCCTGGGTCACCCTGGAGGTCACAAACCCCACCACAGTTCCCAACCTGTTCTGGGAAATTGCCAGCTGGCCCCAGAGCCCCCAGCTAAAATTTGCGGGCGATAGCTTTAGCCTCATCTTTAGCAATCAGTCTCCCTACGCTGTCGATACTCCGCCCACCTCATTGGGCAGGGTGAGCCCCAGGGTGAGCATGCAATCCGCTGGCGATGGCAGTCTCTCGCTGAGGCTGGAAGCCGGAGCCGGGGGGGCCGAGAGTGAGGACTATATCTATCACTACCAATCCCGCGCCCTGGAGGCTGATGCCCCAGGGGCGGAGTCGGCCACCCCCCACGCCGCCGAAACCATCTCCCTGAAGAATCTCAACCTGGCCTTTGACCCGGTTGCCGTACCCGCTTTTTTGCGGTCTCGTCAGGGTCTGCCGACCCCAGCCACCGATGCTGATACGCGCCATACCCCGGTGCTCTGGGGGTTTATGCCCCTGGAGCGGGGCTGGTTTCAGCTGCCCGTTCCCAACCTGACGGAGCAAATTTATCTCGACAATGGGCTGGCCAGGCCGAGCGCTGAGGCCGGGGCTTCAGCCAGCGTCATCCAGGGGGCAGTGGCCCTGGGGAATGACGACCCCGCTCTACTGAAGACCGACTACCCCCACGAGCAGCCCTGGAACCTGGTGCTGACCAACCTGGCCGGGCTGAGCGGCACCTGGACGCTGCAACCCATGTTTACCGCCGATTCGGCGTTAGATGAGGACAGTGACCCTGACTTTGCCGGCTACCGTCTGAGCCAGGTTGACCTGAGGGGGGCTGCTCCAGAGCTGGTTTTTAATGGCCTCTTCTGGCTCAGCACCGCTCGCCCCCTGGCCCAGGATGCCCTACCCAGTCTGGATAACTGGGTGGCTGGGGTGCGATCGCACCCCCTCCGCACCGTCCGCGACACCGACCTGTTTCCAGCGGTGGTAGAGGTGCAGCTGACCGAGCTCACGCTGCAGGCCCGCTCGCTGCCGCCGACTTCACCGGCGGCCCCCAACCCCGTAGTCGCCGAGTTGGGCCACTGGAGCTTTCGCTACGGAGTGAATCCCCAGGTGCTGGGCCAGCTGATTCAGCAAGAGGTATTGCCGACCAACACCTTTAGCGCCTATTTGCCCTGGGTGTGGCAACACCACGGCACCCTGCCCATGGTGCAGGCGATTCCTCTGACCCAAACGCTGGTGCCGCCCAACTACCCCAGCCCCAACCGCCAGCTGATTCCCTTTGAGCTGGCGGTCAAACCCATCACGGTAGACATCGACGATCAGGGCAAGCGCTCTCAAGTCTCGTTTGAGGTGCCAGCAGACTGGCTGTTTACGGTCAATGGAGCCAGTGACTGGCCCCAACCGGCCCACATTCTGCCCTCCCCCGACAGCGATGTCTTTGCCCCCGCCCGGGAATGGCAGCGGCTCTTTGACCTGCCGCTGGTGGCGCTGTCGTTGCCGGGGCTGGTGCTCGACCCCGAGGCCAGGGACACGGGCTTGGCGGTTGACACCACCCTCAACCTGCACAGCCAATACCGATTCGATCTGCCCTACACCGACGAACCCAACGCCCTCACCCAATTGCCGGAGCCGCCGCAGCTGCCGGAGGCGCTCTCCCCCCTCCCCACCTCGCCCCGCCCCGCTGCGCCCCAGCCGCTAGGCCGCGACACCTTTGCCGATCACTGGCAGGTGCTTTCCCAGCGGGCCAGTCTGGCCAGTGCCGATGCCGTCGTCGCCACCGCCCCCGGCAGCAACGGTGCCACCCTGATCAAGTCTCTGGTGGAGCCCTTTGACTGGCCCGCCCAGGTCAACCTCGACCTGACCACCCACCCCGGCAGCTTGAGTCTGGCTAACGCCGAAAACACCAATGGCGCTGCCCTGCGGCTGGTAGGGGAAGGTGCGATGGCCGCAGGCCAGTCTTTGACCATCGCGCTCACCGCAGATACCGCCACCGCAGACACCGCCCTAAAAGGCATTTCGGGACGTTTTCGCCAAAACGGCACCACCTTTGAGGTGGTGGCCGGTAGCCTAATGGCCACCGGTGGGCCATCGGGCCTGCGCGATCAGCGCGGGCTGACCCGCGCCGCCGCCGCCGCCGATGAACTCTCAAATCTGATTAAAACCCCGGTCAGCCTTCAGCTTGAGCCCACCGAGGCCACTCCGTACGACCTCACCACCACGCGAGAGCCCGTCGCCCTACAAGCGGGAAGTCACCGCTGGCAGCTCTGGTTCCGCGATCTGCCCGTTCAGGTGAGCGATGCGGCGTTTTCTCGCCAGCACACCGAGTCTGATGCCGCCGAGGATGTCAACGACCCCAACGCTTTCTCCCACCGGCACAACGTTTTAACCGGCTACGAATGGCGACTGGGCGACCCCAGCCTGCCCCAGCCAGCCTATCTGCCGTTTTTTAACCTCCACTTCTACCCCCTGACGTTAGAATCTGCCGCCCTGGCGGCGGACAAGGTCCAGTCGCTACGCCTGGTGGGTCGGCTGCAACTGCCGCTGTTGGCAGCGGGCGCGGCCATGGCCGACCTCAGCAGCGACATTCAACTCACCTTCGAGCGCGATGCCAGCGACGCTCTGGCCCTGGTCGCCGTAGAGCTGGCCGAAATACCCGATTCAGCCCCGGTTGGCACCTGGCCTCTGGCGCTAGAAAACGGTGAAACCACCAGTGCGCCCCAGCTTACCTGGCACGGCATCCGTCTGGGCCCCAACGCCGAGGGCGTGCCGTCCCTGATTGTGGATCGGGTGTGGCTCAACTTCTTTTTGTTTGATACGGCCTGGGCTTTACCCCTAGCCGAACCGCTGGTGTTTCCCCAGTCTGCCGTGGCGGAGGTCACCGGGCGCTACGAGTTTCCGGCCCTGGCTCCAGCTCCGGCGCTAGATCCTCGGCAGGCCAGCTTAACCCTCAGGTTTGCTGAGAGCGCCAATCAGGCGTTGGCACTCCCCCATCACAGCGCCAGCCTGAGGGTCAATATTCACCTCGGCCAGCTGGCCGCAGGCCAGACCAGCAGACAATCGACCTTTGATGCGACCGTGGACTTTCCCCTCCTGCCCCAGTTGGGCGAGGCCACCGCCAGCCCAGCACCGGGGGTGCCGGTCAGTTTATTTAAGCAGCTCAATTTAGACATTAGCGCCCTGCACCTCAATCACCATGCCCTGGAGTTTGAGTGGCAGCAATCTTCAAATGCCCAGACAGGTCTGTACTTTTTACCAGGGATGCCGCTCCAAACGGCAGACATTCCAGGCTTTGCGGCGCTGACCTTTGCCCCTCAAATGCCCGCAGACAGGAGTCAACTCAGCCAGGATGGGGCCTCGTACCCCCAGCTCATGCTCAAGTCGGCTTTTCTGGAGACCATGCTGACCTGTCAGGGGGGGGAGTTTTTGCAGGCCGCCGCACCCGCTTCATCGGCATCGGCAGAGCGCATTTTTGACCCATCGGCGGTGGATCTGGTGGTGGGCTATACCACCCAGCTGGTGGATGAATCGGACCACTGGTCTGAGTCGCTGCTGCTCAACGGATTTCTGGAGGTCAAAAACCTGGTTTCCTGGCCGCTAGATCTGCAATCCCTCGAAGAGGCGGAGGCCCAGCCATCCGGCGGTGGGCCGCGGACAGGGGTGTTGATCCCAGCGCTGCCTGAGGCCAGGGAGGGCTACCGGCAGCTCAACCATCTGCGCCACAGTCTGCGGGTGCTGTTTAACCAGCACAGCCTGCCGGCCGATTTGCTCACCCTGGGGGAGGCGGGCTCATTGTTTGAGTTAAGGCGCGATCGCACCTGGCAATTTCTGGCGGTCACTGAGCACCAATTGGTGGCCGTGCTGATGCCCAACCATCAGGCAATCAACCTGGGCTTCGATCGCCGCTGGACCACCACCCAGACCATCCGGCTGATGCCGGTGGAGGCTTTCAAAACCTTTTTAGACTATGGTGACGCCAAGACCCTGGGGTCATCCCAGGGGCGCACGACCGTGGGCCAAGCCAGCCTCGGGCTGTGGAACCACGCGCTCCAGGCCGAACTGTTGCCCGCAGAAAACCCACCCCTAGACGAAGCCGCCCTGGGGCCGATGCTGATGGTAGAGGCCAGTGCCCCCCACTGGGTGCGCACCAATCCGGTCGCTACCGCCAACCCCACCACCCTTCAGTTTTTGCCCAATGGCAACCAGTTGGCCATTCTCAGCAACCCCGACGACTACGGCCCGTCCGACCCCGCCGACCCCCAGTGGCTGTTACTCACCATGCCGTTTTGGGGCCGACTTCAGCGCCCCACCCCAGATCTTCAAACCTCCACTAACCCCATTCAGCGCGATCCGGTCGCGTTGCTGAGCCAGGGAGACATCAGCGATCTTGCCCTGGCTCTCGCCAACTGGGCCCACGATGCCGCCGTTCCCATCTCCCTAGCAGGATTTGACACGGCGGCAGGGCGAACCTGGGCCAGGCTCGATCCGCTTTCGCTCGAGGAAAGCTGGTTCAGACTCAACCATCCCCTGCCGGAGGCTCAGCCGGCTCAGCTCCAGAGCGTCCTGGCCACGTTGCCCAGCAATTCCGCTCGCCTCAGCCGTTCCACGGCCTTAGACTACGCCTTCAATTCTCTGCGGCTTCACTATCCACCTAGCACGCCGCCCACCGGCTTCAGCGAGCCAGGTTCAGGCGAGCCCGGCTCAGGCGAGGACCAGAGCGCCGACAACCTACTCATCTACTCAGAAAGGTCTCGTGCTCTGAGGCTAGGCAGAGGCTTGCAGGCCCTCTATACCTTTGAAGGAGAAAATTCCCAGGGTCAGATCGAAGATGTCTCTGGCGTCGGCAGCCCGCTCAATCTGACGATCAGAAATCGACAGGGGGTGGAGTGGTTGAGTGGGGGTGGACTCAACATCAAAAATGCGGCGTTGATCCAATCCAACGGACCTGCCCTCAAAATTATCCAGGCTTGCCGCGCCACCAACGAATTGACCATCGAAGCCTGGGTTAAAGCTAAGCAGGCCAAGGCCCAGGGCCCGGCTCGCATCGTCACTCTATCTGAAGATGTAAGCAATCGGTATTTCACCCTGGGTCAGGGCAAGGATAGTAGTCAAGCGACTAGCCAGTATGTGGTGCGTCTTCGGGTTGATCGGGTGACGACCAACAACGGGTTGCTGAGCTCCAATCAAGCACCGCCCCTTGAGACCCCCCTCAACTCTGCGAGCAATGAACTGACTCACCTGGTCTTTACCCGAGACCAGGCGGGTGTAATGAAGTTTTACATCGATGGCCAGGAGGTCGCCAGCAGCACGCTCAAAAACGATCTCTTTCCCAAACGACCCAACCAAAATCCCGGCCCAGATCCCGACAACACTTTTCGCTTTGCCCTGGCCAATGAACTGACCAACGATCGGCCCTGGCTCGGGGAGTATCATTTGGTCGCCATTTACAACCAGGCGTTGACCGGAGAGGAGGTCGATGCCCTTCACCAGGCTGGCCATGCGGGACGGGGACAACGGCAGGTCAGCCAGCCCCCCTACAGCTGGCACCAAACCGCCCTCCAGTTGAAGACCAGCGGCTTGTTTCCCACCGCTGAGCCCATGGGGCAGCCTACGGAACTGCACCGCCATGCCGCCGCCACGGTGCTACCGGTTCGCCTACAGGTCGAGGGGCAGGCCAATCCTCGACCCCTGAGCCTGGCGGTTAGCCCGTACCTGGGGCTGGAGTTTCAAGCGGCCCCGGTGGATGCCTGGGCGATTCAGTTGGCGTCGGTAGAGCTGCTGTGTTTAGAGGCCAGCTCTGGGCTGGGGGCTAAATCTGGCCTGCGGCCCGTGGCCAGTTCGTTGATCGACCAGGAGCTGCTCAGCAAGTCCCAAACCTCCCTGGACGAAATCGGCCAGCAGTGGGCGACAGAAACCCATCGCCGACTCACGCCAGAGTCTGCCATCGCGGTGCTGCGCTATCGAGAAATCTTGTCCAACGGCAGCCAAGGGGTAGTCACTCGCTACCGCTTCCAGGTGCTGGCCCTGCCACCGGCCAATACCCTGGCTAAGCCGGTGTTTGCCCTGCGATCGCAGGTGCGCCAGGCCCG
>DATIVG010000257.1:0-2008 GCA_035466075.1 Nodosilinea sp. | reverse complement strand
CCGCATGGGCCGCATCTAAAATGGTCTGGTCTTCCGGCACGGTGATGGTGTGGGTCGTGCCCTGGTGGTGCACTTCAACGGTGTAGCTGGTAGCCATAGCGAGGGGAGAACGGTAGTGGTGATCAGGACGGATTATAGCTTTGGCCCATTGGCTGAGGACGGCTCCGTGAGACCTGTTTGCTGAAGACAGCGCGGCAACCGACCGCGAGCCTGGGCAACCGCGAAACTGTAAACCTCGGTCAGCAACCTGACCTCTGGCCATCACCGATGGATTGCTGCAGAGAATGCCCCAACCCCAGTGGCAGCGGCTATAAATCCAAATCTCAACCTATCATCCCACCGGAAAGGTGCGGTCAAATTCTTCCAGCAGATCGTCCATTTCTTCGATCGCCTGGTTGACATCAATGCGCAGGGTGCCCAGGTCGGGCTGCTCCAGCAGGCGAATCAGGGCCTCCCGCTTTGAGCGAATGGCGGTGACGCGATCGCGAATCCCTTGCAGTTCCATAGGGTCTCTCCGGTAGAGTTTCTTTCGACAGCATAGACAACTTTACCGCCCAGGGGGAGGTGGGAGGAGAGGGGAGACCGGGTAAAGGCATCCTGTGGGGAAATGCCTGAGTTTTGAGTTTTAAGTTTTGAATTTTAAGTTTTGAATATCTCACTCCCCTCCTTACCCCACCACTCCCTAACTCCCCTACTCCACTACCCTTCTCCGCCACAAAACGGCATGATAGTCAGAAGTAATCTTTCCACCGAGGGCCGTATGCTGGGGCGAATTAAACTGGGGCGCATTAACCTGAGTCTGGTGCTGCTGCTGGTGGGGGGCGTGCTCACCATCATTGGCTTTATCGCCTACTTCCAAGAAAATTCGACGCTCAACCTGGTCGGCTTCTTCTACGGCATTCCGGTGCTGCTGGGCGGTCTGGCGCTGCGGGCGGCCGAGCTAGAGCCCGCCCCCTACACCCAGCCGACGCCCCCGGAGGTGCTCAAACTGCGCGAGCAGCAGGCCACCCCCACCCAAAACCAGGTGCGTCAGGACGTCACCCGCTACCGCTACGGCCAGGAGGCCCACCTGGATGTGGCGCTGCAAAAGCTGGGCCTCAGCCCCTCCGGCCAGGAATGCCCCGAGCTCAGCGGCCTGCACGAGGTGGAGGTGGAAGGCAGCTACGCCCTGGTGCTGGAGTTTGACTCGGCCATGGTGCCGTTTACCACCTGGGTGGAGAAAAAAGAAAAAATTGAGAAATTCTTTGGCCCCAGCGTGCGAGCCGACCTCAGCCAGCCCACCGAAGATCGGGTGAACTTGGCCCTGGTCACCCAGCTGGAACCCGCCACCCCGGCACCGGTAGAAGTTTAGCCCCCGCATTCTCAACGGGGCCGGTGCGGCGACGGGGCGATCAATCTAGCCATAGCCACCTGAGCCAGAACATCAAAGCACCCTGTAAACGTTCGAACCTTCAAACGTTTCAGCGGCAAGCCTCAGCCAGACTGACTACCGCTACAAACAGTGGCAAGAATGACTACCGTGATGGATTGTGTTTATGACCGGTGATTTTTCTTCGGCCTGGCCCCCTGGACAGAGGTTGCTCAAGCGCCTGGGGCGGGCCCTGGCCAGTTTGGCCCTGGTGGCCGTGCTGGGGGGCCTGACCGCCTGCGGCAATGGGACGCTTCAGGTCAGTGCTGACTACCAAACCGTGGCCCCCAGCCCCGACGGCATTGGCAAGGTGTACCTGGGCCGAGAAATTGCCCAGACCATGGGCCACCAGGGGGCCGGGTGGCTGGATCGGCCCAGTCGGGTGCTGCAGGAGCGGCCCCAGGCTGCGATCGCAGCTCTCGAGCTCAGCCCCACCGACATCGTGGCCGACATTGGCGCTGGTACCGGCTACTTTGCCCGCCGCATTGCCCCCCTGGTGCCCCAGGGCAAGGTGCTGGCGGTCGATATCCAACCCGAGATGCTGGCCATGCTGACCGCCGAGCTAGCGGCCAAGGGCATCGAAAACGTAGAGCCCATCTT
>DATIVG010000256.1:0-8504 GCA_035466075.1 Nodosilinea sp. | reverse complement strand
TTGTCTCCGGTGAGGTCTTCCGCTGGAGTTTCGCCGGGGGTAGCATCTGACTCTGGGGTCGGCTCTGGGACGGCTGGGGCTGCTACGGGCTCGGGCTGGGGGGCCACGTAGGTGGGGTCGATGATACCGGCCACGGCTTTGAGGTCTAGCTCGCCTCGCACCAGGCGCGACAGGGTGTCGGTGCCGCCGGGCTCGTAGTCGATGATGCGGACAGTATTGTTGAAGCGGTTGTCGATGGGGGTGCCGGTTTCGTCGATGAGTTCGAGCTGGACCCAGTTGCGGCCAGGCTTAAAGCCCTTGAGCCAGATGGGCTGCCACTGGTCGAACACAAAGCTCTGCTCGTTGACGGTGCAGCGAATGCGCCAGTCGTGCAGGTCGTCGTTGGTTTCGGCCTGGGCGCTGATGTGCAGGGGCGCGTTGGTGAGGTAAAAGTCGAGCATGATGGGCTCGGCGCCGTAGGTGCCCTGGGGGCGGCTGTAGGTGAGCAGGGGGGTCTTGGCGTTGACTTCGTTTTGGGGGGTTTGGGCGTACACGTGGAAGGTGCGCTGGTCGAAGGCACCCTGGTTTTTGAAGCTCTCGTGCCAGGGTCGCGACGCAAATACTCGCAGGGTGTGGGTGCCGGGCGATAGCCCTTCAAACACGACGGGTTCGGAGAGGTCGTAAACCGCTTTGTAGGGCTCGTTGTCGAGCAGCAGGTGCAGGTGGGGGCCGAGCTGCCAGTCGTCGTTTTTAAATAGAGGCAGGCCGCGCACCTGGAGTCGCACCGTGACGGTGGTGTCGTCGAGCACTTCGCCGGGCCGGGGGCTGAGAATGCGCACCTGGGGGGTGTAGGCGTCGATGATTTGCTTGAGGGTTTCGAGCGGTTCGGGGGGAGAGACCTCGGCTATTTGGCCGGTGAGGCGGTTGGGCTGGGGGGTGGGCTCTGAGATCAGCTCGGTGGGCTGTACGGGTTTGGCGCAGCTGCCCAGACCAAAGGTGAGAAGTGCGATCGCACATAGGGCTACCACGCGTCGCCCCAGACCGATCGCCCTACGCATGCCCCGGTATCTCGTGCCCATGCTGTCTGTTCTCTACGGTTTTACAACCAATACCATAGGCCACTTTAGGGTCTTTACCGCAATCGTCACCCAAGGTTTTTATGGGGGTAGGAGGGCTGAGCTACACTATCTCGACAGCATTGCAACGGGAAGGTTGACAGACATGCGGGCAAAACAGCTGGTCATACTGACACTCTCTTTAGTAGTGGGGCTGACGGCGGGGGCAGCGGCGGCCACCGCCTTCTATTGGCACCGGGCCACCGCCCTGCCCACCTGGTACAGCACCAGCGGTGCCGACACCGCCGTCGCCGAGAATATCAGCACCGGCAGCGGCAACCTGCTGCGAGACAAGCTGGCCAGCGGTCAGGGAGTCCGCTACGGCACCGACAATCAGGTGGAGATTTCCCTCACCGAGGCCGAGCTCACCCAGCTGCTGGCCGAGGGGCTGGCTCAAACCCCCCAGGCGGCCCCGCTGCTGCCCCTGGCGGAGAGCCTCAGCGCCACCATCACCGGCGATCGCGTGGCCGGGGGCCTGGTGGTCAACCCCGCCGACCTGCCCACCCAAACCCTGCCGCCCGAAGCCCGTCAGGCCCTCGAAACCGCCCTCAGCACCCTGCCCATGCTGGGCGACCGGCCCCTCTACATTGGCATTGAGGGCAGCCCCCAGGTCAACAATGGCCGCCTGGTGCTGGGCACCGACACCCGCATTCAAATTGGCCGGGTGAAACTCTCCCTGGAGGATGTAGCCCGCCTCACCGGCCTCGATCCGGCCCAGATCACCGAGCGCATCAACGTGGCCCTGCCCCAGAGTGGGCTCACCCTCGACGGCCTGGAGTTTATCAATGGCGAAGCGGTGCTGCGGGGCACGGCCCAGTAGTTGGTGGGCCAGGGCACAAACATGGAGAGCCCCAGCCCTACAGCAACCCCCGATAGCGAATGAACAGCAGCGTCACCGCCCAGGAGCCCAGCGCCACCTTTACCGCCACCAGCACATTCAGCAAAGGAATCATGCCGCCGCTGAGCAGGGTGCCAAACTCCCCCGGCGGCAGCTCCACCCCCACCAGAGTCAGCACCGCCAGCCCAATAAACACCAGCACCGACACCTTCTCCCAGGCGGCAGCCCGCCAGCGTTCGTAGATCGCCTGCATCCACTCAGGGGAGATGGCGGTAATTGCCAGCAGGCCAATCGCCGTACCCCCCGCCACCCCGGCAGCAAAGCCACCCCCAGGGCTCAGGTGCCCCCGCAGGGCCAGCTCCACCCCCACCAGGGCAGAAATCGTCGCCCCCAGCCGGGCCAGCACAATCGAAGGCTGATCGCTAAAGCTGTAAAAAGGGGCCGTCGGGGTTTCGTCAGCCAGCAGATACCGGCTGCCCATCGTGGCAATGGTAAACACCACCACCTCAAAAATCGTGTCGTAGAGGCGGTTGCGAAAAATAATGCCCGACACCGCATTGGGCACCCCTGTATCGGCCACCACCGCCTCCACTACCGCCAGCTCGGCCCCTTCCCCCAGGGGCTCAGGCAAAATCATCAGCTTAAAAAAGAACAGCAGTCCTGCCGTCAGGTAAACCCATCTCATCCCTGTTCCTCCACTAGCGCTGGGGCGAGGGGCCGGGCTGCCCCAGCGCCACCGTCGTCAAGCTCACTCTCAGCCAGCGCCCCGGGCAGCTCCGCCGCCAAAATTTCGTAGAGCCGCCGCACCCGCAGCCGCAGCCGGGGCACCCCCTCATCGTCTGGCCCAGTCCCGGCGGTCAGGCAAATGCCGTGCACCGCTCTGGCGGCCAGGGCCTGGTGCAGCGCCTGCTGGTCGGGATAGGTCACCAGCTCTAGCCGCAGCTGGTACCGCTTTAGCAACGCCCGCAGATAGTCGAGCATCGGCTGCGGTGGCAGTCGATGCTGAGCCTCCTCACCCTCCAGCACCCCCAGCCGCATCACCAGCGACGACCGCACCGCCACGGCATAGAGGGTGATCGCCAGCATTGTGCCCACCAGCGCCTCGGTCAAGGCCACATCGGCCCCGCCCAGCATGGCGTAGACCAGGGCCGCCACCGCCCCCAAAATTCCCCGCATTACCAGGGCCTGGTAGGGGTTCACCTGAAAGACCACCATCGCCGCCGACAGCGGCAGCAGCAGCGCAATGGCGTAGACATACCCTTCTCTCATGGCTGATCATCCGTAGCGCAGTAGGCCAGCACGTAGCCCAACACCGTGTTCCAAATCGCCAGCGACAGCAGCGCCAGCACCAGCAGCGGCCACTCCTGGGGAATACGCAGCAGCAGCCCCACCACAATGGCCATCGACCCCAGGGTGTCGGCCACCGACAGCCCGTGGAGCTTATACAGCACCGACCGCCGCCCCAGCAGCGGCCAGGTGCCCCAAAACCAAAACACCAGACCCAGGCCAATACAGCCGTAGCTCAGCATGCCAACTATGGCCATAGCGTCACCCCTCAACAACATTCCGACTCAGTCCTCGATTCCACAGATGTTCACCAGCCAATGCTCTTTCCTTTTGCTCCCGCCAGTCTCGCCTCCGCCAGTCTCGTCTCCAGCCGCCGCCCATCGCCCTAGCCCTCCATCACCTCGGTGAGGCGTTTGATGATGTGGGCCAGCAGCATCAGCGCCGCATTGCCAACGCTGAGAATCAGCACCCCCACCACGCCGATCATCCAGTCGTCTTGCAGCACCGCAATCACCAAGATCATCACCGAGGTTTTGGTGGCAATGCTGGCAAACGCGAGCATGCGCTGCCAAATATCCTCATCGCGCAGCGCCTCCACCATCGGAATCAACAGCGCGCCAATCATCGCTAGCAACACTAGGGTCATGGGGTTTTCTCCCGTTGAATGCAGTGCACCTCGTACCAGCCCTGTTCGCGATAGTGCTGCACGATGGTTTTAGGGGTAAAGGTAATCAAAAATATGTCTAGAAAAATCAGGCTGGGAGACCGACGGGGCTTAGCTCGGTTGACGACGACGACCTCCTGCCGGTGGGGCCAAATCATAATTTCAAAGGCTTCTATATAGGCTTGGGGAATGGCTACCACCACTTCCCAGAGGGTGATGAGCCAATCTTTTAGCCGACCGGGATTGGTCACTCCCCTGGGCAGCAGGAGCGACACGGTGACCCCAATCAAAATGTTGGCCCAGCTCAGGTCGGCGGTGAGTAAAAACCAGATGGCCAACCGCAGCAAAATGTTGAGATAGCCCGTCATGCCAGCACCATGCCAAACAACACCATGAGCATCACGCTCATCACCCCAATCAGCTGCTCAAACTCTTCCAGCACCCGGGGCAGTTTCACCACCACCCGCTGCACAATCAGCCGGTAGAGCAGCCAGCCCAGGGCGATAATGGCCAGGGGCTTGGCGACATTGGCCAGCGAATAGGCGTCGTAGTAGGCCACGTTGGCCACCACCAGCCCCGCCAACAGCAGCAGCACCGCCGGCCAAAACCCCCGCTTTACGGTTTGGTCCGGGGCTGGGCCATGGGGTAAAAAGATGAACTTGGCAAAGGAGACTGCGGTGCCGAGGGCGGCTATGTTCATGGCAATCACCTGCCAGGGCAGCAGATTTTTCATGGTCAGTACCTTGGCTCCAAAGCCGGAGAGCAGCGGAAAACCGGAGATCGAGAAGCTGGCTATCACCAGCGCCACCCAGATCGGCGTGCGAATAGGCTGGTCGTGCAGGGCCGCAAAGCTGCGGCTGGGCAGTGCCCCGGCGATCAAAAATAGGGCGGCTTTGACCAGGCCGTGGGTGAGGGCGTAGAAGCCACCCACCTCCGGGGCCGCCAGCACAAAGCCCATCTGCGACAAGGTGTGAAAGGCCAGCATGCGCTTGGTGTCTTTTTCAAACACGGCGTAGGTGACCCCCAGCAGGGCGGTACCCGCGCCAAATATGCGCACTAGGGGGTCGAGTTCTTCGAGGAGCAGGGCGATACGCACCAGGGGAAAGACCCCGGCTTTGATCACCACCCCGGACATCAGCGCCGAGACCGGCGTGTCTGACTCGGCATGGGTGAGGGGCAGCCACAGCCCCGAGACAAAAATGCCGCCCTTGGTGAGCAAGCCGAGAAAGATCAGAGCCAGGGCCTCGGCGGGAGCCCCCTTGAGGGCGGCAAAGGCAAAGGACTGGTGGGTTTGGTAGACCAGCGCCGCGCCCATCAGATACAACAGCATGGCGGTATTGCTGACAAACAGGTAGCGCAGGGCCACCCACAGACTGCGGTGGCTGCGGGGGTAGGCAATCAGCAAAAAGGTGGCAATGCCGATCACCTCCAGGGCCACGTAGAGGCTGATCAAATCGGCGCAGATAAAGGCGGCATTGACGCTGCCGTGGAGGATGATCACCTGGGTGTAGAAAAAGGTGGTTTTGCCGCTGTACCAGCAGTAGAGAATCACCGCTGCGGTCACCAGGGCATTGGTGAGAATGAAAAAGGCGCTGAGACTGTCGGCGCTGAGGGTGACGCCAAAGTTGTCGAGCAGGCGCCAGTCGAGGGGAACGGGCTGCCAAAACAGCGCCATGGCGTAGCCCATGGAGACCAGGGTGACCGCCAGAGCGAGGATGCGGTCTCCCTGGGGCAGCAGGTAGATGCTAAATCCGACAAAAAACGGCAGGGTGATCCAGAGCATGGTCCAGAGGGTCATGGCCGGTACTCCTCCTCAATGGCGCGGGTCTCCAGGGTGGGGTTGTCGCGGGCCAGCTTCATGACCCCCACCAGCATGAGGGCCTGAATGGAAAACCCAATCACAATCGCGGTTAAAATCACCGCCTGGGGCACGGGGTCGGCGTAGTCGCCGGGGGGGCTATCCACCAAAATGGGGGTGTATCCCCCGCCCTGGGCCGCCACCAGCACAAATAGGGCGATCACTCCGGTGCTCATCACATCCATGGCGATGATTTTCATGACCAGGTTTTCTTTCAGCAGAATGCCGAAGAAGCCGAGGAGAATAGTGGCGTACATGCAGGCGTAGAGCATGGCAATTCATCAACCGAGGAGAAAACTCATGGGATGGCATTGGGCATGGGTTGTCCCGTGCCCTGGGGCTATTTCCAACGCTTTGACAGGGTGCCCCTCGCTCTGAGTCAGCGCGGAAAGCCCAGCAAGAGCGCTAGGGGGAGGCAATACGGGGATGCACTAGGGGGCACTACGGGGAAGGCATTGCGGTCGGAGTTGGCACAAAGTCGCCGCTGTCGATCGCCCCCAGCAGCTTCAGTGATGATTTCAGGGCCTCCGTACGCGTGTCTAGGCGGTGGGCGGTGGGCACCGATTGCAAAACCCCCAGCTTTTCGAGCCGTTGTAGGGTCTTGCCCCGCGCCCCCACCAAGAACACCTGCCGCCCTGCATCTCGGGCATCTTTGACCGTACTTTCGATCGCCAGGGCCGCTGTTACCCCGAGGTGGGGCACGTCCTGCAAGTCGAGAATCAGCACGTCGTGGTCGGCCATGGCAGTGTGCTCTTGGGAAATGGCGCGTGCCACGCCAAAGATCATCGGCCCGCTGAGGTGAAACACCAAAATTCGTCCCTTGGCCCGATCCATTAGCCCTTGCTCTTCGGGGGTGAGGGTAAGGTCATCATCGAAGTCGGTGATGGTCTTCACCTGGTCGGACTGGAGCTTGCTGAGGCGCTCAATGGTCAGAATGTTGGCAATAAATACGCCGACCCCCACCGCCACAATCAAATCGACGAACACCGTCAAAAACATCACGCCGTACATGATGGCCGTGCCCTTCCACGAGACATGGTGCGCTCGTTTCAAAAAGCTCCAGTCCAAAATGTCGAAGCCGACTTTGACCGCAATGCCCGCCAGCACCGCCAGGGGAATGGTCTTGGTGAGCGGGGCGGCCCACAGGACTACCACGAGCAAAATAGCAGCGCGAACTAGCCCCGAAAGGGCTGTCTTACCCCCGGCCTGAATGTTTACCACGGTGCCCATGGTGGCCCCGGCCCCGGGCATGCCGCCAAACAGGCCGGACATGAGGTTGCCAATGCCCTGGCCGACTAGTTCTTTATTGGAGTCGTGCTGGGTACGGGTAATGCTGTCGGCAATCATGGCCGTCAGCAGGGCATCGATGCAGCCCAGCATGCCTAGCACCAGACCATTCACCAGCATGGTCTGAAACTGCTCAGGCCGAAAGGTGGGCAGTTGCAGGGCGGGCAACCCGGTGGGAATTTCACCAATCAGCCGCAGGCCCGCCGTGGGAAAGAGCAGCAGGGCCAGCAGCGTACCCGCCACTAGCACCAGCAGCTGCGGCGGTACCCAGCGCTTAAACCGTTTGGGCATGAGAAACAGCACCGCCAGGGTAAAGGCTCCCAGGGCTACCTCGGGCGGGTTGAGGGTGCTGACCATGGCTGGCAGGCTGGTGAGCGTGCCGACTACGCCGCCCTTGGGCGTGGCGTGGCCCAAAAACGGCCCCAGCTGCAGAATAATCAGAATGATGCCAATGCCCGACATGAAGCCGGAGATGACGGTGTAGGGCATCAGGGTGATGTAGCGCCCTAGCTTGAGGAGACCGAACACAATCTGGAAGAGGCCGGCCAGCATGGCCACGGTGAAGGCCATGGCCATGCCGTTTTCGGGGTCGGAGGCGATCAGCTGGGCAATGACGGCGGTGAACACCACGGTCATGGGGCCAGTGGGCTCTGAGATCAGGGTGGGGGTACCGCCAAACAGGGCGGCAAAGAAGCCGACAATGACGGCTCCGTACAGGCCCGAGGCCGCCCCGGCGCCGGAGGCTACGCCAAAGGCAAGGGCCATGGGCAGCGCTATGACCGCGGCGGTGACGCCGCCAAAAATGTCGCCCCTCAGGTCGCGAAAGTGAATTCGGTTTGTGATGCCCATCGCCAGCACCTAAAATCCTTTATTGAGTTGGATAAATGATAAAAAATTTGGCATCGAATTAAGTCTATGGAAAAACTGTATCATTCTCGCCAAAAAAACTGCTGGATGCTTGAATTATTTTTTCTGATGATACCGAGAAGAAATGGTTAGCGGTGCCGTAGCTACGGTGAGAGCCAGGCGAGAGATGGGGGGAGTCATCTCTCGCCTGGCTCTGGCGGCTCTGGCTCTGGCGGGGCGGGCGGGGCGGGCAGGGCGGGCTGACAGAGACTAGACGTCGGCGACGACTTTCTGTCGGGGGAAGAAATGTTTGAGCTGGATGGTGACGAGGGCGGTGATCAGGGTGCCGGCTGCGATCGCAACTACATACAGCCCTCCATTCTCCACCGCGTTGGGAATCGCCAGCACAAACACGCCGCCGTGGGGAGCCCGCAGGGCGCAGCCAAAGGCCATTGACAGCGCCCCGGTCACCGCCGAGCCCGCAATGCAGGCGGGCAAAATCCGCAGCGGGTCGTTGGCCGCAAAGGGAATCGCCCCCTCCGTAATAAAAGAAATGCCCAGCACCGAAGCCACCTTGCCCGCCTCCTGCTCCGCCTGGTTAAAGTGCTTCTTCGACACAAACGTGGCCAG
>DATIVG010000255.1:0-2960 GCA_035466075.1 Nodosilinea sp. | reverse complement strand
CCGCTAGCCTCGATGACTTCACCCTCGGCCTAGACTCCCCAGCGGCGGCGGTGACCTCCCCTGACCCAGAGGTAGAGGAAATGAGCCTCGATGACTTGATCGATCTGGGGACTGAGGCGGTGAATGCCGCCCCTGCTGCCGCCTCGCCGCCAGCGCCCGCCCCGCCAGCGCCCGCTGGCCCCAGGGACTGGGTACGTGAACTGAGCCTGGAGTCGATTTTGAATGCCGCTGGGGCCACTGGGAACGATGAAAACCCAGCGCTGGAGCCACCCGATCAGGCGCAACCCGCCGAGGTGGTGGAGCCTGACCCCATTAGCCTGGCGGCCGATGAGGTGGCTGAGTCGATCGAAACCATCATTGACTTCATTGATCTAGATGCTCTGCTGGGAGAGCCCATCACCGCCGAGGCTGGCTTTGCGGAGTCGCCTGGGGATACCGCTGAGGCCAGCTGGCTCCCCAGCGCCGAGCCTGACTGGGCTGAGCCGCAGAATCTGGCGGCGACCCCTGGGGATGATCGCCTTGATCTCGATTTAGACCTCACCCTTGACTGGGAGGCCCCTGCTGAGGCGGCCCTGGAGCCGCCGGTTGAATTCACCAGCGATGCTCCAGAGGACAGCGTTTTGGAGATCATCACCTCAGAAGACAGCACCCTGGAGACCAGTACCCTAGAGGGCGGTGCTTCAGAGGACGTCATCCCAGAGGCCGATGTGGTCACCGAGGCGCGGCTGGATTCCCCCGCGCCACCGGTGGAGCTGTCGCCGGAGATGGAGACTTCGGCACCCCTGGCCATAGAGGAGGACGTGACGGCAGCCGACCAGCCTGTTGAGGTAGGGGAGGTAACCGGGGCAGAACTGCCTGAGCTGACGGAGGATGGGGAGGCAACCGGGGCAGAACTGCCTGAGCCAACGGAGGATGAGGTGCCGGTGGATGCCTTAGATACCCTGGACGAGGAAGCTTTTTTGAAGGCCATTGGGCGTTTCAACCCGGATCTGGAGGGTGAGGCGGCACTAGCCTCGCTGGAGACCCCTTTGGTTGACGCCGATGCCGACCTGGACGAGCCCCAAGGCTTGGTGGCGGTGCCGCCGGTAGAGGCTGACCTGCCGGTGTCGCTCCCCCCGGCCGCTGAGGCCGCCCCCCCGATCGACCGAGATGAAGACGACCTGGACGAAGAGCCCGAGGATTTGCTGGCCGAGGTGCCTCTGCCGCCGGAAGAGCCCGAGCCGGTGGCTGAGGTGCCGACGGCGCTGTGGTTTTTGGGCCTAGACGTGGGCACTACCGGGCTGTCGGCGGTGCTGCTGGAGCGGCGTACGGGCCAGGTGTATCCCCTTTACTGGATTGATCGGGCTATTTCTGGGGTCACGGCGGACAAGTTTTTCCGCTTGCAGACCTTGGCCTCGGTGGGGCTTGCCGCCGACGCGGTGGGGCATCACCCGGTGCAGTCGGTAGGGTCGTCGGCCCTCACGGTGAACTGGAGCGATGCTGACGATGCCGACGCCGGGACGGTGCTGCTCAAGACCCTGAAGCCTTTCCTCAAGTTGGGCATCCCCACGGCGGGGGTGGGCGGGTCGGCCCCTCAACCTCAGATTCAGTGGTCTGAGCGCGATTGTCTGCCGCTGCAGGCGTTTCAGGCCAGTTTGCAAGAGCTGCTGGCCACTCTAATCGCGGGGGTTGCCCCCGGTGCTGCCTTTACCGTGGGGGCCGTGGGGCTGGAGGCCGATGCCCTGGGGCAGGCTTTTGATAGCCTGCGCGGGGTGGTGGTGAGCTATCCAGCCAACTGGCCCGACACCTATACCTTTAATGTGCGGGAGGCGGTACTGGGGGCAGGGCTGACCGATAGCCCCGACGATATTTACTTTGTGGAGGATGCGATCGCAGCTGTGCTCTCCGGCCTGCCCGACCCCAGCACCCCCCTGGCCGAGGGCAACGGCCAACCCCTGCAACAGCAGACCCTCTACGCCTGCCCCTGGACTGGCGGCACCGTAGTGCTCTCCGCCGGGGCCACCGTCACCGAAGTGGGCATGGTCAACCTGCCCACGACCCTGGCCGACCTCGCCTACAGCGACTTTGCCCTGCACTCCATGAGCTACGCCGGCGACGCCATCGATCTCGATATCGTCTGCCACCTGCTGCACCCCGCCGAGCGCCGCCAGAGCCGCCCCCCCGAGGGCCATGGGCGCCCTGCTGCCGTGGGCGGCTGGGGCTGGCAGGCCGCCCTCCCTGAGCTAGACGGCACCCACTGGGACGACCTCGACCTCGACGGCTGCGACTTTCCGCGCCCGGCGGAGCCCGACATCGCCCGCCGCCAGCGCCTCTACCAGCGCCTGGAGTCTTCACTGCTGGGCCAGAGCGTACTCGAAGCCGCCCGCCACCTCAAAATCATTCTTCAGCACCAGCCGCAGTTTGAGCTAGAGCTGGCCGACCAGCGCTGGGTAGTGCGCAGCAAAGACCTCGAAGACCGCATCATTCTGCCCTACATTCAGCGCATCAACGGCCACCTCAACCGCCTGCTGAGCGAGGCCAACCTCACCACCCAGGGCATTAACCAGGTGATCTGCACCGGCGGTAGCGCCTCGCTGCCCAAGATTGCCCGCTGGCTGCGGCAAAAATTTCCCAACGCCACCATTGTGCAAGACACCTACCACAGCGATCGCCCCCCCAGCTGTAGCCGCGTCACCTACGGGCTGGTCAACCTGGTGCGCTATCCCCAGGTGCTCGACCTCACCCGCCACCAGTACAGCGACATGTTTTTGCTGATGGAGCTGCTGCGCACCCTGCCCGAGCAGCCCATGCCCCTCAACGGCATTTTGCACCTGCTCAAAGAGCGAGGGCTCAATGTCGAAGCCTGTCAGGCCCACCTGATGGCGCTGCTGGCGGGCCACCAGGTACCCGGCCTGCTGCCCAGCAGCACCAGCGGCCCCCTGGTGCTGGCCCCCGCCACCGATGACCTGGCCACCCTGGCC
>DATIVG010000254.1:0-2367 GCA_035466075.1 Nodosilinea sp. | reverse complement strand
CCTACACCTTTTCAAACACCCTCTAAAGCAGTTCAAGACTGAAAAATGGCTGAGCCAGGGCACGGTTGTGTCGAAGCCCTAGATGTCCCCGACGTCACCGACGTCACCGACGTCACGAAAGCCATCCATGCCCGTGGCTCGGCCATTGCCTAGTTCGGCAGCACCGGGTGGGCAATCACCGGGCAGTTGATCGTCGCCTGGGTGGGCCGCAGCCCAAACAGCCAGGGGTTGCCCGGCCCCTCGGGGTTGATCACCGCATCGGTGACCAGGCCGCTGGCGATCAGGCCCTGCAGGTCTTCCAGGGAGGTGATGCGGCGCACTTGGTTGGCTGCGATCGCACCCTCCGTCCACATGCTCACGTGGGCATCCCACAGCGGGCTGTAGTTGTTGTCCGCCCGGGGGTTGTCGTTGTCGGGGCCGTAGGGAAACACATTGATCGGGTCAATGCCATTGTTGGCCAGCGACGCCACAAACCCCTGGTGCTGCCCCGTACTCGTATCGCTAATGCCGTTGAGCACCGGCGAAAATCCCAGCAGCGCCGACTCATCGGCGGGCAGCGAGCGACCAAAGGCCGGAATATCCGCCAGCTTCGGGGCAAACACCCCTTTTTCCAGCACCGAGGGCACATCCGCCGACACATCGGTCACCAGGTGGTAAAAATACTGCCGCCCCCCCTGAAAACCATCCAAAATCGACATCGTCACGGTTCTGTTGTCCAGGTCAATGGCCTCCAGCCGGTCGTGGCTGCCCGAGGCATTGTGCACAATCTGGGCATTGAGCACCACGCCGCTGGGCATCACCGCCATCGACGAATATTCGGCATCGGCAATCGCCCCAGGGGTGGCCACCGCCGGGGGAAACGGGTTTGGCACACCGGGCTCAACCCGGTACTCTGGCGAAAAATCAATGTTCCCGCGAAACTGCATAATGCCCTGGCTGAGGGTCACCGGCTGCGCCCCCGCCGTGCCAATCACGTGCCTCATCTTGGGGGCGTAGTTAATCCCCAAGGTCTTGGCCACATCAAAATCCGAGGCCTCCGTCAAAATGTAATACACCGACTCCCCCTGGGGAGACAGCCCTCTATATAAAGGCAGCGTCACCGTAGCGCTACCCAGGGTAAAATCCACCGCCAGCGCACTCTTTAAATACACATTGTCGCTGGGCTTAAAGGCGACGGCGGTGCGTTCCGCATAGGCCGGTCGGCCCGATTCGGCGGCGGCAGCAGCGAGAATGGCATTGGCCTCAGCCACGCCGTTGCGGCCAGTGGCAAAACTAGTAGACGCCACTGAAAGAACAAGGGCGAGGACAAAACTCACCAAAACTAGGGCTCTTTTACGTAGGTTCATGGGGGTGAAAACTTCCTCGTTTTCCAAATAGGGACTCGACCCTACCCTACAGAGCCCGCTACCACCTGTCGCTACGCCCCAGACGAGTTCTCGCTCCCGCCCCTGGTGGGGGAGTTACCCTGTCCCAAGGGCCAGGTTTTGCCGTAAAAGGCTATAGAACGCGAGGGTTTTGCCTCAGCAAGAGGCAGCTCCCTAGCCCGCCCCTGGCCGCCAGAGCAGGGCCGATCCTGACCTTTTGGCCAGGCCGCAGGCTGCCCCCCAGGCCAGCGCCAATCTTAGCCTTATGAGGCGCGACAGCGGCGGCCCCACCCCCTACAGTTACGGATAACTTCTCGCCGTCCCGGCCGGCTTACCCCTTTACTAAAAGATGCACCCTGTATCGACCCTAGCTCGGCCCGTGGATCTGCAAGACCACCGGTGGGGGCCCTCCACCGCCGCTGTCACCCTGGTGCAGTACGGCGATTACCAATGCCCCAACTGCGGCGCTGCCTATCCCTTCCTCACCGATCTGCTCAAGCGGATGGATGCTCAGATGTGCTACGTGTTTCGCCATTTTCCCCGCAGCGAGGTACACCCCCATGCCCAGCACGCCGCCGAAGCCGTAGAGGCCGCCGCCACCCAGGGTAAATTTTGGCCCATGCACCACCACCTCTACACCCGCCAGCACGCCCTGGGCAACGGCTACCTGGTCGAATACGCCGCCGACCTGGGGCTGAATGTGCGGCAGTTCTTGCGGGAGGTGACCGGCGACCACTTCGTCAGCCGCATCGAGGCCGATATCGCCAGCGGTCGCGCCAGCGGCGTAGTCGATACGCCCGCATTTTTCATCAACGGCTACCGCTACACCGGAGCCCACACCCAAACCGCCCTGTGGCAAGCCCTCTCCGCCAGCCATTCCCCCTGAGTCTCCCCCACCCCACCACTCCTGTTCTCCATCACTCCCCTCCCCCCATGCCCCCCTACCCAAACCACCCCCAAACCACCCCCAACTTCCCCGCCCAGTGGCCCCTAACTCCAGGCC
>DATIVG010000253.1:0-6924 GCA_035466075.1 Nodosilinea sp. | reverse complement strand
CTGGCGCGGCGGCGGCACCGGCGGAATCTCTCGGGGAAAATCGGGATCGTTGGATCTCATGGGTACGCCCATCGGGCCATGGTTGCCGACACACGGTGTAAAAGCACGGGGCAAAAACACAGCGCAGAATTGCCCCAGGGGGCTATCCCTCTCAATACTGCCATGTTCTCAGGACTCTAAGGCCTCAGCACGCTTAGAACTCCAGCATCCTAGGGCAGAGATCATGGCGGGGCCTAGCTAGGGCCCTGGTGCAAAATCAGCCGGTTGCCGTCGGGGTCGTAGGCGTAGACCTCGCGCCCGTGGGAGGCGGTGATCACCGGGCCCGGCGGCGGGTAGCCCAGGCGGGTGAGATGTGCGATCGCACCCGCCACCTCCACCACCTCCAAACACAGGCTCATCGCCCCGCTGCCAGGGGCGGCAAATTCACCGGCCTGGTCGATTTTGGGCCTAAAAATCGCCAGCCTCAACCCCGGCAGCTGAAACTCGGCGTAGCGATTGGGCTGGTAGGGCCGGGCCGCCTGTCCCAGCAGCTGGCTATAAAAATCCACCAGCCGCTCAAACTCCATGCTGGCCAGGGTCACAAACGCACTGGTGCAGCCCAGCGCCGTCGCCGCCGTTTCCACCCCATCTGCTCTCAATCTCTCGGCTCTCAAGCTCTCGGCCCTCAATCTCTCGGCTCTCAATCTCTCAGCTCTCAGTCCATCTCCCACTCCGCCGCATACTGCAACAGCAGCGGCGGCAGATGCAAATCCTTGGGTGTCTTACAGCGGGCCTCAAACACCCCCAAAATATCCTTCACGCCGGGCCGCCCCTTGCTGCTGCCGGTAATGCCGCTGGCAATCACCACGGCGCAGGCCCCCTGGCAGGCACTCTGCCAGTCGTTCCAGTGCTCCAACAGGGTGCGGTCGGCGGCCCCGCTGGTTTCGTATTCCGCAAACAGGTGCAGTTCGCCATCGCCAGTTTGCAGCAGACCCAGCTCAAAGGCCTCCCCGCTAAAGGGGTCATTGCCGGGGTTAAAGCACACCGCCTCCACCCCCTGGGCCTGCTGGAGCTGTTGAATCAGCGTCTTCGCCTTGGGGCGCGAGGTCTGAATCAGCACCACCGGCAGGCTGGGGGCCTCGTCGCCGGGCTCCTCGGGGTGATGGTTGCCGTGGCATTGCAGGGCAATGGTGGGGTTGTGGTGCAGGTCGTTGAGCAGCTGCCGCTGAAACTGCGTGAGAATGATGATCGCCCCCTCGGGCACGTAGTCATCGCGCAGCACCGGAAAGTTGGTCAGGGCGCGGGGGCCGCCCATAAAGGGGCCGTCGCTTCCCCCAGCCCCACCGTCAAATACCCCGCCCTCAAAGGCCCCGTTTTCAAAAGCCCCGTCAGTTTGTTCAGCCAGCTCGGCGGTGACCTCCGGCAGCGTCTTTACCGTGATCTTCAGCGCCGCTGCCCCCCCGGGTTTCTCGGGGTTGAGAATTTTGTAGCTGCCTTGCAGTGCCTTCAGCGGCGGCTTTTCGAGCTGGGCGCGGTAGCGACTCATAAAGCGGTGAATCGCCTCCATCGCCACCAAAAAAGTCGCCCCCTCCTCATCGGCCAGCTGGCTGCGCATGCCCTCCAGGGGGTGAATGCTGCCAAAGTCGGGCTGCACCGCCTCCGGGGCCGTCGCCAGCCAGCTCGGCGGCTGGGGCCCGTCGGCAAAGGGCTCGTCATCAAACAGCTCAAAGTTGAGATACAGACAGTCCTGCTCTAAAAACGCCTCCTGCATTTGCTTGGGCGACTGCTGCCCCATCAGCACCCGCTGGCGAAACTGCTTCAGCGAGTCGAGGGAGCGATACATCAGCAGGCCGTACTCCACGCCCCCCATGCCCAGCATCGACACGTAGAGGGTGTCGATATCCCATCGGTTGAGCTCGACCGCCAGCACCTGCTGCTCGTTAAGGGTGTTCCAGGGGGCCAGTTCCCACATTTCCATCGCCTTGTCGAGCATGGCCTCGGCGTAGCGGGGGGGCAGCTCGGCCTCGGCCATCTCCGCCGACTGCTGCAGGGCGTTAAACAGCTCGTCGATCAGCGGCAGCTCGGGGGCATAGTCAATGGCGATGTCGAGACCCTGGAGGGCCCCGCGCAGGTAAAACTGAATCTCCCGGTCGCTGACCACAATTTTTTGGGGCCGGGCCGGGGTCAGGTTGCCCTGGGGCGACTCAATCGCCTGGAGCAGGGTGCGCACCACCGGCTCGTAGCCGCAGGCGGTCGGTACGATGGTCAGCCCCCGCACCGCCCCGTGGCTGCTGTCCACCCACAAAATGCAGTCGCTGCTTTCGGTGTGCCGCGGCCTCAGTCCCCCGTCATCGTCCATAAACCCGCCCACCGAACGGCGATCGCCCTCCCAAACGCTGGCTACGCGGGGCAGCCGCTTCAGGCGATCTAGGGTAATGCGGTTCAATCGGGTCATGGGCTAAGCGCAACGATGTAGGAAAGCAAACGTAGGAAAGCGGGCAAAACACAAACCTTGGGCGGCGGGCCCAGGCCACGGCCTGCGGCTGTGGTCAGCATAGCCAAGTTTAATCGTCACCCGCCTACCGAATCGCAGGGCCGGGGTGACCGGGCCAGGGTCGCAGCACAGCAGCGACCGGGCCGAGGGCAGGGCCGCGGTCTAAGGCGTGGGTTGGGGGCCGGGCACCGGCGGCCAACCACTAGGGAGACTATAAACCGAACCGGCGGCTGCTATAAACTATAGAAATTCTTGGCGATAACGGCTAAGCCCGCCCGCTGAAAGTGTTAGATTTCAAAACAATTTGGGCTGTCCTGCGCCGGGTCGGGGCGACTCTGTCTATGATTAAAATGGCTATGATTAGAGACGCTGTACTTACATCGAAAGGTTGCAATGGCTCAAGCCACCGAACAAACCCGAGGCATTTTGATGTCGGAAACGGCCCTTCGGCACGTTAAGGCACTCCAGGTATCCCAGGGCAATAAAGAACTCTGCCTGCGTGTGGGGGTGCGCCAGGGCGGCTGCTCCGGCATGTCCTACACGATGGATTTTGAAGACCCCGCCAACATCAACGAGCACGATGAAGTCTACGACTACGACGGCTTCCGCGTGATCTGCGACAAAAAAAGCCTGCTCTATCTCTACGGCCTCATGCTCGACTACAGCGATGCGCTGATCGGCGGCGGCTTTCAGTTCACCAACCCCAACGCCGTGCAGACCTGCGGCTGCGGCAAGTCCTTCGGGGCGTAGGCCGACCAACGCCTGCGGGCCCATCCAAGGTTAGGAAAAACTCTTAACGATGGGCATGATCATGCCCGCGCCCATCGTGCGGGGAGCCATTTTGTGCTTTGCTGGATATCGCCTTAGCTATTTCCTAGACCATGACTCAAACCGTAGAAACCCTGTTCGATGAGGGCATCGAGCGCTACAAAAAGGGCGAAGACCCCGCCGCGCTGATTCCGGTGTTTAAAGAGGTGTGCGATCGCGCCCCCAAAAGCGCCGCCGCCTGGGCCTGTCTGGCCTGGCTGTACCTGCTCACCGATAAGCCCAGCGCTGGCCTCAAAGCCGCCCAAAAAGCCGTCAAGCTCAACCCCCAAGACCCCCAGGGTCGCGTCAACCTGGCCGTCGCCATGCTCGATGCGGGCAAGCCCGGCGTGCGTGAGCACATCGAAATCGCGGCCCAGGTGATGACCGTCGCCGATGACCTCAAAAAGGAAGTCATGGACAGCATCGACGACGGCCTCGCCCGCAAACCCGACTGGAAGAGCCTGACCCGCGTCAAGCAGTGGCTTGAGTAGAGTGTTTCCGCAAAAACCGGGTTTCTTCTGGTCTACCAGCTAACTAGCTGGCGATCGCAGGGAAGAAACCCGGTTTTTTAGTGATGCCCTAGCCTCCCCTAGAGTCGGGGCGCTAGGGCATTTTTACGGCCGAACGCTCCAGCATTGGCACAGCAGCGGGAACCTACTGCCCGTACCAGGCTTGCCGCCACTCCATCATCTGGTCGATCTCAGCCTGCTGGGAGGCGATGATCTCCTCGGCTAGGGCCTGAAGCTCGGGCCGATCGCTCTTGCCCTGCAAATCCTCCGCCATCGCCACCGCCCCCTCGTGGTGGGGAATCATCGCGTCGATAAAGCGCCGGTCAAACTCCTCGTCGGCCCCGCCCAGATCCACATCCATCCGCATGGCGCTGATCATCTCTTCGCTCATCGCCATGTCGTGCTGCATCTCAGCGTGGTACATCACCGGTTCAGCGGGGGCGTCGGGGTACCAATCCGCCCGCCATTCCTCCATCTGGGCAATCTCCACCTGCTGCGCCGCAATGATATCTTCTGCCAGTTCGCGAATCTCCGGCCGCTGAGAATGCTCCAGCGCCGCCTCCGCCATCACCAGCGCCCCCTCGTGGTGGGGAATCATGCCGTCAATAAAGCGCAGGTCGTAGGTGGCATCGGCGGGGCCCAGGTCCATGGCGTGGCCGCCGTGCATCATAGGGTCATCGGCCATATCGCCAGCCGTGTCGCCAGCGGAGTGCCCCTCATGCATCGCCTCCATGGCATTGGTGCCGCAGGCGGCCAGGGGCACAAGGGTGGCAAAGGCCAGCAGCGTGGCCAGGGGGTGCTTCAATCGCATGACTGATCTCCTAAATGTGTCGTGTCCTTAGCCTACACATTCCACCCCGCTGGAGAGTCAAGCCAGCGGGGGCAGGCTATATTTCTTCACCAGAGAGTATTTAATGTTTTGTTACGGAAATGAGAGGTGCGATCGCACCGTACTGTAAATTTTGTTAACAAAGCCGGGTCTGATTTATTTCAAATTGTGTCACCTAAACCCCCTAAGCCTTATCAGGCAAGGTTTTCTGATACAAAAATGAAAGACATCATTGATTTTGCTTTCGTTACGAAATATTTCCTGTAGAGTTTGAAAGCGCCCTCTGCGGCCCGCCTCAATCCCATGAGTCGATTCGGCGTCCGTAGCAGCCCTCCGCCCCAGCCTTAGCCACGAAAGGAGTTTTACTGCATGTTCACCCACGTCAAGCCCACTGTCCGCCACATTGCCCCCGACGATCTCAACGGGCGGCGTCTGGTCAAGGTGGTCTATGTGGTTTTAGAGCCTCAATACCAGAGCTCTCTGTCCTCGGCCATCCGGTCGATCAACGCCAGCAATTCCCAGGTCGCCTTTGAAGTCAGCGGCTACCTGATCGAAGAACTGCGCGACGCCAACAACTACGAGGCGTTCAAGCAGGATGTCGCCGAGGCCAACGTGTTCATCGCCTCGCTGATCTTCATCGAAGACCTGGCCGACAAGGTGGTCGAGGCCGTCGCCCCCCTGCGCGACCAGCTCGACGTGGCCGTGTGCTTCCCCTCCATGCCCCAGGTCATGCGCCTCAACAAAATGGGCAGCTTCTCCATGGCCCAGCTGGGCCAGTCGAAGAGCATGATCGCCTCCTTCATGAAAAAGCGCAAAGAGAAGTCGGGGGCGGGCTTCCAGGACGCCATGCTGAAGCTGCTGCGCACCCTGCCCACGGTGCTCAAGTACCTGCCGGTCGAAAAGGCCCAGGATGCCCGCAACTTCATGCTCAGCTTCCAGTACTGGCTGGGCGGTTCCCCCGAGAACCTGGAAAACTTCTTTCTCATGCTGGCCGATCGCTACGTGATCACCGACAGCCAAATCGAAGGTGCGCCCCAGGCCGAAAGCCTGGAGTATGAGGAGCCCGTCACCTACCCCGACATGGGCATCTGGCACCCCATGGCCCCCCACATGTTTGAGGACATCAAGGAATACCTCAACTGGCACGCCTCCCGCCGCGACATCTCTGAAGATCTCAAAGACCCCCTCGCCCCCACCATTGGTCTGGTGCTCCAGCGCACCCACCTGGTCACGGGCGACGAGGCCCACTACGTGGCCATGGTGCAGGAATTTGAGTACCTGGGCGCCAAGGTGATCCCCGTGTTTGCGGGCGGCCTCGATTTCTCCAAGCCCGTGGATGCCTACTTCTTTGACCCGGTGGACAACAGCAAAACCATCGTTGATGCCGTGGTCTCCCTCACCGGCTTTGCCCTGGTGGGTGGCCCCGCTCGCCAGGACCACCCCAAGGCGATCGAAACCCTCAAGCGCCTCAACCGGCCCTACATGGTGGCCCTGCCCCTGGTCTTCCAGACCACCGAAGAGTGGGAAGACAGCGATCTGGGCCTGCACCCGATCCAGGTGGCCCTGCAAATGGCCATCCCCGAGCTGGACGGGGCCATTGAGCCCATCGTGCTCTCGGGCCGCGACGGCCTGACTGGCCGGGCCATCTCCCTGCAAGACCGCATCGAATCCATCACCCAGCGGGCGATGAAGTGGGCCAACCTGCGCCGCAAGCCCAAGCTCGACAAAAAGCTGGCCATCACCGTGTTCAGCTTCCCCCCCGACAAAGGCAACGTGGGCACCGCCGCCTACCTCGACGTGTTTGGCTCCATCTACAAAGTGCTGGAGGCCATGAAGCAAAACGGCTACGACGTGCAGGATCTGCCCGAGTCGCCCGAGGCACTGCTCCAGGAAGTCATCCACGACGCCCAGGCCCAGTACAGCAGCCCCGAGCTGAATGTCGCCTACCGCATGCCGGTGCGCGAGTACCAGGCTCTCACCCCCTACGCCGAACGTCTGGAAGAAAACTGGGGCCCACCGCCGGGCAACCTCAACACCGACGGCGAGAACATGCTGGTCTATGGCAAAGCCTTCGGCAATGTGTTCATTGGAGTGCAGCCCACCTTTGGCTACGAGGGCGACCCCATGCGGCTGCTGTTCTCCCGCTCCGCCAGCCCCCACCACGGCTTTGCTGCCTACTACACCTACCTGAACAAAATCTGGGGTGCGGATGCGGTGCTGCACTTTGGCACCCACGGCTCGCTGGAGTTTATGCCCGGTAAGCAGATGGGCATGTCGGGCACCTGCTACCCCGACAACCTGATCGG
>DATIVG010000252.1:0-25153 GCA_035466075.1 Nodosilinea sp. | reverse complement strand
AATTAGCGGCGGCGGCTCTGGCTCGACTCCTTTGATTGGGGTAACCGCCTCAACAATGACCTGGCGGGCGGCATTGATGTCAGCATCGTAGTCAATGCCGACGATTACATCGCTGCGGCGCACGGGGGAGTCGGTGTTGTTTACCACGCTCCGTTGAAACACCTGCTGATTGGGAATGTAGACCAGCCGCCCGTCGTAGGTGCGCATGGTGGTGGCCCGCAGCTGAATTTGTACCACCGTGCCTTCGTAGTCGCCAATCACCACCTGGTCGCTGATGCGAAAGGGGCGGGCCGCCAGCAAAATGACCCCAGAGATATAGTTGCTGAGTACGTCTCTGAGGCTAAAGCCAATCGCTACGCTGGTCAGGCCCAGGGTGCCGATCAGGGTGCCAAAGTTGAGGCCCAAAACCCCCAGGGCCAGCACGCTGCCCATTACCCACACGCCGCCGTAGCACAGCCGCCCAATCAAAATTTCGGTGCTGCGATCGCCCTCGGTTTGCTCGGCCCACAGCAGCCCCACCCGCCGCACGCCCTTGGCCACAATCCAGGTGAGGCCCACCAGCAACAGCGCGCCCAGCAGCGACGGCAGCAGAATAATGGTGTCATCTACGAGCTGACGGGCCGTACCCTGGAGCCTTTGCAGTACGTCGATGGCCAAGTTGGGCTGAACTAGCACCTGGTTGAGGCGATCGGCCCAGGACTGAGCCAGGTCTGCAACGGTGGTATCAAAATCTGCCGCATCCTGCTGGGTGACGGTCATCAGCACCCGGTTGTTGACCTTGAGCAGGGCAATCTGGCGCTCCTGGTCAACCTGCACGGTGACGGCATCGAGGTCCTGGGCCTGGCTCAGCAACCCCACAATGCGGCGATTGATGATGGCGGCGCGCTCGCTGGCCCCCAGCTCTGTCAGGCTGCCGACCTGGAATACCGGCTGGCCCCGCACCAGCACATCGGCAAAAAACAGCTCGTCCTCTGGGGTGTCGGGTTGGGGGGCGATGGGGGCAGGCAGGGCCGGGGCGGCAGGCTCTGCCTCCGGGCTGGCCTCATCCTGGGCCTGGAGCGGAGCCCCAGGGACAATGAGGATGAGAACGAGGATCACTCCCCCGGCCCACGACGACCCAATGCGCTGAAAAATTCTGGCCTCCCGCTGGCTTAACCAGCCCTACAGAACAGGGTTGTCAGGTGCTTTCTCAAGATGTTTTCTCGGACATTCTAGGTCAACTGGGGCGAGAGCGGTGTGCGATACCGGGACGGATCGCTTCGCGAGTCGCAGCCATGCCCCAGCGGGATCGGCCCTGGGGCATGGCTACGTTTAGTCGATCCGGTCTGGGCCAGGCCAGTCGGTGAGAAGTTTGGGCATCAACAGCGTTAGGATCAAACTCAGGCCGGGGCATATCCTGACCGGCTAGCGATCTGCTCAAACCATTCCTTGCAGCCCAATGAACCGCAAAAAAATTGTGAAAAACGGCGTGAATACGGTGATGGGGGTCAAGGAACCCAGCCGCGACACCACCATCAACACAGATTTAGCCAATCCTCGGTGGGATCGGTCGGCGACGCTGACCTATCTGGGGGCGACGATCGCCCAGGTGGCGGCGATGACCGGGCTGCTGTGGGCGATGGATTTTGCCCTGGGCCGCGTTGATACCGCTGGGCTGCCCCAGGGGGCGATGGGGGCAATCGCGGCTGCCTTTTTTGCTTTTGTAACGCTGCGATCGCGCCTCTTCTCCCTGCTCGACAACACGCGCAACAGCGGTCGCTACAAGTCGCTGGTGCGGCCCGGCTGGGCCCCGCCGCCGCTGGCCTTCCCCATCGTGTGGATGAGCATTGCCGTGCTGCGGGTGGTCTCGGCCTGCCTGGTGTGGTCGGCAATGGGGCAAACGTTTTTGAGCTGGCCGCTGGTGCTCTACGTCATTCACCTCAGCCTCGGCGACACCTGGAATACGATTTTTACGGTGGAGGGCCGCCTGGGGGCGGCGGTGCCGATGGTGATAGCGGGGCCGCTGCTGTCGGTGGTGGTGGTGACCGCGAGCTATTTTCGGGTGGTGCCGCTGGCGGGGTGGGTGATTTTGCCGTCGCTGGTGTGGCTTGCGATCGCAACGGTGCTCTGCATCAGCCTGTGGAAGCTCAACGGCCAGGAGCCGCTCTACCCAGTGGTTTCGGCCCAGTTGGCCCCAGAGTAACCCTGAATCTAACCCTGAACTAGCCCTGGCTACCCCAGCGCTGGGCGGCCTTGAGGGCGGCGATATTCAAGGGCTGACGGCGCTGCTTTTGGGCATACATGGCGGCGTCGGCTTCAGCAATCAGGTGGTTGAGCGACGGCTTGGGGGCCTCCGCCGGGCTGACGGCCAGCCCAACGCTGAGCGAGAGCGGGTAGGGCAGGTTGTTTTCTTGGGCAAAGGTCTCGGCGTTGGCCTTGAGCCGGTCGATCAGCGCCTGGCTGTCGGCGCAGTCGGTGACCAGGGCCACAAACTCGTCGCCCCCCAGGCGGGCCAGCACATCGCTGTCGCGAAAGGTCTGGTGCATGCTGGCGGCGGTGCCCAAGATCAGCCAGTCACCGGCTTCGTGGCCGTAGTGGTCGTTGACCTGCTTGAGACAGTCCACATCGATAAACAGCACCGTCACCGACTGCTGCTGGCGGTGGGCCTGGCGCAGCTGGGGGTTGGCCAGCAGATAAAAGCCGCGCCGGTTGTACAGCCCGGTGAGGCCGTCGGTGAGCGACAGACGGGTGAGCTCGGCTTCGCTGGTGTGGCGTTTGAGCACCTCGGCCCGCAGTTTGGCGTTGGTGTGCTCCAGGGCTTCGAGCTGCGATCGCGCCTCCTCCGGCGCGGGCATCTCCTGCTCCAGCAGGCGTTCGAGCACCGTAGCGGTGGTGTCGGCCAGGGCTTGCAGCAGCTCCACCTCCTGGGTGAGGGGCTGGTGGCGCTCGGCCCAGTACACGCCGATCACCCCCACCGGCTGACGCTGGCCAATGGGCACCACGGTCAGGCTTTTCACAAAGGTGGGGGCGTAGGCCGCCACCGGAATGCGCGCATCGCTGTACACATCTTCAATGATGGCCGCCTGCTTGTGGGTAATGGCCCAGCCGCAGATGCAGCTACAGAGCGGAAACCGCTGACCTTTCCACAGGGGGGCAACGGCGTCTTCGTGGGCGTAGACGCACTCATCGCCTTCTTTCAGCACAAAGGTGGCCCCGTCGGCGTGGGTGAGCTCGCGGGCAGCCACCCCCACCAGGGTCATGAGAATGTCGAGGCTAGGAGCCAGACACAGGTCTCGAATAATCTCGATCAGGCGTTTAGTGGCTTGTAAATCGTGGGCCATAGGGAACCTCCACCAGGGTAAGGTAGGTGGCTAGATGGAGGTCGCCCAGTCAACCTAGGGCCTTGCTGAGCCTGGGGTGAGGCAGGGCCAATCGGTAAGCTAATCGAGGTGGTAGCTCAATACAAAGCGCCCTCAACTCTATTAAGTCCGATTCTGAGGCGATCTAAATCAGTATAAATACTGTTTCTTCATGCCCCTTTTACATAAATTTTCAATGCCATTCTCAATCGCGGCCTCACTGGCGGCCCCATTGGCGGCAGCGGGCCGCTGCGGGTATGAGATTCTGTACATAGCTCTGACATCAGCCCTGTCCTTGTCATCCCCTGTGGGTTTTCCGCTATGACCACATCGCCGCGCCCCCCCGCCTCGACGCCCAGGCCGCTGGGGATCACCATTCCCCAGCGGGCGATCCCCTACCTGTTTTTGCTGCCCGCCCTGGCGGCCCTGGGCATTTCGGTGTTTTGGCCTGCCCTGCGGGCCTTTTATCTGAGTTTCACCACCTTTGGGGTAGACCTGACGGCGGCCCCCACCTGGGTGGGCACCGCCAACGTGGAGCGGCTGCTGGCCGACCCGATCTTTTGGCAGACCGTGCGCAATACCCTGGTGTACCTGGCCGGGGTGGTGCCGATTTTGACCCTGGCCCCCCTGGGGCTGGCCATTTTGGTCAACCGGCAGCTGCGGGGCATTCACTGGCTGCGGGTGGCCTACTACTCGCCGGTGGTGGTGTCGATGGTGGTGGCGGGCATTGCCTGGCGCTGGCTCTACGCCGAGACCGGCCTGTTTAACCAGGTGCTCAAGGCCCTGGGCCTGACCGAAAATGGCGTGCCCTGGCTGACCAGCCCAACTTTGGCACTATTTAGCGTGATGGCGGTGACGGTGTGGAAGGGGCTGGGCTACTACATGGTGATCTACCTGGCCGGGCTCCAGAGCATTCCCGCTGACCTCTACGAGGCGGCGGCGCTGGATGGCTCCGACGGCTGGCGGCGGCACTGGGATATCACCCTGCCGCTGATGAGGCCCTACCTGGTGCTGGTGGCGGTGATATCTGCGATCGCAGCCACCAAGGTCTTTGAAGAGGTCTATATCATGACCCAGGGGGGCCCGCGCCACAGCTCGAAAACCGTGGTCTACTACATCTACGAACAGGCCTTTCAAAAGCTGGAGATCAGCTACGCCTGCACCATTGGCCTGGCGCTGTTTTTAGTTATTTTGGCCCTGTCGGCCCTGCGGCTGGCGGTCAACGACCGCACCGGCCCGCTGGCCTAGGCGACTACAGCCTGGGCGGTCTTTAAATTGCTGACCTGAATATCGTGCACCTCCACGTGGGTGGTGCCCTCCGCATGGAGCGCCAGGGTGACCAGCTGATCGAGCAGGTCGAGGGTCTCCACCTGGCCGCTGAGAATCACCGCCGAGCCCCGCTGCTTGACCGACAGCTTGAGGGCGGCGGCGCGACCCAGACGCTCCTGAAAACTGGCCTTGATGCGCTTGGCCAGGCCGTAGTAGTCGTACTCACCGTTGAGCCCTACCCGCTCGGGGGGAATCGCCGACAGAGCCGCGATCGACTGACCGATGTAGTCGGGTCTGGCGTAGCAAACCCCGCGAATGGTGTGACCGTTGGCCACCAGCGATTGTGCGACTTTAGCCATGTGAGCTTTACCCCCTCAATTCCCCTGGGACAAAAACCAGCACCTGCAAGCTAATCACCCGCGACGGACTAGCCGTGAGGTTATTCCTCTTCTAAAGCCCAGCGGTAGATGCACAACGAGAAACCCTTTCGTCTACGCCGGGCCCGCCCAAACAGCCGGGCCGCCGCAAACTTGAAGATATTATAAAGTACTCTACGGGTTTCTCAGTAAGATTACGTATCTTTAACAACCGTTGCTGGGCGAGATCGGGTTGAATTTACCCTTGCGAAGGTGCCGGTCTATAAAGTTTTAACAAAGTGGTTTGACCTCTAGCGCTGGCAAAAGGTTCCTGGCCCCAGCGTGTTAACTCGCTTGTTACCTTATTTACGTCCGTTAACCATCGGCATCCGGGAGTAGCGAGGCTTTTGGCCTAGGCTGTCTTGGTCAGCAGGGCCACCGCGTAGACCGCGATCCCCTCCTGCCGCCCCACCGGGCCCAGGGTTTCGTTGGTGGTGGCCTTGACGCCCACCTGGTCGGGGGCCAGGCCCAGGGTTTTGGCCAGGTGCGATCGCATCGCCTCGATGTGGGGCTTGAGCTTGGGCTGCTCGGCCACCACCACCGAGTCAATGTTGCTCACCTGCCACCCCTGCGATCGCACCAGGGCATTCACCTGCTCCAGCAGCTTGAGGCTGTCGGCCCCGGCCCACTGCGGGTCTCCGGGCGGAAAGTACAGGCCAATATCGCCCAGGCTCAGGGCCCCCAGCAGGGCATCCATAATCGCGTGGGTCAGCACATCGGCATCGCTGTGGCCGTCGAGCCCCAGGTGGTGGGGAATCTTCACCCCGCCCAAAATCAGCGCCCGCCCCTCCACCAGGCGGTGAATGTCGTACCCATTGCCAATGCGAATGCCGCTCATCGTGGTTCTGCTGCCTCAAATGGTTTGCCGCTGGGATAGTTCTTAGACCCTGTGGATGAGACCGTGGGGATTAACCGCGTAGAGAGTAGAGAGTCGGAAACCCAAAACCTGATTTCCCCTACCCTTTACCCTTTACCCTCTACCCCATCACCCCCTACCCCATCACCCTCCTCCACCCACCGCTGATACAGATCGGGTCGCCGCGCCCGCGTGCGCTCCACCTGCTGGTGCTTGCGCCACTGGGCAATCGCCGCGTGGTTGCCTGAGAGCAGCACCTCCGGCACCTCCCAGCCGCGAAAGCTGGCGGGGCGGGTGTATTGGGGGTAGTCGAGCAGGGGGGTTTCAAAGCTCTCGTAGCGCAGGCTATCGGTTTTGCCCACGGTGCCCGGCAGCAGCCGCACCACGCCGTTGATCAGCGCCAGGGCCGGAATCTCGCCGCAGGTGAGCACAAAATCGCCCAGGGAAACCTCCTGGGTGAGCAAGTGCCCGACGCGCTCATCGACCCCTTCGTAGTGGCCGCAGATCAGCACCAGCTGGTCGCAGGTGGCGAGTTCGCGAAACAGGGTTTGGGTCATGGGCTGACCCTGGGGGGTGAGCAAAATCACCTCGCGCCGGGGCAGCACCGGCAGAGACTCGACTGCGGCAAAAATCGGGTCGGGCTTCATCAGCATGCCAACGCCGCCGCCGTAGGGCTCGTCATCGACCCGGTGGTGCTTATCCGTTGTAAAGTCCCGTGGATTGGTAAGATGAATTTCTGCAATTTGGCGCGCTAGGGCTTTGCCAATCAGCCCTGACTCCAGGGGAGAGGCAAAAAAGTCTGGAAACAGGCTGACAACGTCTACTCTCAGATGGGAAGCCCCGAAGATGCCAGTTGCCATAGCCTAGACTGCTGAGGCCGAAGGGCCTGATGGATAAGTTACAACGCTCTCTATCATGCAGTAATAGAGTCTAGGTAGCAATTCTCGTCCATTTGTTGAGCGGCCCATGTCTCCCGTTAAGCACCACGCTATTCTGGCCATCGGCGGCGCCGAAGATAAAGTCCACGGCAAAGAAATTCTGCACACCTTTTTCGAGCGGTCTGGGGGGACGGCGGCTTGCATTGGCATTATTCCCTGCGCCTCCCGTGACCCGGAAGCGATCTCGGGCCGCTACCAGCAAATTTTTGCAGAGATGGGTGCGCCTAAAACCGTGGTGATGGATATCCGCGATCGCAGCCAGGGCGAAGACCCCAGCTGGAAAACCACCGTGGAACCCTGCACCGGCGTATTTATTACCGGGGGCGATCAGGTGCGGCTGTGCGGGCTGCTGGCCGACACGCCCCTCATTGATGTTGTTCGCCAGCGGGCGCAGCTGGGCGAGATCACCCTGGCGGGCACCAGCGCCGGGGCCGCCGTCATGGGCCACCACATGATTGCCGGGGGCGGCAGCGGCGAGTCGCCCAACCGCTCCCTGGTGGATATGGCCATTGGCCTGGGCTTTGTGCCCGAGGTGATCGTTGACCAGCATTTCCACAACCGCAACCGCATGGCCCGCCTGATGAGCGCCATGGCCATGCAGCCCAACCGCCTTGGCCTCGGCATCGACGAAGACACCTGCGCGCTGTTTGAGGGCGACGGCAGCTTTCAGGTGATTGGCAAAGGCGTCATCGCCGTGGTTGACCCCGGCGAAATGACCCACACCAACGAGCCCGACATTGCCGCCGCCGACCCGCTCAGCATCCACGGGCTGCGGCTGCATCTGCTGGCCCACGGCGATCGATTCAACATCAACCACCGCAAGGTAATGACTTCCGTTAAAGGCTAGGCCGGTGGGGTGCCTGCGCCCTCTCGGTCAGTTCTTTGCCCAATACCGCTGGTCGCAGACTAGGAGGCGGGCGATGGATTGACGCGCCACAGGCGAATGTAGGGCTGCTCGCCGCCGATGGTGATGATTTCGCCGTTGGGCCGCACCGTAAACCGCCAGATATCGGTTTCAAACCCTGTGATCCGCCGCACTGGGGTATTCCACCGCAGGTCCCACAGCAGAATCGTGTTGTCGGCGTCAGCGCTCCACAGCAGAGGGCCCTCCAGGCGCAGGGTGTTGACGTAGGCCTGGTGGCCCTTGAGCACGGTGGACTCGGTGGTGGCCATGTTCCACAGCAGCACATTTTTATCGGCGGACGCACTAATTAATGTCGAGTCGTCATCGGTAATGTCGATGCGGTTGACAAAGCTGGTGTGGCCTTCGAGGGTGGTGGGTGCGATCGCAGCCCCGATGCCATTCGCCAAACCAGCCAGATCCCAGAGCTGAAGGCTTTTGCCCCCGCTAATCAGCATGCTGTTGTCGCGGGTAAACAGCAAATCGTTGATGGTGCCGTCGCCATAGAGGGTTTGGCTGGCCCCGGCTGTGGTCATGTCTGCCAGGTTGAGGGCCCCGGCGCTGTCGGTCAGCGGCCAGAGCTTGATGGTGCCTTCGCTGTCGGCGCTGACCAACGTACGACCATTGCGGCTCACCTCCAGGGCGCGAATGGGGGTGCCGTGGGCGTTGTCGAGCTGCCCCAGGGGCTTGCCCTCGGGCAGCGACCAAAAGCGAATGGTGCGATCGTCGCCAGCGCTAATCAGGATGGTTTGGTTGATCGTGGTGGTGATGGCGTTGACCACATTGTCATGCTCCAGGGTGTGCAGCGGCGTGCTCGCCTCCACATCCCAAATTCGTACCGTGTCGTCGGCCCCCGCCGACACCAGGGTATTGCCGTCCCGCAGCAGCAGCAGATCGTAGATATCGGCCGTGTGGCCGGTCAGCACCGGCACCGGCTCGGCGGGGCTCACGGTCAGATCTTCCAGGACCGGGGCGGTGGCTGAGTCTTTAGATGCCGCCGGTATTACCCCCTGGCTGAGGGCGTACAGGCCCAGGGGCAAAGCCAGGGCCAGGCCGGTGAGCCCCGCCAGCACCCAGGGGCGCTGGTCGAGCCAGGGGGGCAAAAAACTGCGGCTGGGTTCGGGGAGGGTTTTGGCCTCGTGGGGGTTGAGGGTGGTTTCGAGCCAGCCACTGGGGGGAGCGCCCACCTCAGTTTGGGGCAGGCCCGAGATTTGACGCGATCGCACCCTGGCCAGGCGCTCCAAAATCGCCTCGGTGGTCTGGGGCCGGTTGACCGCCGCCGGGGCAATCAGGTCATCCACCAGATCGGCCAGGGCGGGCGAAATCTGCGGTGCCAGGGGCCGCCACAAAAACGCGTTGGCCCGCGAGTTGTAAATGGTGGGGTCGTTGGGCAGTTTGGCGGTCATCAGGTAGATCAGCGTGCGGCCCAGGGCGTAGAAGTCTGACTGGGGCACCGCCTGGCCCTGCTCCTGCTCCGGGGGCGTGTAGCCCGCCGAACTCACGGTGGTAATGCCGCTGTCGCCCAGGTTGGCCATGTAGGTTTGGGTCATCTCGCGGGCCGCCCCAAAGTCCACCAGCACCAGCTGCCCCGAGGGCCGCAGCATGATGTTTTCGGGCTTGATGTCGCGGTGAAAATAGTTGTGCTGGTGAACCAGGTTGAGCACGTCGGCCAGCTGGCTCAGCCACAGCATCGCCTGCTTTTCGCTGATTGGGTGGTTGCCCTGCTGCACCATCCACTGCTTCAGGTTGGGGCCGTCGATCTTCTCCATCACCAGGCAGTGGGAGGGCTCGGTGCTGTCGGCGGGGTGGTAGAGAAAGTAGCCCTCCGGCTCAATCCGCGGCACGCCGGGATGGTTGAGCTGGCTGAGCACCTGGGCCTCGCGGCGAAACAGCTCCACCACCTTGTCGTTGGTGTTGTAGCTCTCCTTCAATACCTTGAGAATTTTGGGAATGTTGCGATCGTAGGCCTCGTACACGCGGCCAAAGCCGCTGTCGCCGCTGATCAGGCGCATGACGCGATAGCGACCCTGCAACACCAGCGTCGAGCCACAGGCCACACAGGCCTGGCTGCCCCCGTTGTCTGGATGGTTGGGCTGACGGCAGTGCGGGTTAATACAAAGACTCATAGCCGACCGTAGAATGCATTCCCCTGTATAGCAACAGTGTTTCACGGAATGTCGGTGGTTTGCCCTGGGCGACGGGCTTTCTTTGCAATTGATCAACCCTCGGCCAGGGCCTGCCTCAGGAGGCTTTGCGCCCCGGCTGCACCAGCGAAACCCCGGCGGCGGCCACCATCACCAGGCCAATGGCCCCCACCATGGTGGGGGTCAGGGCTTCGCCCAGCCACACAAAGCTGATCGCAGCTGCGATCGCAGGTTCCAAACTCATCAGCACCCCAAACACATTCACGGGCATGCGCCGCAGGGCCGCCATTTCAAGGGAGTAGGGCAGGGTTGAGGCCAGCAGCGCCACCCCCAGCCCCAGCAGCAAAATCTGCGGCGACAGCAGCGCACGCCCCTCGGCCACCAGGCCCACCGGCAGCAGCAGCAAGGCCCCCACCGCCATCGACAGGGCCAGCCCCTCGCCGCCGCGAAAGGCTTGCCCCATGCGGGCCGACAGCACAATGTAGCCGCCCCAGGCCACCCCGGCCAGCAGCGCCAGCACCACCCCCAGGCTGTCCAGGCTGGGGGCATTCAGCGGCGACAGCAGCACAATGCCCGCCGCCGCCAGCGCTACCCACAGGCCGTCGATCCAGCGGCGCGAGTGCAGCAGCGCCACCGTCAGCGGCCCCGAAAACTCCAGCGCCACCGCCACACCGATGGGAATCCGGGCGATGGCGCAGTAAAACAGCGCATTCATCACCGCCAGCGACAGCCCAAACCCCACCAGCAGGCGGTAGTCGGCCGGGCTATGACCCCGCCAGCGGGGCCGACACCAGGCCACCAGCACCACCGCCGACAGCCCCACCCGCAGCAGCACCATACCCAGCGGCCCCACCTGGCCAAACAGGCTCTTGGCCAGGGTTGAGCCCAGCTGGGTCGAGGCCATCGCCGCGATCACCAGCAGCGGGGCCGGGGGCATAACGGCGGGCAGCAGGGGCTTGGGCAGCCATGAGTTGGGCGAAGGGTTGGGCGACACCGGCAAATTTCCTCAAAACAGGGCGGGGACTCTTTACTCTAGTGCCCTACTCTAGCGCCCTGGCCCCCGGCCCCCCTAACCACGCCGTCGATGGCGGGGTATCACCGCCATCGATAGACATTCCCATTCCTAACCCCTGCCGCCCCTGCCCCATCTCTCCAACGACGGAGGTGGAAAGCCACACCCCGCCCAGATCCCCGATTGGGCCCTGGTTTTGGCTATGATCCGCCTTAGACTGTATGGCACTTACCCCATGGCACTTGCCCCCGTGCCAATACCGCTCATTTCCCCAGGATGACATCCCTATGGTTGCTCCCATGGCCCCCGACCCCACCATGCCCCAGGGCATCACCCAAATCTTTCACCAGGTCAGCCAGTGGCTCACCCAGGCCCCAGCCGCCGCGGGCGCTTACCTAGGGCAGCTCAGCCACAGCATCGCCAGCCTGCCCGCCCAGGTGCAGGTGCCCACCACCCTCAACACCTCAGAGGTCTGGCATCTGGCCCTGTACTGGCTGCTGGTACTGGTCATGCTGGTGGGGGTGGCGGGGGCCGTCATTCCGGCGCTGCCCGGTATTTCCCTGGTGGTGGGGGCCATTGTGGTGTGGGGGCTGGTGGTGGGGTTCGCCGGGCTCAAATGGGCTTTGGGGGTTGCGATCGCAGCCCTCATCCTCAGCTTCATCATCGACTACCTGGCCGGTATTTTAGGGGCCCAGCGGGTCGGTGCCAGCAACTGGGGCCAAATAGGAGCCTTTATCGGCATGTTTTTGGGCCTGTTTGGCCTGCTGCCCCTGCTGCCCACCGGCATTCCCCTGCTGGGGCTGCTGCTGGGCACCGTGCTGGGGGCCTTTGTGGGCGAATTTTTGCACCGCCGCGAGCTCAAGCTGCTCCAGCGCGTCAAGCAATCCGCCAAGGTCGGGCTGGCCATTGTCGTCGGCACCCTGGTCGGCAATATTTTGCAGGGCATTCTCGCCCTGATTAGCCTGGCGGTGTTTTTGGTCACCACCTGGCCTGGCCGCTGAGCCCGCAGCCGTTTCCGGGTAGCAGTTTTCGAGTAACAGCTTGCTTGTCCCGTCAGTTCGGGAGCCGCGGGGGCCTCTGGGGTGATTCACAGGCTCCGGCGTGGAGCGCAGAGATTTCCGTCGCCAAAGCCGCATCCAAGCGCGTCACCCCGCCCGCATCGTGGGTGGTCAGGCGAATGGTGAGGCGGTTGTAGGCAATCTCCAAATCGGGGTGATGCTCCAGCCGTTCCGCTGGCTCCACCAGGCGATTGACAAACTCAACCGTGGCTACAAAATCCTCAAACTGGCATACCGTCACCAGAGACCCGCGCTCCACCCGCCACTCGGCGGGCAGCGGTAGGCCCAGGGGCACCAACCCCAGGGCCAGCCCCAGGGCCGGTATACTGCGCCGCCGCCCATCCTCTAGGCCAGTCCACCCAACCCGAATTCTTGGCCCCATCGCGTTGCTGCCCCCTCCTGCTTGCAGTTAGATCCAGACACAGAGTCTAGATCCAGATATAGAGTCAATCCGATCCCCATCAACCCATCGGTAGCGCCAGGATGGCAAAAACGTTGGCAAAGAGCCAGCCCAACCCATCGACCGCCCTGCCGTTAGGTAGGACTCAAAACTGCTCTCAAGGGGCTCCAAAAAACCAACGGGCTGCCATGTTTTTGGCGGGGTTGAGACTCAATTCAGCAATCTCAGCCAGATTGCCTAAGTACAAAACTACCTCCGAGTCATCACGCAAATTCTACCCAAAACCGCCATCCCAGCGAAAAAAATGGTGATAAATATTCGGATTTTACGCTTGCGATCGCAGCTTAACGTTCGCGAACAGAAACCCTGTAAGTAGATATACGGTAATATTTCACTTTCAAAAAAATTGGCCGTATAGAAAATTAATGCTTAGGGGTTTCACCCCTCTTAGAAGTTTTTTTTCACCTCGCTAAACTGAACCCATTAAGGCGTAAGCAATCAGTTTTTGGGCGTCGCCTTTGGGGCTGGCCCACCGACTATTTTGCCGAGATTGTCCAAAAGAAATGGCTGACATCGCTATGTTCTTATCGCCATTCGCCGATCCATCGGCTCTAGCCAACGCCAAATCAGGGTGCGAGGAAAAATGTCACGGGATGCGCTTGTTGTCGGCATAAACACTTATCAAAACCTGCCCAATTTGCAGGCCCCCGCTCAGGATGCTGAAGCGGTAGCACGGTGTTTAGAGAGTTTTGGAGAATGCCGCGTGGTGCGGCTCCCCGAGGCCATTACCCAACAAAAACCAGCCATCAGCCAGCGGGGGGGCGTCACCACCGCCATGCTGGAAGCAGCCCTGATCAAGCTATTCAAACCAGCCGGCAAAAACATTCCCCAGACCGCCATCTTCTTTTATTCCGGCCACGGCCTCCAGCGCCAGGCGGGCATTCAAGAAGGCTATCTGGCCACCAGCGATGTCAACCCCGCCGCCGGGCAGTACGGGCTATCGCTGCACTGGCTCCGGCGGCTGCTGCAAGAAAGCCCCGTCCGCCAGCGCGTCATCCTGCTTGACTGCTGCAACAGCGGCGAATTTTTCAACATGCTGGAGGCCGATCCCGGTGCCAAGGCCGGCACCGACCGTCTGTTTATGGCCGCCGCCCGCGAGTACGAAGCCGCCTACGAATCGCTCAGCGGCGGGCACAGCGTCTTCACCGAGGCGCTGCTGTCGGGGCTCAACCCCTACAAAGTCAAGGGCGGCATCGTCAATGGCCACTCGCTCACCGAGCTGGTCAACCGCAAACTCAAGGGTGAACTCCAGCAGCCCCTGTTTGAGAGCAGCGGCGGCGAAATTGTGCTCACTCGGATTTCAGGGCTGATTTCGTCCCCCCGAGAGCTAGCGCCGCCCCTGCTAGAGCGTCTAGAAAAGCTGCGCTTTGGGTTTTGTCCTTTTCCTGGGGCGGCCCCCTTTGAGGCAGCCCACAGCGAGTTTTTCTTTGGCCGCGAAGAGATTACCCAAACTCTGGTTGACCGCGTGCAGACCTCTCGGTGCTGCGCCCTGGTGGGGGCCTCGGGCTCGGGCAAAACCTCCCTGCTCAAGGCCGGTCTGATGCCGCGCCTGAACGCTGCCACCGACCACCGCTGGACGGTGCGCTACCTGGCCCTGGGGACCTCACCGCTGGCCAGTCTGGCCGAGGTGTTTGTGGATGCCGGGGCCACCGGGCTACAGCGGGCCGAGCAGATGCGTCGGGCCGAATCCTTCTTGCAGCAGGGGGTGGAGGGCTTTTTGCAGCTGGTGCTGGCCCTGGTCGCCAGCCCTGGCCCAGAGGCAAGGCTGGTGCTGGTGCTCGACCAGTTTGAGGCCCTGCTCAACCCGGCGACCGCCTGCGAGGCTGACTGCCGGTTGGTGATCGACTGCCTCACCGCCGCCCTCCAGCAAGAGCATATTCCTCTACATATAGTGCTGGGGCTGCGGGCTCACCAGTACCCCAATTTGGCCGCATTTCCTGAGTTTCAGGCGCTAGTGGCCGAGCACAGCCTGGTCTTGCCCACCATGAGCTACAACCAGCTCAAGGCCACCATCGTTGGCCCGCTAGAAAAAGTCGGGCTGCGCTACGACACCAACCTGGTCTATACCCTGCTGCTTGAGGTGGTCAGCGCCCCGGCCGATCTCGCCCTGCTCCAGCTGATCTTAAAGGAGCTGTGGGCTCGGCGGGAAGCCACTCCCAACGCCGCCGAGCCGCCCCGGTTGACCCTGGCCGCCTATGTCGAAATGGGAGGCATTCGTCACCTGCTCAACCAGCGGGCAGGCGACCTGTACGCAGGGCTTTCATCCCAGGAGCAGGCCATTGCCCAGCGGATTTTTCTCAGCCTCTGCGACATTGGCGATGGCACAACGCTGACCCGGCGTGCGGTAACGCTAGATGAATTAGTGACCGAGGCAGTGCCTGAGTCGGTGGTGGTGGCCACGCTGGCCAAGCTGCTGGCCGCTCGTCTGGTGGTGGCCCAGGCGCAGCTGCCTGGCCCTGGCGATACCGCCGCCAGTCTAGCGGTGCCGGGGTGGTCACCCGCTGCGGCGGGGAGCGGTGCCCCACTGGTGACCGGCAGTTTGTTGGTGGTCAGCCCCCTGGCCCCGGCGATATCTACCTACTTTGACATTGGCCACGAGGCGCTGATTCGCAACTGGCCCCTGCTCCAGCAGTGGCTACAGGCGGAAGGAACCGTGATTCGCCAGCAGCAGGTGATCGAATCAGCCGCCCAGGCATGGCAGCAGCAGCCGACTCACCCCGACTATTTTTTGACCAAAACCCGCCTCAATGAGGCTAAAACCTTTCGCAAAACCCACCCTGAACAGCTGTCGGTGCTGGCCAGCAGCTACTTGGATGCCTGCGATCGCTACAGCCGACGCTGCGGTCGTCAGCGGCATCTGGTGCGGCTGCTCATTCCCTTGAGTATGGCCACGGGAATGCTCACGGCCTACGGCCATAGCCACCTGTCACACCCCAAAACCACTCTCACCCTGGCGACCGCACCCACAGCTCCGATCAGCGATCTGGCCCCGACCCTGGAGCTGCTGCCTCCGGCGGCGGCGGGGGAGATGGCCACTACGGCCCTGGGCTCGCCCCAGGTGGGCATCGTGGGCACCAACCTGCTGCACCTGCGCAAAAACCCCTTTTTGCCGGCCCTGCCGAGCCAGAGCCTGGTCGGGGCGGCCCCCTGGCTGCGGGCCGCTTTGGACAAAGCCGAGCAAGGCCTATCGCCGCTGGCTATGGTGGCCAAAACCCTGGGGCCCGTCCCCGCCGTCGTCGCTCCCCCTGCCGCCGTACCCCAGGCCCCTGCGGCTAGCCAGCCCATGCCTCCGGTAGCGCCGTCCCTAGCGCCAGCCCTGCCGGTCGCCAACCAGGTGGTTGAGCTGGAGGCCTGGTGGGTTGATCCTCGCGACCCCTCGGCGGTCATTCAAATCTGGTGTACCCGCGGGCAGGCACAGCCGGTGTGCTTTACCTCCACCGCTGCCCGTGAGCCGTTGCCCTAGCCCTAGCCGACCTCTAGCCCCAGGCAAAGAAGGCTATTCTAGGGAGCGTGGCTTGAGCAATGGAACGGGGCATGCAAATCTTGTCGGTGGCGCTGCAAAACTTTAAGACCCACCGCGATCGCTACTTTGAGTTTCAGCCGGGCACCAACGCCATCTGTGGCGAAAACGGGGCTGGCAAGACCAGTATTTTAGAGGCGATTGCCTGGGTGCTCTTCAACTACCAGGGTGACTACGCCAAGGAAGACTTAATTCGCAATGGCAGCGGCAGTGCCCAGGTCACCGTTGCGTTTACCTCGAACTACGACGGGCGTACCTACCAGGTGCAGCGCTGCACCCAGCGGGGCTATGCCCTGTTTGACCCCCAGCTCAACGAGCGCCTGGCCTACACCCGCATCAAGGATGAGGTGCTGCCCTGGCTGCGCCAGCACCTGGGGGTGGGGCCGACCACCAACTTGCCCCAGCTGTTTGCCCGCACCCTGGGGGTGCCCCAGGGCACCTTTACCGCCGACTTTTTGCAGCCCGCTGAGCACCGTAAGGCGGTGTTTGACGCCATTCTCAAGGTTGAGGACTACAAGTTGGCCTTCAAGCAGATGAATGCTCTGCGTCGCTACGCCGAGGACCAGGTGGAGGCCACTAGGGGGCAGATTGCCCAGTATGAGGAGGCCCTCGCCGCCTGGGATGAGCTGCGCCAGCGGCAGCAGGCCCTTCAGCAGGAGATTGCCGCTGGCGAGCAGCGGGTTGAGGCACTGGGGGCTACCCTGGCGGCTCTGCAAACCCAGCGCGAGGCCGCTAAAGCCCAGGCCCAGCAGGTGCAGACTCTGGCCAGCCAGCGCCAGGGGGTGAGCCATCAGCTGGCATCTCAGCAGGCGGAGCTGGCCCGGCTCCAGCAGGCGGAGCAGCAGGCGGAGCAGGCGATTGCCCTGTGTCGCACCCACCGAGCTGCCTTTGAGAGTTACCAGGCGGCGGAGCAGGCCTTTGAAACGCTGGGTCGGGCCCAGCAGCAGCGCCAGCAGTTGCAAACCCAGGCCCAGACCCTGGAGCGCACCCAGGGGCAAACCCAGGTGGAGCTGACCCGCTGGCAGACCCAGCTAGAGACCTTTGCCGCCACCGAGCGCGACCTGGCCCAGCTCCAGCCTCAGGTGGTCACCCAGGGCGAGCTGGAGGCCAAGCGCCAGGGGCTGCAACAGCAGCTGGCGCAGTACCAGCAGCAGCAGTTGCAGCGGCAGCAGGGGCAGGCCCAGCTAGAGCAGCTCACGGCGCAGCTGGCCCAGGCGGAGCAGGCCCGCGATCGCACCTTTGCCCTTCAGCCCGCCGTCGCCGAAATTGCCGCCCTGGAGGAGCAGCGCGATCGCACCCAGCAGCAGCTCAGCCGCCTGGCCGCCGCCCGCCAGTTTGAGGCGGAGATCAGCCGGTTGGTGGCCACCAGCCAGAGCCAGGGCCAGGCCCAGCAGGCGGAGATCGAGGCCATTCTCAACGACCTGGAGGCGCTGGCCACCAGCCTGCCGCTGCTGTCGGCCCCCACCCTAGAGCGGTTGCAGCAGGCCCTGCGGGACACCGCCGATTTGCACCAGTCGCTGCTGGTGGCCCTGGAGGCCATCTTGCAAGACCTGGCCGACCAAACCGACCAGGCCGCCCTCCAGGCCCAGCTGAAAACCCTGGAAGATGACCTCAAGCAGCGCTACCGCTGGCGCGCCGAGATCGATCAGCTGACCATTGCAGCGGCCCAGATCGCCCCGCTGCAAGAGGCGCAAGCCCAGCTCACCCAAGACCTGGCCGCCCTCACCCAGCAGCTCAGCGGGCAGGCGGCCATCCAGACCGAGCTGGAGCAGGTCAACCGGGCACTGGAGGAGCTGGGGCGACCGCGAGAAAAAAGCCAAATATTAGAGCGCACCCTGCAGGACAAACCTCGGGTAGAGCAGGCCCACGCGGCCCAAGTCGCCGCCCTAGCCGCCTTAGGTCAGCAGCTTGAGGCGCTGACCAACCAGCTCAGCGCCTTTGCCGATCTAGACCAGCAGCTGGCCCAGGTGCAGCGCGATCGCACCCTGCACCAGCCGGGCCACAGCCTTTATTTGCAAAACCAACAGCTGGGCCAGCAGCACGGTCAAATTCAGGCGGAGCTGACCGCTGCCCAGGCGGCCCTGGCCCAGGTACAGGCCCAGCAAGCCGAGCTAGAGCAGGCCTACCAAAAGGCCTTGGCCAGCTTTGACCCCGAGGCCGCCGCTCGCCTGGAGGCCAGCTACAGCACAGTCAAGTCTGAGGCCGACCAGCTGGCAGGCAGTTTGCCCCAGCAGCGACAGCGCCTCAGCGATCTCAACCAGCAGCTCAGCGGGCTTGAAGCCACGGCCAAGCGCCGCGACCAGGCCAAGCAGCAGCAGCAGGCCCAGGAAAAAGCCCGGCGGTTTATTAACTTTGCCCGCAAGGCCTACAACGAGGCCGGGCCCCGCATTACCGAGCAGTACGTGCGCAGCATTTCCCAGCAGGCCGACCGGCTGTTTCGCGACCTGCTCAACCGCCCCAACGTGGCTCTCCAGTGGACGCGGGACTACGAAATTTTGGTGCAGGATGGCCCCAACCAGCGGCGATTTATCAACCTGTCGGGGGGCGAGCAGATGTGTGCGGCCCTGGCGGTGCGGCTGGCCCTGCTCAAGGTGCTGGCCGATGTGGATATTGCCTTCTTCGACGAGCCCACCACCAATATGGATCGGGCCCGACGCCAGGGGCTAGCCGAGGCGATTGGCCGCATTAAGACCTTTCAGCAGCTGTTTGTCATCAGCCACGACGACACCTTTGAACAGCTGACCGAAAACGTGATTGTGGTAGAGCGTGAGACCTAAAACGAAATCTGTCTCGACGTTATCCCAACGCCGCTGTCTGTGGGTTATCGAGGCCCGCTGGTGAGGCGTCACGGGTCTTGAGGGCGCGGGGACACCCAGCCACGTTTGGCGTCTGGCCTGTTGTTGTGGACCTCAGCAAAGGCTGAGGGGAAAAGCAAAAAAACGGCTGCTTCTGTTGAAAGCAGCCGCCGGGGTAGGAGTCTAGAGGAGATCGCTCGGCAGGCAGGGTTGCCGGCCCTAAAAACTCTATTGACCCGAGAGCACCTGGCTGGAGAAAGCGTCGCCGCTGTAGGCGGGCACCCGATCGACCCCACCGGTGGACTGGCCGGTGACCGACTGGGCCAGCTGGTCAAAGGAGTCGGAACGCCAGTTGCGCTCGTGGATGGGCTTGGTTTGCTCACCCCGGAAGTAGGCCTGGGTGCCAATCAACGCTACGGCGACCCAGCCAACCACAAAGAGAGAAATGAGTAGAGCAGTCATCGGTGAACCTCCTGTTCGCAATGGTGAAAGCTGCAAAACGCGCCGCTTAACCAAACTCAGACGTGAACTCAACGTCGACGCATTTCGCTTATGTATCTAACTGTAAACAAAATGTAACAAAATGTCAATTTACATTGCGCTACAGGGTTTATGGATGTTAAGCGTTTATCCCTGGTTGGGCCAGGCCCGTGCCTCGGAGCTGGAAAAGGGCGACGGGATCGGGGTGACCGTGGTTAAATGTCTGAACTTTGCAACAAACGATACAAATGTTAAGGGCTCATGCTTTGAAATATGCGCCAAAACCCCTAGGATGAAAGTAAGGGCAAGCGCACCTGGAGCAGGCAGAGCAAGGGTTTTCGGTCTCCCGGCAATGGGGCGCGTACCATCTATCACTCAATGGGCGATCGGCTGGGTGCGATCGCAGCTTCACACCGCGTTTACGGGGCCTGTCCATGGCGTCTCATGCTCGCTATTCCCTCGATTTGCTCAATCAAAACTATCGTCGGGGCCAGATTCAGTTTCAGCATCTCGATCTCCGCAATGTGTCCCTCGAAGGCATCAAGCTGCCGTTTGTGGAGTTCATTGACTGCAATCTCCAGGGGTTAAACCTGTCCGGGGCGTTTATGCCCGGCGGCGTCTTCACCTACAGCTGCTTTCGCAAAAGCACACTGAACTGGGCCAACCTGATCGGCACCGACTTCTTTCGCGCCGATCTGTCTGGGGCGCAGCTCAACCGGGCCATGCTGGCCGGAGCCAAGCTGGTGGCCACCAACTTTCAGGGGGCCAGCCTGCGAGAAACCGTGCTGGCTGGCAGCGACCTGCGGGGCGCCAACCTCAAACGGGCCTATCTCAAGGGGGCCAACCTGCAAGGGGCCAACCTGCAAGGGGCCGACCTGCGCGAGGCCACCCTGACCGATGCCGATCTGACCGGAGCCAATTTGCTGGGTGCCCTCATGCCCGACAGCACCTACGAAGACTACGGCTTTGAGCTGCTGATGGCCGGTAGCTCTTCAGGTCTTCCCGAGGAACAGCCCCCCGAAGAACAGACCCCCGAAGAACAACCCCTTGAGGAATAGCCTGGGCCAGGCCGCGTCCGGGGCGCGGAGACATGCCCAGCGATCCGCTACCCATCTGGAGCAGCCACCTGGCCAATAGCCATCGCCAACCCAGGGATATCAACGATGCCCCACCCCTGCGGCGACAGCTATAAACTTTTGCGCCGCCGCCAGGGAAACGCAGGGATGGAGAGCGGCTAGTGGAGCGCTACCCCGGCACCCCCAAACAGCACCAGCGACAGGAAAAAATCTACCGCAAACAGGCCCACCCAGGTGGTGACCACCGCCGAGGTGGCCGCCCGCCCCACCGAACGACTACAGGTGGTGGTCAACCCCCAGGTGCACCCCGCCAGCGCCACAATGGCCCCAAACAGCACCGACTTGAGCAGCACCGCCATCAGGTCGTGGAGCACCATTAGCGATCGCACCGAGTCTAAAAACTGCACCACGGGCATGCCGTAGAAGTGAAAGGCCACCGCCGCCCCGGCCCCAATGCCCAGCACCAGCCCCAGCACCGTGAGCACCGGCAGCATCACGCAGCAGGCCACCACCCGAGGCACCACCAGGTAATCGATTGGGTCAGTGCGCAGCACCTTGAGCGCGTCGATCTGGTCAGTCACCTTCATGCAGCCAATTTCGGCGGCGTAGGCCGTGCCCACCTGCCCCGCCATAATCGCGGCGGTGAGAATGGGTGCCAGTTCGCGACAAAAGGCCATGGCAAAGGCACCGCCCAGGGCGTGCAGGGCACCAAACCGCTCCAGTTCGCGGGCGGTTTGAATGGTAAAGATCATGCCAGCAAAGAGGTTGGTGAGCAGCACCGGGGTGAGGGTCAGTGGGCCAGCGGCCACCATTTGCTCGAGGGTGCGCTGGCGGTTGACCCCGCCCCGCAAAATTCGCATTAGCACCTGACCGCCCAAGATGCAGGCCATCACAATGTGGTAAGGGCAGGAGCGTTGCCGCCCCACCACCACCGCCTGCGGCTGAGGCAGTCGGCGACAGTCCTGGGCGGTGGGCTCCGGCAGGCGGAGCGAGATTCCCATTCCTTTCTGGTAGGCCTTAACCATAGAAACACTCGCCGTAAGGGGAAGGCTGACGAAATCAATCAGGTGGGTTTAGTTTGCCCCAGCCAGGCAAAGCACCCCCCCGCTAAAGGACGAGCCTAGGGCAAAAATGTCTCTCCCGCGAGAGAGGCAAATTGGCCGTGCAGTTCGGCAGAGCAAGCACTTGGGCCGTTTTGGCGGGCAAACCGCAGAAAAGATTGTTACCAATCGTTATCCCGATTCAACCAATTTAAGGAATCGGGCCAAAAGATGAAGTTTCTTAAGGAGAAATTTCGGATTGCAGGCCACCCCGCTGACAATCCCCGCAGGAAGAAAGTAGTACGCCGACAGTACACTTTTGGAATGAGCATGGTACACTTGTACCAACACAGAGTATTCCGTTGTCTTTAGGTGTTTGGCCAAGGTTCAACCTTAGGATTTGGCCTGCTGCCCCTGGGGTCTCTGCTGACGCTCACCTGACTTTCGATCTTCCTGTTGGGGTACCGCACGATGGATTTGCAGAGCATTAAAACCAAGCTGATTCACACGGTCAACACCCTTGGCCAAAGCGATGGCGATATTCAGCCTGACTGGGCTGGCGGGCCTCAGCCCCTGGGGCCCACCGGGGGGCCGGGCCAGGCTCCCCGGCCTGGGGTCAACTACTCGGCCGCTGTCGATGCGCTCCAGCTGCGGGCCGCCCAGGCTGCCCCCAGCAGTGGGATGGGGTTGCCCAGGCCGGTCGCGGCAGGCGCGTCGGCCTCTGCGGCGGGCTATCTCCAGCAGCTCACTGCGATGGCAGAGAAGATCAACCGGCTGTCGGCGGAGCAGGAACGTGCGATCGCAGAAATCCACACGCTCCAGGTGCGCCTCTCGCGTCCCTCGCCCAACGGCCAGGGGCAGCCCATCGTGCCTCCCTCCCTCGATCTCAGCCGGGCCGCCCTGGCCGCCGCCGCGATCGACCCCCGAGGCAATATCTCGCTCTCCTACCGCACCCCCACCGCTGGGCGCATAGCTCAGCCACCCCAGGCCATGCACGAGGGCGATCACCTGGCGGCCCATCTGCGCACCACCTACGGCCCGGTTGCCCCCCCATCCAGCCCCTGGAGAGCCATGGTTACCGACTTATTGGGCCTCGCCCAGGAGCCCGCTCAGCTTCTCACCCAGATGGGGCGGGCCGTTTGGGAGCTCACCCTGGGGCTAGCCCACCTGGCCCAGAGCTCGTCCAGCCAGACCCAGGGCCGCCGCTCCGGGCCCAGCCACCCTTCCCTATCGCTGGCGGATGCGGTGCTTTGGTTTGGCGGCGGCGTGATTGGCCGCATCGCGCTGAATTTGCTGCTGGCGGCTTTTCCTGCCCTGTGGTCGGTGGCGGTGGCCGCCATGACCGCCATGACCGCCTACGCCCTCTACCGGGCCACCCTGGCTCCCAGACTGGCTTTTGGCCCCGCCATTCGCGTGTTTTTGCTGGTGGTGGGTCTGGTGGTCGGCGGTCAGATTTAGGTTCTTTTTGAGGCCCTTGTTAGGTTCCTGGGGGCTGGCAGCGTTGGTCTAGCATTTTTGGAGATGTTCTATGGTTTCTACCCATCAATCAGGAGGATCGGTCACCCTGGCTACGGTTAAGCCCTTTGTGGCCACGGGGCTAGCCTTAGCCATTGGGCTATTGCTCATCGATGGTCAGGGCATTCGCGGCATGCTCTCAGCGGCCCGCCCCCAAACCACCGAAGGTTGCGAAAAGATTGTCCAGAGCAATGCCCAGCTCAGCCGCGAGCAGCTTGCCCAGCTGCTGGTTGTGCCAGAGCGCGATCCCAAAGACTCGGTGCGCAAGATTCTCGCCGAGCCCTACTGCACCCTCTCGCCCTTGCAGGTGCGCTCCGGAGTGGTCTCCGAGCGCGAAGCCTATCCCATGGCCTGGGATCCCTCTGTTCAGCTAGTGATTCTTTACGAAAATGACGAGTACGCTGGCTATCGCTTTCGGTTTTAGTCATTCCCTAGCCAAGCTCAGAAAAGCTTTCAGGTCGCCATCGCCACAGGCTGCGCGCCCCCCCATCCGCCCCCCGGCCCCACCACTGACCGGTGCTTTTTTTGCCCTGCTCAATCGCTGGGTGCCTCGCCCCATCAGGCAATTGGCGCTGGTGCTGGCCCTGGTGAGTCTGGGCAGCTGCGCCAGGCTACCTGCCGCTGTGCCCCGCCAGATCGTGCTCAAGCAGGCTTGGGAGATCGAGTCAGGCGATCGAGTTGCCGGGCAGCTGGTGACCGGCAGCCTGGGCGATATTTCGGTACGGCTGCGGGGCACGCGCCTGCGGGCTCCCTTTGCAGGCAAGGTCGAACTCGCCTCCAAGGGCTTTCACTGCATCTATTTTTCGACCCCAGAGGTACCTGCCTACCTGTTTCGCTACTGCGGCGTGCGGTACCCCAGGCTGGGTCCCCTGGCGGCTGGAGAGGTGATGGGGCGGGGGCAGCACATTCAGTTTGCCACCCTGCGTCGCCAGCCCGACGGAGCCTGGGCCATTGTGGAACCCTCCGATCGGGTGCTGGAACAGTCGTTGAACCATCCCTCTCCCGCCCTGAAGTTTTAGCGCCGATTGACGCTGCTCTGGCCATCTATTCTCTTTGCTCTAACCTTGCCTCCTCCCATGAAGCCCACCCCCACCCTTCTCGCCGCCAGTGCTTTGTTAGCCATGCTTGGCCCCACCGCCGCCCAGGCCGAAGACAGCATTTTGACCTTTGAGCTAGCGCCGCCCCAGTGGGCCGATCAGCAGGCTGAGGGGGCGGCCGCTGAGGCCCTGACCGCGCCCCCTTTGGCAACAGCTCCCGCCGATGCCGCCAATGCACCGCTGCCGATTCCGGCTCAGGCGGCCAACCCGCCGATGCGCTACCACTCGCCGCAGCAATTGCCCGCCGGGGTCTATCGCCGGGGGGTCGCGGTGGCCCTCAACGACAGCACGTCGGCCACCGCCCTGCTGCCCCCGGCACCACCGTTGCCTACAGCGGTGTTAGTGGCGGCGGCCCCGCCTCCCGAGGCCGTCTCTGCGCCTGACCCTGAGCCCGCGGCCCCTGAGCCGGTAGTGGCCTTAGATTTTGGCATGGAGCCTTCGGCGGCGGTGCTAGCAGCACGGGCCGAGCTGGCTGCGCCCAAGCCGGTGGCAGATCCGTTGCCCCGGCTGTTTGACGGCAACTCCGATTCGCTGGTGGCCTGGGCGGTGGGCAGTGCCGAGGGAACGCGCACGCCCAATGGCGCCATCAACCCCGCCTACTTTGGCCACACCGATCCCGGCAACCGGGTGTGGAACATGGGTACGTTCTCGTACCAGCATGGGGCTCAAACCCCGGCGGAGGCCGACCAAAAGCAGCTGGCCCGCCTGAGCAATCAGGGGCAAGTTTTGCGGCGGCGAGCCCTCAAGCATGGCCTCAATCTCACCCTGGAAGAAACCCTCAACGGCCTGGACTTGGCCAATCAGTCGCCCCTGGCGGCCATTGGCGAGGTGGGCTATATCGAGCGCCTGGCCGAGGCCAAGGCCCAGGGGCTAGAGGGGTCGGAGGCTATCTTAGTCGCCCGCACCCGTTCCTACATCAACCCCAAAACTGGGCGGTGGAATGCCCCTGGCCTGGGCAATACGGAGCCCAGCATTCGCCGCGATCAAAAGCGCCGGGCCGATGCGGTAGCCAGTGCGATCGCAGCCTATGAAGCCCAAAACCCCCAGCTCCAGGCCCAGAGCTGGACCCTTGTGCCAGCTCCCAAGGCAGCAGCCCCGGTCGAGCCTCCTACGGAGCCAGTAGACGGCATTTTCCGGGTGTGGACTTCCCCCAGCGACCCCATCGCCCAGGCTGAACCCGTCACCGACGAAGCCGTAGCCGCCCAGGCCGTAGCTGATGAAGCTGTGGCCGCCGCGCC
>DATIVG010000251.1:0-10222 GCA_035466075.1 Nodosilinea sp. | reverse complement strand
ATGGAGCTTTTGCCCACCCCCGAGGGGCCGTAGATGACTGTAAACCGCTTGTCGTCGCGCTCGATGCGCTGCACCAGCTGGTGGACGTCGGCTTCGCGGCCCGAGGCAATGATTTCGGGGGCGATGCTCTCGACCGGCGAGAGGGTGGGCAGGGCCGGGTTGGCCACCGACTGCTTGGGCTGAATGCGTCCGGCCCCGATGAAGGCGCGAAAGTTAAAGCGGCTCTCAATGGCGGCCTGGGTCTCGCGGGTGTCGAAGGCGAGACGGTAGTCGCCTCGATCGAAGTAGGCCTGGGCCAGGTCGGCCAAAATGTGGCGGTAGAGGTCGGGGTCGTAGTCGGAGCGAGCGATGGCCTTGGCGGTTTCTAGGTGTGCGATCGCACCCCCCCGGTCCCCCAGCCGCCCCGTCGCCTTGCCCAGAGAGTACAGGTACCAGCCCCGGCTAAAGGCCTGCTCCCAGTCGAGCAGCGCCTGGTGCTGGCGATCGCCAGCCAGCGCCGCCAGGCCTTGATCTTGTAGGGCCAGGGCCCGTTTGGCATGCTCCTGGGCGCTCTGGGGATTGCCCCTGGCCAGATCGGCCTCCGCCCAAAAGCCGTACAGCCGCGCCTGGCGCAGCGCATCGGAATACTGCTGATGCAGGGGCAGTGCCCGCATCACCACCGCCGCCAGCTCATCCCCCTTGCCCTGGCGTTGCAGGGTCTCAGCCCAGTAGTTGATGTAGGTCGCCGCCAGCTCCGGTCGGCCCAGCCGCTCAAAGGTAGACACCGCCTGCTCAAAATAGCTCTCCGCCTGGGCCAGCGACTCGGGGGTGGTAGCGCGGTGCCGCACCGCATGGTCTCGCCACCACAGCCCCAGGTAAAACCACAAATGCCCCACCCGTTCCTGGGCCTGGGGGTGAGCTGGCCCGGCGGGGTCGGCTTCAGCGGGCACCAGCGCCTGCCACTGGGCCAGGCTGGCCTCAAACCCCTCGCGGGCCGCCGCGGGCTGGTCAGCCATCCGCCCCTGCAAAAAGGCCAGGTCAGCCGCCAGCTCTGGGGGCAGCGCCACCTGCTGCTGCTCTAGCGCCGCCAGGGCCAGGGTCAGCTCCGACACCTGGGGCGAACCCGGTGCCAGATCCAGATCGGTGCGGCTGAGAAACTGGTTTTCTCGCGAATTGAGCACCCTGGCCCAAACCTGCTCGGTGAGGCCGTGCAAAAACGCCAGGTGGGCCGCCGCCGGGGTGGCAAACTCCACGGTGTCGGCCCAGCTGTAGAGGTCGGGGGTATCGCGCATCAGCCGCTGGAGCCCCTGATCGGTAATCCACAGCACCAGGGGCTGCTGAAGACGGCGAAACTCCTCCCGAATCTGGTTGGCCCCGCCCAGCAGCTGATCCACATTGGGCAGGGCCTCCAGGTTGGTGACCATCACCGCCTCGGCGGGGTCGGCCTGCATTGCCTCGGTGATCGCCCGATACAGAGACTGGGTGCCAGGGGCCAGGGCCAGCCGGGTCAGCGGGTAGGGGCGCTGCTGATACACCTGCTCAATCAGCTGCTGGCGCAGGGCCGACCCATTGCACACCGCCAAAATCAGCCCAAACTCACCCCGGCACAGGGTCAGCAGGCGCAGCAGCTCAGCCAGGGTATCGTCGGGCTGGGTGGCGGTCGTCTGGACAAAGGTCGAGTCAGTCATCGCCCAGGGCCTCAGCGGCTAACAGTACCGGGTTGAGGTCAAACCAGCTCTGGTCAGCATCCCGATACTCAAACACAAACAGACTGCGCAGCAGGGTCTGATACTCCTCTTCGCCCTTCACCGCCTGCTCTCGCCGCACCTGGCGCAGCAGCTGCCACTCCTCGGCGGTGATGGTTTTCACAATCGCCGATCGCCGCTGGCTGATCACCCGCTCCAGCAGCTCTTTTTCCACCGGCGGGTCAGTTTTTCTAAGGCAGCTGTGCAGCAGCACCAGCAGGTTGCGCACATGGCCACCGCTGACCAGACAGAGGGTATCGAGGGTTTCCGGGGCATCGACCACCTCGGCCAGGGCAGCCCACTGCGCCTCCTCCGACTGCCCCGGAAACGCCCGCCGCAGCACCATCTGGCGCAGGGCCGTCAGCCCCGCCTCGCAGCGGCTGCCATCGCGGTTGGAGGTGCGCACCATGGGCAACACCTGGGGTTCAGAGCCAAAGCGGTTGATCAAGTTTTCCCGCTCGTTAGAAAACGCCAAAATCAGCGGAATTGTATAGACAATGTGGCAGCGCAGCTTCTTGAGCTGGTCGCCCCGGTCAACAAAGAGATACTCCGGCTGTCGCCGATCCTGGAGCTTGGGCTTGTTGTCGATGCGGTCGAGGTTGTCGATGATCACCACCAGCCCGGCCTTGCCCCGCTGGGCCAGCTGCTGCTGGGCCGGGGCAATCAGCTCGCCGTTGAGGGCTTCTAAAATCGTGTTGACCCGGGGCTCCAGGTGCTGGCGCAGCAGGGTGCGAATATCCTTGCTGTCCTTGGCGCGGGTGGTCAACTGGCCGATGCCAAAGGAGAGCGAATAGTCGCCCCCGGCCTGGGTCAGGCCGATCTCCTCCGGCACTTTGACGCCGGTGCCCGCCACCTGCACCTCCGGCAGCTTGAGCTTAAAGCCGGTGACCTCGGAGTTGAGCAGCTCCACGGTGCCCTGGAGCAGCCGCTGAAACCGGGTGGGCTCCAGGCGAATGCGGGCCTCCTCTAAACTGCGGCTGACCTGGCGGGCAATGGCCAGCAGAATGTCGCTGATATCCACATCGGCCATGTCCAGGTCTTCGGACGACTCAAAGTAGACAACGTGGTAGCCCAGTTTTTCCAGGGTTGTCTTCAGCCGCGACAGCTCCGTTGACTTGCCGCAGCCAATGTGGCCGGTAAACAGCTGACAGGTGGGCTCATCCTCCGACAGCACGATGGTGCGCTCCAGCTCGTGGATCACATCGCTGCCGCGCACCGGCGAAAAGTCAATGTAGTACTGGGCGTCCTCGGGCTTGCCCAGATCCAGGGTTTTGCTGGGGTTGCAGACCCGAAAAAACTGGCCGACTGGCAGTGCCATAGTCTCAATGTCCTACCCGTAGGGCCCCAGCTGCCGGGGCGGGTCTAATGTTGGGTCTATTTTAGGGCGTGTCATCCATTCTGGCTCAAATCCTGTCTGGCTCAAATCCTGATGCTACAGGCGTCGCCGTGGCCGCCCCCCACCGGGCTAGAGCCACATCAGGCTAGGGCCTATAACCGCTGATTCTGAAACCATTGGCGATCATTGACAATCCATGGATGACGGCTCCTGGGCTAAGTCCCCTCACGGGGGGCGGCTGGGCGGTGGGGGACGAGGTCGCCTTTCTCCGCCGTCGCCAGAGCGGCGGGCTGGCCGCAGAGAAAAGAGCAGGTGGAGAAAAGAGGCGAGAGGGCTGTAAAGGGCGAAACCGCTGTGGCATTATGCTAAGAGTAGCTGTGTTGTTTTGAGCCGTTAGAAAGCACCTATGGATATCTTGACCTTTGGCTGGGTTTCGCTGCTGGTAATCTTTACCTTCTCGCTGTCGATGGTCGTGTGGGGCCGCAACGGTTTCTAGATCACCCTGACCCGTCATCAACATCGACCTATGGACGCGACCGTACAAGCCCAAGCATTTAGCATTTTGGCCACCCTTGCTCTGGTGCTGATGGTGCTGGTGACCGGGGGGGTGGCCTACCTGACCGCCGCCGACTGGCGCGATCGCCGTCGCCGCAAAAACGACCAGCAGACCGCCAAGCGCGACCCGCAGATTTCCAGGCGCGCCGCCAAGGGCATGGCTAAGAAATAACCTGCCCCACTGTTGACTCCGCTAGTATCCCCCCTGTCGCTGGGCTAAACCTATGACCACTCGAGCTACCGCACCGGCTGGGGCGCGGCAGCTGGCTTTGAACGTGCTGCTTCAGGTGCAGGCGGGGGCCTACGCCGATGTGGCGCTGCACCGCACCCTGGGCCAGGGCGACCTCAGCGATAGCGACCGCGCCTTTACAACCGAGCTGGTCTACGGCATCGTCCGTCGCCAGCGCACCCTGGATGCCCTGATCGACCAGCTGGGCAGCCGCCCCGCCGACAAACAGCCCCCGGTGCTGCGTCTGGTGCTGCACCTGGGGCTGTACCAATTGCGCTACCTCAGCGCCGTACCGGCCTCGGCGGCGGTCAATACCAGCGTTGAGCTGGCCAAGGCCAACGGGCTGGGCCGCCTGGCGGCGGTGGTCAACGGGCTGCTGCGCCAGTACGGGCGGCAGGCGGCGGCGGGCGATCCGCTGGGGCTGCCTGAGTCGCCGGTGGCGGCCCTGGGCGTGGCCCACAGCTACCCCGACTGGCTGGTGGCCCTGTGGCTAGAGCAGCTGGGGCTGGATGAAACCGAGCAGCTCTGCCGGTGGTTTAACCAGGTGCCCGCCATCGACCTGCGGGTCAACCGCCAGCAGGTGTCGGTGGCCGCCGTCACCACGGCGTTTGAGGTGGCGGGGGTGGCGGTGGCCCCCCTGGCCGGTCTGCCCTTTGGCCTGCGCCTGGTGGAGCACCAGGGGGCCCTCACCGACCTGCCGGGCTACGAGGCGGGCTGGTGGAGCGTGCAGGATGCCAGCGCCCAGCTGGTGGGGCTGCTGCTCGACCCCCAGCCGGGGGAAACGGTGCTAGATGTGTGCGCCGCGCCGGGGGGCAAGGCCACCCAGATCGCGGAAATCGTCGGGGCAAGTGGCCGGGTGGTGGCCTGCGATCGCGCCCCCTCTCGGCTCAAAAAAATTACCGCCAACGCCGCCCGCCTGGGCCTCACCAACCTGCAAACCCAGGCGGGCGACAGCACCGACCTGGCCCCCCTGCACCACCAGTTTGACCGGGTGCTGGTCGATGCCCCCTGCTCGGGCCTGGGCACCCTGCACCGCCACGCCGACGCCCGCTGGCGCCAAACCCCCGCCAGCATCGCCACCCTGGCCGAGCTGCAAGCCGAGCTGCTGGCCGAGGCCGCCCGCTGCGTCAAACCCGGCGGCACCCTGGTCTACGCCACCTGCACCCTGCACCCCGCTGAAAATGAAGCTATTGTGCAGGCTTTCTGCCAGGCCCACCCCAGTTGGCAGGTGCAGCCCCCCGGTCCCGATTTTGCCTACCCCCTGGCCGTTGCTCCAGAAGGCTGGGTGCGGCTCTGGCCCCACCGCCACCATATGGATGGTTTCTTCATGGCCCGGCTGCGGCAGCGCTAGGGAGAATCGCCATGGCCTCAGGCCTGCTCGTCGGCTTCCAGCTTTTCGCGCGAGTCGCCCCAGTAGGCGCTCACCGTGATCACTTCCTGGCTGCCCTTGATCTCCGACGTCCAGCGGTAGACGGTGGTTTTGGGGTTTACCCCCACCTCCAGCAGCTTGGCCCCCATGTAGTACTCCATCGAGTCGCGGGTGCGCTTTTTGAAAAATTCGGACTGATCTTTGGGCACCGTGCGCGACAGGTGGGCCTGGGTATGTTTGGGCTGAGCCATGGACTTTCAACAACGATATAGATGATCTGCCCTTCATAATAACCAGATAATTCTCACCGCAAGACATGGTAGCCAGACCCTCGATGGGGAGCCGCCAGGCCGCTTGTCTCAACCCACGCCTCAACCCACGCCTCAGCGCCCGACAGCACCCCGACTAAAAGCCCCAGGTGCGCTTGGAGCCGGTGTCGAGGTGAATGATGTTGGGGATATTGCTGTAGATGCCCACTCCCCCCGGCCAGGTGAGCATCACCGCGTTGGCCACCTGGCGACCGCTGAGCCCCTGCACCTGAATATCGGCGGCGCGGCCAAACAGGTGCTGGCTTTGGGAGGCGCCGCCCACCGCCGCATTCACCGCCGGGGGCCGATACCAGGAGTTGATCTGAAAGGGGCGATTGAGGCGATCGCGCACCGGCTGGAGGGCCCGCGCCAGGCCGATGATGTTGTCTACGATGGCCTGGGTTTCGGGAATGCGGGTGGCGTCGCGGGTGGCCTCGCCCCAGGTAAAGCTGCCGCCGGGAATGATCGGCTGGTCGGTGTAGAAGGTGGAGCTGTTGCCCGGCAGCCGGAAGGGACGGCCCACGTACTGGGGCGGCGGCGGGGTGGGGGCGGGCGGGTAGACGACCACCCCGGCCCGCTCGACCCGGGCGTGGCCCTGGAACACGTACCAGGTATTCAACCCGTTGATGTCGTCTTTGACGTACCGAATGGCAAAGCGAATGTGGCCGTTGAACGGGCCCTGGGCATCGGCAAAGGCGTAGCTGCTGAGCACCAGGGTGGTGCCCGGCGAGGCCGCCACCTGCTCGTTGGGGGCGAGGGCACCGCTGTCTACCGGGCGGCGTTTGAACAGGGTGTTTTGGGTGATCCGCAGCACAAAGGCGTTGGGGTCGGGGCGGGGGTAGACCACGTCGTCGTCGAGGGTGACAAAGGCGTGGGGGGTAAACACAAACCAGGTGCTCAGCCCGTTGACGAAATCGGCGGCGTTGCGGATGGCGAATTTGATGTGGTTGTTGAAGTTGCCCTGGCTGTCGGCAAAGGCGTAGGACTGCAGCGGGTAGGACTGCCCGCGGGGCACGGCGACGACTTCGCTGGGGGCGAGCAGCGTGGAGTCGAGGGGGCGGCGCTTGAGCAGGGTGCCGGTGTTGATCCACAGGGTGGAGGTGGTTTCCTGGTCCTCGTGGGGGTAGACCACTACGCCGTCGAGCTCTACCTGGGTGTCGCGGCTGGGCACAAACCAGGTGTTGAAATTGTTAAGGGTGCGATCGCGCAGTGCCACCTTAATGTGGCCGTTGAAGCCGCCGTTGATATCGGCGTAGGCGTAGGATTGCAGCGCGTAGACGCTGCCCACCGGCACCGCCACCTGCTCGTTGGCCGCCAGCTGCGACGGCGGCTCTGGCCTGAGCACAAACACCGTCGCCCGATTCACCCGTAAGACTTGATTCACCCTTGCCCTCCGCTGTAATACTGCCCTGGGCGCACCCATCATATAGCATGGGTAGGAGCGCGCCCTCTCGCTTTTGGGAGAGCCGCCCTCTGGCCGGACGTTTTACCCCTGCCCCATGACTTCTGCACAGCGCCTCAAGGCAAAACTCCCCACTCCCCTGGTAGCCCTGGCCGACCTGGCCTACAACTACTGGTGGAGTTGGACGGAGGAACGGGTGGCTTTGTTCAGCACCATTGACCCGGCCCGCTGGCAGACCTGCGGCCACAACCCGGTGGCGCTGCTGGAGGCGGTGCCCGACGAGCGCCTCTGGCAGGTGGCCGAAGACCCCCACTACCTCAACCGCCTGGGCCAGTTGGCCAGCGAGTTTGACCGCTACCGCCGCGAGGGGCTGAGCCCGGCGGCGGGGCAGGCCCACCTCAGCCTCGACCGCCCGGTGGCCTACTTTTGCGTGGAGTTTGGCCTGCACGAGTCGCTGCCGCTCTACGCGGGCGGGCTGGGGGTGCTGGCGGGCGATGCCCTCAAGTCGGCCTCGGATCTGGGGGTGCCGATGGTGGGGGTGGGGCTGCTCTACCGCCAGGGCTACTTTCACCAGCGGCTCAACCGCAGCGGCTGGCAGGAGGAGCACCACAGCCATTGCGAGGTCACCCACCTGCCCATGGAGCTGGTGCGCGACGAGTTTGGCCAGCCGGTGACGATCAAGCTCGACATTCGCCAGCGCACGGTGCGGGTGCAGGTGTGGCGGGTGCAGGTGGGGCGATCGCAGCTTTACCTGCTCGACACCGACCGCAGCGACAACGACTCTCTGGACCGCCGCATCACCAGCCAGCTCTACGGCGGCAACCCCGAAACCCGCCTGGCCCAGGCCCTGGTGCTGGGCATTGGCGGGGTGCGCATGCTCTACGCCCTCGACATCGAGCCGATGGTGTACCACCTCAACGGCAGCCACGGGGCCTTTGGTCTGCTGGAGGTGGCCCACCGCGAGCTGCGCTACGGCGAGGCCGACTTTGGTGCGATCGCACCCCTGGTGCGCCAGCGCAGCGTGTTTACCACCCACTCGCCGGTGTCGGCGGCCAGCAATGTGTTTTCCGCCGACCTGATCGAATCGCTGCTGGGGGGCTACTGGCCCCAGCTCGGCCTGTCGCGGGAAGACTTTTTGGCCCTGGGCAACCGCCGCCCCGACGACCCCTGGGATCTGTTCTCGATGACGGTGCTGGCCCTGCGGCTGAGCGGTCGCGCCAACGGCGTCAGCCACCGCCACGGCGAGCTCTGCCGCGAGATGTGGCAGGCCCTCTACCCCGACCTCGACACCCCCCAGGTGCCCATCGGTGCCATCACCAACGGCGTCCACGCCCGCACCTGGACCGCCCCGCTGATGATGGATCTCTACCGTCAGCACCTCGGCCCCCAGTGGACCACCCAGCTCGCCGCCCCCGCCCTGGGGGAGGGCGTCAACGCCATTCCCGACGAGCAGCTGTGGCAGCGCCACGGCCTGCTCAAGGAGCGGCTGATTGCCTACACCCGCGACCGGGTACGCGCCGCCCGCCGCCACCGGGGCGAGGCCGCCGACGAAATCGCCGCCGTGGACAAGCTGCTCGACCCCCAGGTGCTCACCCTGGGGTTTGGCCGCCGCTTTAGCCCCTACAAGCGGGGCGAGCTGCTGTTCTACGACCTGCACCGGGCGATTCGGGTGCTGGCCCACGCCCGCCGCCCCATCCAGATTATCTTTGCGGGCAAGGCCAGCCCCAGCGACGACGAGGGCAAGCGGATCATCCAGCGGCTGATGGAGTGGTGCCGCCACCCGGCCCTGCGCGATCGCGTCGCCTTCATCGAAGACTACGACATGGCCGTGGCCAAGCTGCTGCTGGCCGGGGTAGACCTCTGGCTCAGCCACCCCCGCCGCCCCGAGGCCTCGGGCACCAGCGGCCAAAAGGTGGCCCTCAACGGCGGCCTCAACTGTGGCACCCTCGACGGCTGGTGGGCCGAGGCCTACCAGCCCGGCGGCGGCGACCAGGTGGCCAACGGCTGGGTGATTGGCCCCCGCCATCCCAGCCCCGACCCTGGCCCCGACCCCGACCACCAAAACCAGCAGGATGCCGACTCCCTCTACGACCTGCTGGAGCAGCACATCGCTCCGCTCTACTACCAGCGCGATCGCACCGGCCTGCCCCGCCAGTGGATCGCCATGATGAAGGCGTCGATTCGCACCTGCGCCCCCCACTACAACAGCGATCGCATGGTGGCCGAATACCTCAGCCAGATGTACGCGCCCAGCGCCGAGTCCGCCCGTCTTAGCCCCCTGCCCCGGTAACCCCTATGCCCCTCTGGCAGGCCGATCTGCACCGCCCCCCCCTGGCCAGCCCCAGCGGCGAATCCCTCTGGGAGCTGCTGCTGTGCAGCGACGACTTTGCCTTTAGCTACGGGGCCACCACCCCCCAGTCAGCGGTCAACGCCGCCTGGGTGGGCGAACAGATCGCCATCGCCATCGCCAAAGCCGGTGCGCCCCCCACCGCCATTCAGGTGTTTCGGCCCCAGGCCCTGTCGCTGATTACCACCGCCTGCCAGCCCTTGGGCCTGGCCGTGGTGCCCCGCCGCCACACCCCCGCCCTGCACCAGTGGCTGCGGCAGCGGGCCCAGTGGTACCCCAGCCAGCCCAACGCCATTCCCATTCCCTACCAGCCGCTGCACATTGAGGCCGCACCCCCGGTACCCCTGCCCGACCGACTCTGGGGCGACCGCTGGGGCTTCACCGCCCTGGCCGCCTACGACTTTGAGCAAACCCTGCCCTACGAGCCCATTCCGGTCAGCCAGCTGCCCCCCGACCGGCTGCCCTCGCGGCTCGGGCTGGCCAGCACCACCCCCATTCCCGGCGTGGTGGTCGATGCCGGGCGGCAGGCCCTGGCCCTGGCCCAGTGGATTCAAACCCAGGAGCCGGCCTGGCTGAGCTACCGGCGCGGCGACCCCGACGGGCTAATTTTGGAGGCCGGACTGTGCGATCGCTGGGTGTTTACCACCTTTAGCGACCCCGAGGTGGCCGCCGCCGGGCAGCGCTTTGAGCAGCGCAAACAGGCCAGCGGCGGCCTGCACTTTGTGCTGGTGCGCCCCGACGACTCGGGCATGACCACCACCGGCCTGTGGCTGTTGCAGCAGCCCGTCACCACCGACCCCGAGGTCCCCTAGCTCTGCAGGGCCGACTCCAGCTGGTGCTGCTCCCACAGGTCGCGGTAGAGGCCGGGCCGCTGCACCAGATCGCGGTGGCGACCCTGCTGCACAATGCAGCCGCCATCCATCACAAAAATGCGGTCGGCGGTGGCAGCGGC
>DATIVG010000250.1:0-1574 GCA_035466075.1 Nodosilinea sp. | reverse complement strand
CATCACCTGAATATGCGGCTCGTCAGGTATCACCGGCAAAATCTCCGCAGGCTGGCCTTGGCCCAGGGTTGCAACCACCCGGTTCGCCGCTTCCAATCCCGTCACGTAGGCTTTCTCCTGCGACCAAGAGCCGTGGCGGGTGACAATCCAATCGCCCGCCATGAACAGGTTGCCGAAGCTGGTGGTTGTGGGCAGCAGGTAGCGGTAGCTGCCGGGGGCAAAGTGGGTCACCCCCTGGGGAATGCGCACCACGCTGTGGTCGATGATCTTGGCATCGCCAAAGGCGGGAATGCACCCGGCCAGGTCTTGCTGCACCTGGGCTATCACCTGGTCGTCGTCTAGGGCCAGGAGCTGGTTGGCGTGGTAGTAGTCGGCCTCGACTACGGTGCCCGGTTCATCGCGGTACTCGTCGTGGAGGGCGTTGAGGTCAAAGAAAGTCCAGCCGGTGGTGGGGTGAAAGCCAAAGCAGGCGTTGGAGGGTAGGGGGATGGGGATCTTGCGATCGCACCACAGCCGCACCGCCAGCACATCGATCGCCCCCAGATTGCGAATATCGCGAAATTCCTGCCGGGCTCTCAGCCCCGCCGACTGCTCCACGATCTTTTTCAGCCCGCTGATGCCCACGGCAAACACCACCGCATCGGCCTCAAACACCTCGTCGCCCCCGGCACCACTACAGACCACCGCCGTCACCCGGTTGTCTGCCACCCGCACATCCGACACCCGGTGGTTGGCGAGAATTTTGCCCCCCGCCTGCTCAATCGCCGCCGTCCAGGGGCGAAAGATCTGTGCCCCCACCGTGCCCCGGCACCAGCGCACATCAAAGTCAGGCTGGTGAGCCAGGATGAAGTAGTAGAGCATGCCCAGCGCCGCCGCCGCCGAGCACTGCTCGCCCGGAGCAAACAGCCCCACCAGCAGCATCGGCTCAAACGATTCGTGGTAGAGCCGGGCCGACACCCCGTACTGGCGAAACAGCTCGCGGGCGGTGATGCGGTCGTAGCGCTGCCAGGCGTCGTCGCTGTTGTCGAAGTCGATCAGCGCTTGCAGCAGCGGCAGGGCCGAGAGCCGGTCGATCAGCGGCAGCCGCTTGAAGTCGGTGTAGAGAAAGGTGCCCAGCGGCGTAGGCAGGTAGGGCTGGGCCTGAAACAGCGGCGACTCGACTTCGAGCCCCTGGGGCGAATACTGAGCCGATCGCGTCCAGGGGGTAAAGGGCTGAAGGCCGAGCTGGTCGGTGAGGGCAAAGATATTGCGGTAGGGGTACCAAAACCCGTGAATGCCCGCCTCAACGGCGCGGCCCTGGGGGGTTTGCCAGCCCGCCACCAGGCCGCCGGGGTAGGCTCCGGCTTCGAGCAGGGTGACAGCGTAGCCCTGGCGAGCCAGGTGATAGGCGGCCCCCAACCCGGCCCAGCCTGCGCCGACCACCACTACCCGCTTTTGTGCTGTGCTTTCCATTGTGCTTGCCCCCGTTGCCCATAGACCTTCTCTACTCTATCGGTAGCGATGGCCTGTGGGGTTTAGAGCAGCGGCAGGCGAGGGCCTGACTTGGATGTAGATCTTCAGCTCCCCTGAGCTTC
>DATIVG010000249.1:0-1600 GCA_035466075.1 Nodosilinea sp. | reverse complement strand
GTTGGCGACTGCACCGCCGCTGGTGGCCTTGGTGCCCACCAGCCAGCCGGGGTGCAGCCACAGCTGACTCACCAGCGGCGACACCAGATCGACAATCATCTGGTCGGCGGGCAGAGGTGCGATCGCGCCATAGTCTGGCTCCGCCACCCAGTCGCCTAGGGCCTGGGTGAGCCGTTGGTAGCGCTTGCCCTGGAGCAGCTTTTTGACCTGCTTAAAGGTTTTGTGGCGTCGCTTGGCCAGGGCCAGCAGCACTTCGCCCAGGCAGGCTTGCTCGTTGTCGGGCAGGTCGGGGGCGTAGCGATCGCGCAGGGTAGCCCCAATCACATCGAGATCGCGCAGGGTACCGAGCTGGCGGCCCACCGCCGCCACCCTGGCCTCGCGCCCCGCCTTGGGCAGCGCCAGGCCAGGCCCAAACACCTGCACCGCCGTGCGCAGTCGCCGCAGCCCCACCCGCATCTGGTGCAGGTTTTCGGGATCGGTGTCAGCCAGCACTGCATCCGTCTGGGCGACGGTTTGTTTGAGATACTTTGAGATCGCACCCTGGGCTAAGTCGCCCAGCGTCTGGTGTTGCGCGGTGGCCATAGCTGCCCCTTACTACAGGTAGATGTCGCCGCTGACGGCCAAAGGCCAGCACTCGCCAGGGCAGTAGATTAAGACAGACTTCCCTTAATCTGAGCTTAATCAATAGCACAGCAGCCCAGGCCTGTGGGGAGCTGTGATTTTTTCGTAATATCAGGTAGTACAAGTTTTCTGTTGGCAGCCGCCCAGGCCCCGCCCAGGAGTGACAAACCCCGTGAATGCCTCCCCCCCCTCATCCCTAGACCTCACCGACCGGGTGCTGGCCATGGCCAAAACCGGCGTCTACCGCCAGTCAGTGTTTGAGGCCCTGGGCCCGATCGCCACCCGGCGACAAATTCGCGACGCCATTGCCCAGGCCAAGCAGTTTGGCCTCTACACCGTCTCCGCCCTGCGCGACGACGAGCTGGGCACCTACTACCAGGTTGACCCCACCAACTACGAGTCGTTTCAGGCCGCAGCCAAGACCCTGGGTGCCCGGCCCCCCGCCGATCTAGCCGCCCAGGTGGTCGCCACCCACCAGGCCCTGCGGGCCATGCTGACGACCGTGGCGGGCGGCACCGTGGGTCTGGGCCTGCTGGGCGGCTGGTGCCTGCTCGACGGCCATACCCAGCTGGGCCGCGGGCTCTGGCTGGGGGCCACGGTGGCAGGCGGCCTGTGGGTAGCGCAGCGGTGGATCGCGCGGCGGGTGCTGGAGGAGTAGGGAGTTGGGGGGTGAGGGAGTTAGGGGGGATGGGGGAGCTTTAGCTGTAGCCAGTCGGTGCAACCAGTCTGTGTTGTACCTCAGACCGCTTCCCCACCTTCCCTACCTCCCCCACCGTCCCTAACTTTTTCCCTCTAACCACTTCCCCGCCTTCCCCACCTTCCTCACCTCCCTACCTAATGCCGCGCAAACGCATCGGTGGCTTCAATCAACGCATGGGTAATCCCCGGTTCCATGGCTGAATGCCCGGCCTCTTGCACCAACACAAACTGGGCTTCGGGCCAGGCGCGGTGGAGTTCCCAGGCGGTGGTAGGGGGGCAG
>DATIVG010000248.1:0-5345 GCA_035466075.1 Nodosilinea sp. | reverse complement strand
GCAAACGGTGTCTGCCCAGACAAACCGGGGCTATCCAAGTCGGATTCAGTATTAGTAGCTGTCTTCGCTGCTGACGGTGTGCAGAGCGAGGTCGTGGTTGGCCTGGTTGAGCCGATCGGCAATGGCCCGCCGCCACTTGAGGCTGACGGTGTCGTCGGCCAGTACATCCTGGGCCTCTTCGCGGTAGAGGGCGCTCTGCACGGTGTTGACCTTTTCAAGCTGCTTGAGGTGCTCGAGCACTTCCTGGGGTGTGGTCATGGTGTCAGTCCTTTAGATGAGCCTGGCCGGTGAGCTGTGGTTTCACGGTGCTCGGGCCAGGGGTATGCTCCTATTCTCGGGGGGGCAGCCCTTAACGACCACCTCTAGGGCTGAACCTTTACGCCCCGACAAGGTTTGTTGTGCTTCGCAACAGGGTGTTGCATTGGCAACAGCAGGCCGATAGCAATGGATCCACAGTGGGGTGAAGCCGGGGATCAACCCGTGTTTTCCCGGTGCCCGGTGCGGCGGGGCATCGATAATAATGTGGCGTTTATGCCTCAATTGACCGCCCAGGCCATAGGCTGAAGGTGTTTAGGGGCAATCTTACAGGGGAGCACCACGGCCATGGAGACTGCTGCTAACGGCGCGATCGCAGCGGCCTATTTTGCTATACCCCTCACGCTGCTGCCGCTGTTGCTGACGGCTAAGCGGGAAATTTGGCTAAATTTGCTGTTTACAATGGCGTTTGTGTTTAGCTGCGGGGTGGGCCACACCCTCAGCGCCCTGCACATCCACAGTACCCCCTGGCACTGGGTCACCGCCGGGGTCTCCTGGATGGCGGTGATTTTTTTGCTGCGCAGCCAGCGGCGGCTGCGCTACCTGGGCGAAACCTTTCATCTGCTGGAGGCCACCTGGGAGCAGGCCTTGACCGGCAAGGTGCTGTGCGAGCGCACCGGCAACGACCTCACCCTGCTGAAGCTCAACCCCGCCGCCCTGGCCATCACCGAAAATTTGCTGCGACCGGGCGATCGCCTCTGTGAGCAGATGCCCATTCACCGTCAGCAGGTCTACCCCTACCAGGAGCCGCTGATTGACCTCTACCTGCAATGCCTGAAGACGGGCGAGTCGCGGCGGCTGGAGTACCAGTACAAGGGCGAAATTTCGGGCTGGTATATGACCCTGGTGACGCCCCTGTCCGCCGACCTGCTCTACATGACCTTTGCCGAGGTCAGCGGCGTGATACACGACCCGCTCACCGGCCTCTACAACCGCCGCGTTTTAGATATGGAGCTGCAGCGCTGGGAGGTCTGCCTGTTTGTGGACCTCGACCGGTTTAAGCTGATCAACGACCAGCGGGGACACCACCTGGGCGATGAGTTGCTCAAGGCGGTGGCGGCCGTGCTGCAAGACCACGCCCAACCCTACGACGGCATTGCCGTGCGCAACGGCGGCGACGAATTTTTGCTGCTGCTGCCCGCCCCCGACCCGGCCTCCAACGAGCCCTGCCTCACCCCGGCCACCATTGCCGCCAGCGTGCTGGCCGCGATTTTGGAGATTGAAATCGACGGCTCCAGCGTGGGGGCCTCCATTGGGGTGGCCAGCGGCACCATTGACGCCTTTGAGGAAGACAGCCCGATCAACCGGCTGATCCAGGCGGCGGAAACCGCCCTGCGCGAGGCCAAGCGCAACCGCCGCTCGAACACGCCCCAGCACCGCATTCAGGTGTGGAACCGCGATCTGGCCCAGCGGCGGCTGCGGCAGATTACCCTGGAGGCCTACCTGGAGCAGCGCAGCAGCGAGTCGGAGTTTTGGCTGGCCTACCAGCCCATCTGCCATATGCAGACGGGGGCCATCGTGGGGGCCGAAGCCCTGATTCGGTGGGATTCGGCGCGACTGGGGCGGGTGTCGCCGGGGGAGTTTATTCCGGTGGCGGAGGCGACGGGGCTGGTGCACCGCATCAGCGACTGGGTGCTGTGCCACGCCCTCGAGCAGATGGCCCAGTGGCAGGAGCTAGCCCCCCAGTTTACGCTGTCCATCAACATCAGCCCGCTGGAGCTGGAGGACGACGACTTTTTAGATCGAATCATGCAGCGGGTGGCGGGGGCGGGCATTGCCAGCAACCACTTTGGCATCGAAATTACGGAGCGGGGCATCTACAGCAATCTGGAGCGCTACCTGCAAAGCCTGCAAGGGCTGCGGGATATGTCGCTGCGGCTCAAGGTCGATGACTTTGGCATGGGGCAGTCGGGGCTGGCCCAGCTGCTTCAGTTTCGCTTTGATGAGGTAAAAGTCGATCGCTACTTTATTCCGATCAACGCGCAGAACCTGCAGAAGGTGGCGATCTGCCGTGCGATCGCAAACCTATCCGAGGGCATTAACTTTAGCCTGGTGGCCGAGGGCATTGAGCAGCCCGCCCAGCGCGACCTGATGCTGGGGCTCAACTACCAGTACGGCCAGGGCTACCTGTTTTCGCGGCCCATGACGCCGGAGCGGTTGACCACCCTGCTGCGGGAGGGCACCTGTCTGGCGCCGCAGTGAGGGGCACGGGGGAGCGGGGATCGCTAAACGGTAGCTTTCAATACAAAATATTGCTTTTTGGCCGCGCCGATTCCCGTTGGCGGAACCTTAATATCAGCGGCAAGATTTGCCAGATCGACCTCCCTACAAGCCCCGGTGATCCCATGGCCACCTCCATTTTGTCTGATGCCAACCGCCGCCTGGAGAAGGCGCTGAAGTACGTTTCCATTTCTGACGATGCCTCGGAGCGGCTGCGCTACCCCAAGGCCAGCCTGACGGTCTCGATTCCGGTGCGGATGGATGATGGCCGCCTCAAGGTGTTTCAGGGCTACCGGGTGCGCTACGACGACACCCGCGGCCCCACCAAGGGCGGCATTCGCTTTCACCCCGGCGTCACCCTCGACGAGGTGCAGTCGCTGGCCTTTTGGATGACGTTTAAGTGTGCGGCGCTCAACCTGCCCCTGGGCGGTGCCAAGGGCGGTGTGACGGTCAACCCCAAGGAGCTCTCCAAGTTTGAGCTAGAGCGCCTGAGCCGGGGCTATATCGATGCGATCGCAAACTTCATTGGCCCCGATGTCGATGTGCCCGCCCCCGATGTCTACACCAACCCCATGATCATGGGCTGGATGATGGACCAGTACAGCATCATCACCCGCAAGCTCAGCCCGGCGGTGATTACCGGCAAACCGCTGAGCATGGGCGGCAGCCAGGGCCGCGATACCGCCACCGGCACCGGGGCCTTTTACGTGCTGCAGGCGCTGATGGGCCGGTTTGGCAAGGCCCCGGAGCTGACCACCGTGGCGGTGCAGGGGTTTGGCAATGCGGGCAGCGTGATCGCCCGGCTGCTGTTTGATGCGGGCTACCGGGTGGTGGCGGTGAGCGACTCCCAGGGCGGGGTGTACGCCCCGCGCGGGCTCGATATTCCCAGCGTGCAGCAGTACAAGACCTCCACCCGCGATCTCAAGGCGGTGTACTGCGAAGGCAGCGTGTGCAATATCGTCAACGACCACGCCACGATTACCAACGAGGAGCTGCTGGCCCTGGATGTCGATATTTTGATTCCGGCGGCCCTGGAAAACCAGATTACCGCCGCCAACGCCGCCAGCATTCGCGCCCGCTACATCTTTGAGGTGGCCAACGGGCCGATTACCTCCGAGGCCGACGATATTTTGGCGGCCCAGGGCACCTACGTCTTTCCCGATATTTTGGTCAACGCCGGGGGGGTGACGGTGAGCTACTTTGAGTGGGTGCAAAACCGCAGCGGCCTCTACTGGTCGGTGGAAGATGTCAACAGTCGGCTCAAGTCGATGATGGTGACGGAGGCCGAAAGCATCTGGAAAATCGCCCAGGATCTGGCCATTTCTCCCCGCACCGCCGCCTACGTTCACGCCCTGGAGCGCCTGGGGGATGCCCTCAACGCCAAGGGCACCCGCGACTACTACGTCAGCGGCATCTGATCCGGCGGTATCTGAGCCCTGGATCGGCCAGGGGCGAATGGGCCCGCGCCTAGGGCGCGGCGGGGGCCTCGACCAGGGCCGGTGGGTCTTGCACAATCAGGGCCTGAAACAGGGCCTGATCAAGCCCATCGAGGTAGGTCTGGCTCAGGTAGGCGGCCGCAGGGCTCTGCCCCCGCTGGTAGTGGTCAAAAAAGGCCACGCTCAGCCCCTTCAGGTAGGGGTGGGCGGCGCTGGCCTCGGGCCCCAAAAAGCCCGCCGGCAGGGGCAGGGCTCCGCCGCTGGCGTTGCCGTCTAAAAACGAAAAGTGGGTGCCAGCCTGGATCACCACCAGGTGTTTTTGGGGGCTGGCCAGCCACTGGAAGGGCTCGATTTGCTCGGGTAGGGCGGGGGTAAAGTAGTCTTCGCTACCGGCCACCACCATGACCGGAATGGCGACCTGGCTCAGCCCCGCTGCCCCAAAGATGTGGCTGGTGAGGGGGTTAACTGCGATCGCACCCGTCACCCGCTCATCCCGCAGCGAGGCGGGCAGCGCCGTTGGGGTGCGCAGCAGGTCACACTGCACCAGCAGCGATAGGTTCAGCGAAATGCCCGGCTGGGTGGGCGAAGGGCAAACCCGCCGCAGCGCCTCCGGGTTGAGGGTGGCCCCCGCCACCGCCAGCGCCGTATAGCCCCCCAGCGACTGCCCCACCACCCCCACCTGGGTTAAATTCAAGCTCCCCAGCTTAGGGTCTGACCCCGCCATGGCCTCCAGGTGATCGAGCACCGCCGTCACATCCCTGGGGCGGCTGATCAGGGTAATGGCGTCCGGGGGCTGGGCCAGCCCGCTGAGAAACTGCTCAAACTGCGCCCCATTGTCTTCGTGCTCTAGCACCACCGCCGCGTAGCCGTGGGCCGCCAGATGCTCCGCCAGATAGGCCAAGGTCTGTCGACTCGACGCCGCCCCGTGGCTAATCACCACCACTGGCGTTGTAGCCGGAGGGGCCGACCCGTCGGGCAAATACAGATCGGCCAGGGGCTGGGTCTGCCGCAGGGGGTTGGCAAAGGCAATGGTGCGCCGCTCCCAGGTATAGGGGCCCGGCTGCTCGGGGGGCCGCTCGGCCAGGGCCAGGGGTGCCGCCTCCTGGCGGGCCTGGGCCTCCAGGGCCGCTAAAACCGCCGCGCGCTGCTGAAAAAAGCCTTGGCCCTGCCGCACCATGGCTTGGGCTAGGTCGTAGTTAATCTGCACTGTCTCCAGAGGGTACTGCTGCAACAGGTGCATCGCGCTCAGGCCCGGCCCCTGGGCTGCTGCCAAAATCAGACTGGCCCGCAGGGCCGAAAACCCGCTGCGCCGGTCGTCAGTTTGCACCAAATGCCCCAGCTGCTCCAGCAGCCGCATGCCTACCGGGGAATAGG
>DATIVG010000247.1:0-2889 GCA_035466075.1 Nodosilinea sp. | reverse complement strand
ATACCGATCTGGCGGCGATTTTGAATCCTGCCGTTGCCAAGACCGAAAGCCAGCTGCGTGACTGGCTGAAACAGGTACAATCCCTTCATTATTCAGGAGACACCACCCGACCATGAGTGACCTACAGGCGGCAGTGACCCGCATCGGCAAAACCCTCAGCGGCGTGGTGGTGGGCCAAGAACCCCTAGTGCAGGAGCTGCTGGTAGCTCTGCTGGCCGGGGGCCATGTGATTCTTGAAGGGGTGCCCGGCACCGGCAAAACCCTGCTGGTGCGGGCCCTGTCGCGGTTGATTCGGGCCGATTTTAGCCGCATTCAGCTCACCCCCGACATCCTGCCGTCGGATATCTCGGGCACCAACGTCTTTGACCTCACCAGCCGCACCTTCACCCTCAAGAAAGGCCCGGTGTTTACCCAGGTGCTGCTGGCCGACGAGATCAACCGCACCCCGCCCAAAACCCAGTCGGCCCTGCTCGAGGCCATGGAAGAACAGCAGGTCACCCTCGACGGCACCAGCCACCCCCTGCCCGACCTGTTTTGGGTGGTGGCCACCCAAAACCCGCTGGAGTTTGAGGGCACCTACCCCCTGCCCGAGGCCCAGCTCGACCGGTTTTTGTTCAAGCTGGTGGTGGGCTACCCGGCCCCAGCGGCAGAAAAGCAGATGCTGCTCAACGCCCAGGCCGGATTTGAGGCCAAACGGCTGGATATGAATCAGATCAAGCCAATTGTGGCCGCCGAGCATGTGCTCGCCGCCCGCCGGGCCGTCAAAGCCCTGGCGGTGCAGGAACCGATTCTCGACTACCTGCTGGCCCTGGCCCACAAGACCCGCCAGCACCCCGATCTGGAGTTGGGCAGTTCGCCCCGCTCGACGGTGCAGTGGCTGGCGGCCAGCAAGGCCCACGCCTGGCTCCAGGGGCAGGCCTTTGTCACCCCCGACAATGTGAAAGCGGTGGCCATGCCCCTGCTGCGCCACCGGCTGATGCTGGGGGCCGAGGCCCAGCTGGACGGGCTGAGCTGCGATCGCATCATCACCGGCATTCTCGACAGCGTGGCGGTGCCCCGCTGATGGCCATCCTGCCCACCGGGCGCACCTACGGCCTGCTGCTCGGCGGCGGCCTGGCCATCACCCTGCTGGCCATTTTCTTGACCAGCGCCCCCCGCCTCACGGTGGCCCTGGGGGCACTGCTGCTGTTCGACGGAGCCGTTCTGGCCGCCATGCTCTGGGATGGGCGGCGGGTCAAATCCCGCCGCGCCACGATCCAGCGGGATCCGCTGCACCGCCTGTCCATTGGCCGCGACAACCCCATTTCCCTGCGGGGCGAGGCAGCCCACCCGGTGCGCCTGCGCCTGTTCGACAACTACCCCTCTGCCTTCGACGGCACCCCTATGCCCCTGGAGGTGGCCCTCAGCGGCCAGGGGGCTGAAACCATCGCCTTCACCGTCAACCCCAAGCAGCGGGGCGAATACCCCTGGGGCGACTTGCAGATCCAGCAGCGCGGCCCCCTGGGCCTGGCCTGGGCCGACTGGCAGGTGCCCGCCGCTGCCACCGTTGCCGTCTACCCCGACCTGATTGGTCTGCAACAGCTCTCGGTGAAGCTGGCCCTGCAAGCCACCGGCACCCTCAAGCAAAAGCGGCGCATGGGGGTGGGCACTGAGTTTGCCGAACTGCGCGAATACGACACCGGCGACGACCCCCGCTTCATCGACTGGAAGGCCACCGCCCGCCTCAGCCAGCCCCTGGTGCGGGTGCTGGAGCCCGAGCGCGAGCAAACCCTGCTGATTCTGCTCGATCGCGGTCGGCTGATGACCGCCCGGGTGCAGGGGCTCACCCGCTTCGACTGGGGCCTGAATGCGGCGCTGTCCCTGGCCCTGGCCGGGGTGTCGCGGGGCGATCGAGTCGGCCTTGGCGTCTTTGACCGCACCCTGCACACCTGGCTGCCCCCCAAGGGCGGGCGGGCCAACTTTCAGCAGCTGCTGGAGCGGCTCACCCCGATCGAGCCCCTGCTCGAAGAGTCGGACTACCTGGCCGCCGCCACCCACGCCGCCCAGCAGCAGCACCGCCGCGCCCTGGTCGTGATCATCACCGACCTGGTGGATGAAACCGCCAGCGCCGAACTGCTCTCGGCCCTGGCCCGCCTGCGCCCCCGCCACCTGCCCTTCTGCATTACCCTGCGCGACCCCGCCATTGACCGCCAGGCCCACCAGCCTACCTCCACCGTAGATGCCGCCTACCAGCGCGCCGTGGCCTTAGATTTGCTCAGCCAGCGGGAGGCTGCCTTTGCCCGCCTCAAGCGGCGCGGCGTGCTGGTGCTCGACGCCCCCGCCCACCAAATCTCAGATCCCCTGGTGGAGAGCTACCTGCGCCTCAAGAGCCAGGGCAAGCTGTAGAACCACCGAGTTCGCTGAGGCCAGCTTGCCAATCCAGACGGCGCGGGGGCTTGTGCCGCCATCCCTGTACCGCATCGGCTTAAAAGACGCTGTAGCGCAGTCGCCACTTATTAGTGACAATAGATACTTAGACATCCAGACTGAATGACAGTCAAGCGTTGGCGACCCCATGTTGACGACACCAGAGCCCCCCTGCCCTACCGCCGGGGGGCTTTGTGCCCCCCTGCCCTACCGTGATCAGGTATGACTGCTGAACCGAATTTTGTCCTCGATTTGACGCTGGCCCTGGGGGCTTCGGCCATCGGGGGGTATATTGCCCACCGCCTCAAGCAGCCAGCCCTGCTGGGCTACTTGATCACCGGCCTGGTGATTGGCCCCTTTGGGCTGGGGCTCCAGACCGATGTGGAGCAGATTCAGGCCCAGGCGGAGGTGGGGATTGCCTTTTTGCTGTTTGCCCTGGGGGTGGAGTTTTCGCTGACGGAGTTGCAGCGGGTACGTGCGATC
>DATIVG010000246.1:0-4156 GCA_035466075.1 Nodosilinea sp. | reverse complement strand
GCGGGCCACCGGGTCGAGCCCCACCGTAGGCTCATCGAGAAACAGCACCGCCGGGCGGTGCAGCGTCGCCTGGGCCATCTCCAGCCGCCGAATCATGCCGCCGGAGTAGGTATTCACCAGCCGCTGGGCCACCCCCTCCAGCCCGACGTAGTGCAGCACCGCGTGGATGCGCTCCAGCCGCTGACGGCGAGGCACACCGTAGAGCTTGGCCAAAATCAGCAGATTTTCGTAGCCGGTCAGGTTGCCGTCCACCGAAAGGGCCTGGGGCACGTAGCCAATTCGCCGCTGCACCCCAGCGGGCTGACGGCCCACGTCGCACCCGGCAATGGTGGCCCGCCCGGCACTGGCGGGCAGCAGCGTGGTGAGCATTTTGATCACTGTGCTCTTGCCTGCGCCGTTGGGTCCCAGCAGGCCAAACACCTCCCCCGGCTCCACCGTGAGGCTAAAGCGGTCGACGGCAGGTCTGGCGGTGGCCCTGGGGCCAAACCATTTGGTGAGTTCGTGGATTTCAATCATGGTGATAGGTCATGGTTGTAGGTCATGGGGTTATGGGGCTACAGGAGTGGTAAAGCGTCATCAAACGCGAGTCATCAAGGTCTAAAAAACACCCGCCAATGCACCCCCAAAAACGCCCACCGGTGAGGCTGTGTCTTAGGCCTGGTCGGAGGTGGTTTCAAAGACGCTGCCCAACACCGCCAGCCCTTCAGTAATCTGCCGCAGCTGCGCCTCCGACAACCCCGCCAGGCGCTCGGCCACGGTGGTCAGGGTGGCGTCATAGACCCGCTCCATTTCGGCGGTGCCCTCGGGCGTCAGGGTCAAAATGATGCGGCGGCGCTCCGCCGGGTCGCCCATGCGGCTGACCAACCCCCGCTGCACCAGGCGTTCCACCATGGTTGACATGGTGGGGCGGGTGACATCTAAATAGTCGGCCACCTCCGAGAGCGAAGCCTGGGATCGCCGCCGCAAAAAGTACAGCACCCGCAGCTGCGACAGCGACAGGTGGGGCTTGCCGTGGCGGCGAATGCCCGCCCGCAAAAACCGGGTGATCGCAGGCACGATCGTCATCAGGTCGGTGGCGCAGTCGGTCGGAGTCAGGGTGGGGGGCAACACAGGGCGGCAAACAATAGTTAGCTCAACTAACTGTTAGCTTAGTCGATTATTTTTGGTTTGTGGCCGACCAGCTGGGTCTCTGGGGTGATCTCTGGGATTAGGAGAACGCCGTCTGGGAGCGTTGGGCAAACCTCAAAGAACGGCCCGAAGGCGCGGCTCAATTTGCTATTAGCAAAAAAAATCTTCGATCCCCCAATCTTTGATTGAGTGGTTTACAGGTCCTCTAAACCTGGTAGATTGTCTTGGTATCGGCAAAGAGATTGAAGCATTGATATGAAAGTCCTTGTAATTGGCGGCGACGGCTATTGCGGGTGGGCAACCGCCCTATACCTTTCCAATCGTGGCTACGAAGTCGGGATTCTCGATAGCTTGGTGCGGCGCCACTGGGATGCTCAGCTTCAGATTGAGACGCTGACCCCCATTGCCCCCATTCAAAGCCGCCTCCAGCGCTGGAAAGACCTCACCGGCAAGCACATCGACCTCTACGTCGGCGACATCAACGACTACTCGTTTCTAGAAGAGACGATGCTTGAATTTGAGCCCGGTGCGGTCGTCCACTTCGGCGAACAGCGCTCGGCCCCCTTCTCGATGATTGACCGCGAGCACGCGGTGCTCACCCAGGCCAACAACGTGCTGGGCAACCTCAATCTCCTCTACGTGCTGCGCGATCACTTCCCCGACTGCCACCTGGTCAAGCTGGGCACCATGGGCGAGTACGGCACCCCCAACATCGACATCGAAGAGGGCTACATCACCATTGAGCACAATGGTCGCAAAGACACCCTGCCCTACCCCAAGCAGCCGGGCTCGTTTTATCACCTCAGCAAGGTGCACGACTCCCACAACATTCACTTTGCCTGTAAGGTGTGGGGCCTGCGCGCCACCGACCTCAACCAGGGCGTGGTCTACGGGGTGCTCACCGAAGAGACCGGCATGGATGAGCTGCTGATTAACCGCCTCGACTACGACGGCATCTTTGGTACCGCCCTCAACCGCTTCTGTGTGCAGGCGGCGGTGGGTCACCCCCTGACCGTCTACGGCAAGGGCAGCCAAACCCGCGCCTTCCTCGATATTCGCGACACCGTGCGCTGTGTGGAGATTGCGATCGCAAATCCCGGTGACCCCGGTATCTTCCGCGTCTTCAACCAGTTCACCGAAATGTTTAGCGTCGGCGATCTGGCCATGATGGTGAAGAAAGCGGGCAACACCCTGGGCCTCGATGTGGAGATCAACCACATGGAAAACCCGCGGGTAGAGGCCGAAGAGCACTACTTCAACGCCAAAAACACCAACCTGCTAGAGCTGGGCCTACAGCCCCACATGCTGTCTGACTCCCTGCTCGACAGCCTGCTCAACTTCGCCGTCAAGTACAAAGATCGCGTTGACAAAAACCAGATCCTGCCCAAGGTGCAGTGGCGGCGCGATTAATAGTAACGGGGTGATGGAGTCATGGGGTGATGGTGTAGTTGAAATGGCGAGTTTCAAGTTTTAGGCTTCAGACAGAGCGCCTTACTTGACTCACCCTCAAAACATTCCATTACTCCTCTACTCCATCACTCCCCCACTGCCCATCCCTTTCTTCCCCATTCCCAATTTCCCCGAACCCCCTATGCGAATTGCTCTCTTCACCGAGACCTTTTTGCCGAAAGTAGACGGCATCGTCACCCGTCTCAAGCACACCGTTGACCACCTCCAGCGCCAGGGCAATCAGGTTTTGGTCTTTTCCCCCGAGGGGGGCTTAACGGAGTATCGGGGAGCAAAAATTCACGGCGTGTCAGGGTTTCCGCTGCCGCTGTACCCAGAGCTCAAGCTGGCTCTGCCGCGCCCGTCCATTGGGGAGGCGCTGGAAAACTTTCAGCCTGATTTAGTCCATGTTGTAAACCCGGCAGTGCTCGGATTGGCGGGCATTTACTACAGCAAAACCTTCGATCTACCGCTGGTGGCGTCGTATCACACCCACCTGCCCAAGTACCTGGAGCACTACGGCCTCGGCATGCTCGAAGGGCTGATGTGGGAGCTGATCAAAGCCATGCACAACCAGGCCCAGATCAACCTGGTCACCTCCACCGCCATGCAGTCGGAGCTGTCGGAGCACGGCGTCGAAAACATTGAGGTGTGGCAGCGCGGTGTCGATACCGAGCTGTTTCGCCCTGAGCTGGCCAGCGCGGAGATGCGCGAGCGGCTGTCCCAGGGGCATCCCGAAGCGCCGCTGCTGCTCTACATCGGTCGCCTCTCCGCCGAAAAAGAAATCGACCGCATCAAGCCCGTGCTCCAGGCCATTCCGGGGGCGCGACTGGCCCTGGTGGGCGACGGCCCCTACCGCACCGAGCTGGAAGCTCACTTTGAGGGCACCCACACCAACTTCGTGGGCTACCTGGCCGGCGCAGATCTGGCCGCGGCCTACGCTTCAGCCGATGCCTTTGTCTTTCCTTCCCGCACCGAGACCCTGGGCCTGGTGCTGCTGGAGGCCATGGCGGCGGGCTGCCCGGTGGTGGCGGCCAACTCCGGCGGCATTCCCGACATCGTCACCGACGGCGTCAACGGCTTTTTGTTTGACCCCAAGGACGAATCGGGGGCTATCAACGCCACCCGCCGTCTGATCGAGGCCAAGGCCGAGCGCGAGCTGATGCGCCGCAACGCCGTCGCTGAGGCCGAGCAGTGGGGCTGGTCGGCGGCCACCCGACAGCTGCAACAGTTTTACCGGCAGGTGCTGGCCCAGCGATCGCTGCCGATGGCGGCGTAGGTCTCCTAAACTATAGGTTTAAGCCGCACAACGCCGTTTGCGAGGTTAGCTATGGTTGCAGCTCCTCAATCATCTTGGGTCGTGACCTGGGAGAAGTTACCCGGCGACTTTATCCTCGACGACGAGCCTGTGGATAACATCAATCAGCCTGCGATCGCAGCTGCCCTGACCGAAAGCCTGGAGCTGGCTGAGCGTCTACCGGCCCAGGCGTTGGTGATGACCAACTACGGCCTGTGCGCCACTGTGAATGGCAAAACCGTAGTCAAAGCTCCCGACTGGGGCTATGTGCCCGAAATTTGCGTG
>DATIVG010000245.1:0-10010 GCA_035466075.1 Nodosilinea sp. | reverse complement strand
CACATTCCTCTCTTTACCTGCGATCGCAGCGCCGATCACCCCCTGGTCTTTGGCGGTGGCCCGGTGCTCACCGCCAACCCCGAGCCCTTCGCCGACTTCTTCGACGTCATTTTGCTGGGGGATGGCGAAACCCTCCTGGATAACTTCTTCGATGCGCTAGTCGAGCTCAAAACCGCCAGCCGCAGCGAAACCCTGCGCCGCTTAGCCCTGGTGCCCGGTATCTACGTACCGTCTTTATATAGCGTCAGCTACGACGGCCCCGGTGGCCCGGTGCAGGCCATCCATCCCATTGCCGGTAGTCCCGCCACGGTGCAAAAGCAAACCTACCGGGGCGATGTGCTCTCGGCCTCCACCGTTGTCACCCCCCACGCCGCCTGGGAAAACATCTACATGGTAGAAGTCGTGCGCAGCTGCCCAGAGATGTGCCGCTTTTGCCTGGCCAGCTACCTCACCCTGCCCTTTCGCCCCGCCAGTTTAGAAGAGTCGCTCATGCCCGCCATTGAGCAGGGGCTCGCCGTCACCAATCGCCTGGGGTTGCTCGGGGCCTCAGTCACCCAGCACCCCGAGTTTGATACCCTGCTCGACTACCTAAACCAGCCCCAGTTCGACGATGTGCGGATCAGCCTGGCCTCGGTGCGTACCAACACCGTGACCGCCAAACTCGCCACCACCCTCACCCGCCACGACAGCCGCTCGATCACCATTGCCATCGAAAGCGGCTCAGAACGGGTGCGCCACATCGTCAACAAAAAGCTCGCCACCGACGACATCGAGCAGGCCGCCGTCAACGCCAAAGCAGGCGGCCTCAGCGCCATGAAGCTCTACGGCATGGCCGGGGTGCCCGGCGAAACCATGGAGGACCTGGAGCAAACCGTCGCCCTGCTGCTGCGGCTCAAAAAAGCCGCCCCCGGCCTGCGCCTCACCTTTGGGTGCAGCACCTTTGTGCCCAAGGCCCACACCCCCTTTCAGTGGTACGGCGTGAATAAAGAGGCCGACAAGCGCCTCAAGTATCTGCAAAAGCACCTGCGCTCCCAGGGCATCGACTTTCGCCCCGAAAGCTACAACTGGTCAGTCATTCAGGCGCTGATCTCCCGGGGCGATCGCCGCCTGGGGCCGGTGCTGGAGCGCGTGCGCCACTACGGCGATTCCCTCGGCAGCTACCGCCGCGCCTTCAAAGACTTCCAGGGCCAGCTGCCACCGCTGGAATACTACGTCCATGAGGACTGGGCCCCCGACCGCCCCCTGCCCTGGGAGCACCTCCTAGGCCCCCTACCCAAGGCCACCCTGCAAAAGCACTTGGCCTCGGCGGGCGTTGGGGCCGTAGCGGTGTAGAAGGCATATGGATATATAGAGGACAGTTAATTTTGCCTGTCCGCCTTACCGGCAGCCCAAACTATCCCTGGTCACTGCGCCGGTGGTCGCATTTACCCCGTCAGCGCGTTTGCACAGCTGCGCCGTCTGAAAGCGGTCGATGATTGCCCCCGAAAAATCGGCCCCGGTGATGGTGGCGTCGGTAAAGCTGCTGCTGGTCAGCAGAGCATCAATAAATAGAGCATTGGAGAGGTCGGCCCCGTCAAAAATGACCCGGTCGGCAAAGGTGCCCGACAGGTTGGCCCCGGTCAGGTTGGCCCGCAAAAACGAAGCCTTGGTCAAAATGGTTTTGCTCAGGTCGGCCTGCTCAAAGTTGGCCTCCCGCATTTCGGCGGCCGCAAAGGACGTACCCGACAGCTGCTTGCCCGAAAAGTCGCGAAAGCTGAGGTCGGTGAGGGTGTAATCGACCGCGTTGTCCTGGGCGAAGGCGGCAGGGGCCATGCCAAACCCGCCGATCAGGGCCACCACCAGGGCCAGGACAGCGGCGAAAAATCTAGGGGGAGAGAAGCGCATAGGGAGGTTGTAGGAGGGGCCAAACGACGCTAGGCCATGTCCATCATTCTAGAAAATCACTCTGGCCAAGATTGACGCGGATGGGCAGGCTTCGCTGTGCTCATCCTACAAAGTTTTGAGCCCTGTTTTGGGTCAGGCTTTGGGCCCAGCTTTAGACCGAGGCCGTAGAAAAATGAATGCTCCTGGTGCATCGTCAACCTCAAACGTTTAGGTTCTCGTATTTAGGTTTGCTCGTATTTAGGTAGGGCGTCTTCTGAAAAATAATTGCCCCCATGGTGGGCAGTGCCCCTCCCACAGCGGCTACAGCCCCTGGATTTAGGCGGGTATCTTCTTTTCTGAAAATCTCCTAGCCCCTAGGCCAGAGCCCCTAGGCCAGGGCATCCAGGCCAGCTTGAAGATGGTCGGGCAGGCGGCGCAGCACTCGGCGGGTGGTGAAGTCTACGGCGGCCAGGGTGACGGTCGCCTCAATGCAGGTTTCGTGGGTGGCGGCGTTTTGAATGTCATAGTGCCACACCAACCGCACCCCTCTGGTGGGGGCCAGGCGAGCTTTGACCAGGGCCCTATCGCCCAGGGCCAGCGATCGCCGGTATTTAAGGGCCAGATCGACCACGGGCAGGTCAACACCCGCCCTGACCCAGTCGGCAAAGGTGAGGCCACAGGCGCTGAGGCAGTTGACGCGGGCTTCTTCCATCCAGGCGACGTAGGTGCCGTGCCAGACAATGCCCGCGTAGTCGGTGTGGTGGGGCTGGACGGTGACCCAATACTCGAACCAGGGGGGGTGTGCCATGGGTGGCCCCGACCGGGGGCAGACTCTACTACAAATTATGAATCGCGCCAAAATAGGCCCAAAACCAATGCCTATGATGATTTAGAACACCACGAAAACACCATGATTGAAAAAATTCTTTTGGCTGACTCTGGCACCGGCAACACCGAGGCCATGATGAAGGCGCTGATGGGGATTCCCCTGGTGCAGCGGGCGGCGGTCACCGTGCTGCACGTGGTGCCCTCCCAGGTGTCGGCAGAAACCATGGCCGAGCGCTGGGAAGCCGGGGGCCGCACTCTGGCCACGGCGATCACCAACCTCAGCCTCGACCCCAGCCGGGTGACGGCGGTGCTGCGGGAGGGCGACCCCAAAGATGTGGTGATTCAGGTGGCGGACGAGGTGGATGCCGACCTGATCGTCATGGGGTCGCGGGGGTTGCAGGGGCTGAAGGCGATTTTGGAGAACTCGGTCAGCCAGTACGTGTTTCAGCTGTCGTCGCGGCCGATGCTGCTGGTCAAGGACGACCTCTACAGCATTCGCCCGATCAAGCGGGTGATGGTGGCGATGGATAAGTCTGACTCGGCCAAGGAAGGGTTGAATATTGCCATTTCGCTGCTGCGTGACATCAAGGGCGGCGAGCTCACCCTGGTGCACACGGTGTCGAGCCTCAAGGCCAAGCCCTTTGATGTGGCCAGTACCGACCCCAACCAGGACCCGATTTTGGTGGAGGCCGCCGCTGAAGCCCGGAAGTACGGCATTGACTACAAGCTGGCGGCACCGGAGGGCAAGCCGGGTCGCCGGATCTGTGAACTGGCGGAGGATCGGCATATGGATTTGATCATTTTGGGCTCCCCTGACCGTCGCCCTACCATTGCCAAGGGCCTGCCCGATTTGGACAAGGTGCTGGGCGAGTCGCTGACCGACTTTGTGCGGGTGTACGCCACCTGCCCGGTGCTGCTGACCCGGATGGCGGCCTAGGCCTGGCCCCGGCAGTGAGCAGCCAGTGGTGAACGCCTAGTGGTGAGCACCCAGTGGTGAACGTTACACAGAGAATGCCATTCTGAGCAGGGCGGCAGCGCTGGTAACTGCTTGTAAAAATTCGTAATGGAAACGTTCATCAAATCGGTCTAAGTTAAATAAATGTGGCTCTTGTAATGGCAAGTTAAGCTGGATGCCTCAGTTTGATGGGGATCAGCTTTGTCGAGACAGCCATTGATTCACCAAAATTTCGTTTAAACCACACCTTTAAGTAATCCTAGAGCGAGACAGTCAGCATGAGCAGTAACCTATCCACTGAGCTGCGCGAAGGCACCAAAAAGGCCCACACCATGGCCGAGAACATGGGCTTTGTGCGCTGCTTTCTGCGGGGCGTGGTTGAGAAGAACTCCTATCGCAAGCTGGTGGCCAACTTCTACTACGCCTATGCGGCAATGGAAGAGGAGCTAGAGCGCCACAAGGAGCATCCGGTGGTCTCTAAGGTTTACTTTCCTGAGCTGCACCGCAAGGCCTCTCTGGAGTCTGATTTGGCCTACTACTATGGCCCCAACTGGGCCAATGAAATTTCGATGACTCCGGGCGGGCAGCGCTACGTGGATCGCATTCGCGAGGTGGCCAAGAGCCAGCCTGAGCTGTTGGTGAGCCATTCGTATACTCGCTATATCGGCGATCTGTCGGGCGGGCAGATTTTGAAGGGGATTGCCCAGCGGGCGATGAACCTGTCGGAGGGCGAAGGGACGGCGTTTTACGAGTTTCCTGAGATCTCTGACGAGAAGGCGTTTAAGGCGACCTACCGGGAGTCAATGGATGCAGCGCCGGTGGATGAGGCGATGGTGGCTCAGATTGTGGAAGAGGCCAACGATGCCTTTGGCTTGAACATGGAGATGTTTAAGGAGCTGGAGGGCAACTTGATCAAGGCGATTGGTCAAATGCTGTTTAATACGCTGACCAGCCGTCGTCGTCGGGGCAGCACGGAGCTGGCTACCGCCGAGTAGGTTTTGGGCTGGGGCTAAAACCTCTGGCTTCAATTTTCGATTACCGTACTGAGGAAGCGATTTGTTATCGCTTCCTCAATTTTTTTAGGTAGGGTGCCCCTGCACAGCGATACATTGATGAGGTAATTTGCCGTTGAGCGATACCCTGCGGAGTCGGCATCAAGTTAGCGGCAAAAGCCAAATCTGCCGCTGGGGGCGTTGTGATTGCCTCCAGACCCCGTCGACCAGGGCCGTGCCGCCGCCCTAGCCCCAACGGAAAGGACTAATCTGCCATCGGTTTAAACCCCTGGATTGCCAGTTGATCGGTTGGTGATGCAAAGGGGTTTAAAGAAAAGGGAAGTTTCGTAGGGTGGGCAGTGCCCACCTTCTAAAAATGCATGTTTATAACAATCCTATGGCCGGGTTGGAGGAATAACCAAGGTTGAAAATGAAGGTGGCAGCGACGTTTTTACGCAATCTTGGCTCCAGCTGGAGCTGGTCGCAGGCGGGTTGGGTTGCCCTCAGCGGGGTATTGATGGCGCTGGCGCTGCCGCCCTGGAGTGTTTGGCCGCTGGCTTGGGTAGGGCTGGTGCCGCTGTGGTGGGTGGTGTTGGCGACGCCGCAGGTGGGGATGGCGACGGCCCATGGCCTGAGATGGGGCCTGCTGTGGGGGCTGGTATATTACGGCATTTCGCTGGCCTGGATTACGCATTTGCATCCGCTGATGTGGATGGGGGTGCCCTGGGGCAGTAGTGTTGCGATCGCACTTTCTGCCTGGCTATTTATTGTGCTCTGGGGCTCGATCTGCATCGCCGTGTGGGGGGGAGTGATGGCCTGGGCCGCCCAGCGCTGGCCCGGTCGGCCGCTGTGGCTGGTGCTGGCGGGCGCTGCCCTGTGGTGCGCCCTGGAGGCCCTGCGCAACCACAGCCCCCTCGACTGGTCGCCCCTCAGCCTTACCCAAAGCCCCAACAATTTATGGATTTTGCACCTGGCTAGAATTTCAGGACCGGGAGCTATCACCGCTATTTTGGTCGCCACTAACGGCCTTCTTGCCCTTGCCTTTTCCCCAGTCCCCAAGCGACTAGCCAGTGCTTTGCCACTCTCCCCATCTCCCCTATCCCCCCATCTTCCCCATCCCCCCATCCCCTCATCCACCCGCCGCTTCCTCGCCCTCACAGCGATCACTTTGGTTCTCCTGGGGCATACCCTCGGTGCCATCCTCTATGCCCGCGCCGCAGCCGTTCCCAGCGGTCAAGCCATCACCCTAGGCCTGATTCAGGGCAATGTGCCCACCCGCGAAAAGCTAACTCCCCAGGGGGTGAATCAGGCCCTGGAGGGCTACACCAGCGGCTACCGAGCCCTGGTGGCCCAGGGGGTGGATGCGGTGGTGACGCCGGAAGGGGCGCTGCCGCAGCTGTGGAATCCAAATGCGCCCCAGGTGGGGGCGATCATTCGCACGGTGGAGCAAGCGGGGGTGCCCCTCTGGTTGGGGACCTTTGCGCCGGTGCCGGGGGAGGTGCGATCGCAGTACACCCAGAGCCTGCTCGAAATTCGCCCCGACGGCCAAACCCACGGCCGCTACGACAAGGTACAGCTGGTGCCCCTGGGCGAATACGTGCCCTTCGAGGCGGTGCTGGGTCGCCTGATCAGCCGCCTGTCGCCGCTGGATAGCTACCTGGTGCCAGGGGCCTCTGACCAGCGGTTTGAGACCAGCGTTGGCCAGGGGATTGTGGGCGTCTGCTACGAGTCGGCCTACAGCCGCCTGTTTCGCCAGCAGGTGAAAACCGGCGGCGAGTTTATGATCACCGCCTCCAACAACGACCCCTACCCGGTGTGGATGATGCGGCAGCACCACGGCTTTGACGTGCTGCGGGCGGTGGAGAGCGACCGCTGGGCGCTGCGGGTGACCAATACCGGCCTCTCCGGCCTGGTGGACAACCGGGGCCGCACCCTCTGGCTGGGGGAGCCCCACACCTACCTTACTTACCGCGCCACCCTCGATCGCCGCCAAAACCTGACCCCCTACATTCGCTGGGGCGACTGGTTGACGCCACTGCTGTTGGCGCTGGCGGTGGGGCTGGGGTGGCGGGGAAAGAGGGAGTGATGGGGTAAAAGGATGTTTGAAAAGTCCTCTTTCTTGTAGCAGAAGTGACGATCCCCCTAAATCCCCCTTAAAAAGGGGGACTTTTACCCCCCTTTTTAAGGGGGGCAGGGGGGATCAGCAGGTAACTAAAGCTATATCGACTCACTTTTCAAACGCCCTCTTAGCCTCAGAACCCTGGAGTCTTTCGCAGGGTTTTTTCACCTTCATTGCCCCAGGAGACGTTATTGCCATGTCCACCTATCGTCGTCATCGCATGCTGCGATCGCTCTACCTAGACGCCCTCTACACCGAGGACTATCCCTTCCCGCCGGAGAAAGTGCGGCCCAACGCGAAGGAAAGCGCTGGCGATCACTCCCAAGCACCCGCTACTGGAGTGGTTACGCGGTCGTCCTTCCGCCCCATGTAGCGGCCCCTCGCCCCCGTTGAAATGTCCATCCGCCGCTGCCCCCTCCCGCGGGGGGCGAGGGCAGCTTTGCCTATTTTTTACCCCCATCAATTCCAAAGGAGAGTTCACCGTGGCGCACACGCCTCTGTTTCGGTTTCTTCAGCGAGCGATTCGCACCGCTCGATCCACCGCCCCCCAGGCCGCCCACCCCGCGCCCGGAGGCCGCCCCAGAACTCTGTCGCGGCGGCGCTTGCTGCGCTACTCAACCCTGGTCGCCGCCGCGGCGGTGACTACCTCGGCCCTGGCCTACAGCGATCGCCTGCGCCCAGGGGGTGAGGTGCCCGGCCCGCGCATTGCCGTGGTGGGCGGCGGCATTGCCGGGCTCAGCGCCGCCTACCACCTGCAAAAGCTGGGCCTCGCCGCCACCGTCTACGAAACCAAGGCCCAGGTGGGGGGCCGCATGCAATCCCGCGACGACCTGGTGGTGCGCGGGTTGGTCAACGACCTGGGCGGCTGCTTCGTCAACAGCGACCACGACGACCTGCTGAGCCTGATCGACGAGCTGGGACTGACGGTGTTCGACCGCAGCACTGCCCTTAGGGACGGCGTGCCCAAAACTGCCTTCTACTTCGACGGGCGCACCATTCCTGAAGCAGACCTGATCGCAGCCCTCGGCCCCATCGCCGAGCAGGTTGGCCGGGATGCCGACCTGCTCGAGGTCGACTTTGATTGGTACGCCACCATCTTCGATGCCCTGTCGGTGGCCGACTACCTCGACCTGCACAGCGACAAAATCCCCGAGGACTATGTGCGCGCCCTGCTGGAAACCACCATCCGCACCGAGTACGGCGTGGAGCCAGAGGAATCGTCGGCGCTGCAACTGCTGTTTAACCTGCCCACGGTGGCCGACGGCGTGGAGCCGATCAGCAGCGACGAGGCGTTTTTGGTGCAGGGGGGCAGCGGTCTGGTGCCGGTGGCCCTGGCGGCCAAGCTCGACGGCTATATCCGCACCGGCTGGAGGCTGGAGGGGCTGCGATCGCAGGCCAACACCTTCACCCTCAGCTTCAACCGAGGCACCGTGGAGGCCGACTATGTGGTGCTGGCCCTGCCCTTGGCCGCCCTGCGCCAGGTCGATCTCCAGGTGGAGCTGCCCACTGGGCTGGGGCGGTTCATCCGTGAGGTCAACCTGGGCCGCAACGAGAAGGTCTTCGCTGGGTTTAGCGATCGCACCTGGCACCAGCCCACCGGCTTTACCACCGATGCCTGGGCCGACCTGGGCTACAGCGCCCTGTGGGAAGACACCCAGCGCCAGGGCGAGTTTCGCCAGGGGGTGCTGACCTTCTACCTGGGCGGTGACCAAGCCCAGCTAGATGGCACCAAAGCCGCCGAAAAAGGCCCGCAATTTGTGAACTCCCTGAAGCAGCACATCCCCGCCCTGGGACAGCCAGTGGAGCGCTTCTCCCGCACCTACTGGGGCCAGGACCGCGACATCGGCGGCGGCTACACCAGCTTTAAGCCGGGTCAGTACACCGAGTTCAGCGGCTACCTCTACATCGAGTCCGACGACCCCGACGAACGGCAGGATGTGGCCGTGGGCAACCTGGTCTTCGCCGGAGAACAGTTTAGCGATGAGTACTACGGCTTTATGAACGGCGGTGCCCAGACCGGGCGACTGGCCGCTGAGGTGGTGGCCAGCCGGGTGGGGGCGATCCCCCCCGCAGCGGCAGATCGCTATCTTCACCGCGCCTAAACCTCATTCCTGCCCAAAATCCTGCCTAAAATGCGGTGACTGGAAAGCTAGACCGCTGACCCAGATCCCAGGGGTTTGGGATGGATTGGCTGGGGATGTCAGGGCATTCCTGGCCAGCCCAGGTCAGGGCGCTCTTTGCTACCGAAATGGACGCATTTCGTCGATTTGTTTTGGATGCGACGATCTAGGTGGCAGAAGATGAGACAGGTATCATTGGCTTTGCGGGAATTGAGCACAATGGCCACGTCAGTTATCTGGTAGAACGGCACGGCTGACCAACTGCCTGCCGGATGCCTTGCCCCTTTTGCCTGCAAGGAGTAGTTGATGAAAACAATGTTCTTGGCTTCGTCGTTTGCCGATGTAGCAGATTTGTTTGTGACATTTACCGATGGAGAATGCCAGGGAAAGACAGTCACCTTCATCCCCACGGCCAGTCTGCCGGAGGAGGTGAAATTTTATGTGGCAGCAGGTAAAGCAGCCCTCGAAAAGCACGGGCTAGTCGTTAATGAACTGGAAATTTCCACCGCAACTCGAGAACAGATATCAAGCAAGCTTCAGGACAATGACTATATCTATGTTACGGGCGGAAACGCTTTCTTTTTGCTTCAGGAGCTCAGCAGAACAGGGGCAGGAAACGTCATTGCTGAGCAAATCCAGGCAGGAAAACTTTATATCGGAGAGTCCGCTGGCTCCGTCGTGATGTCTCGAAATATTGAGTATGTAAAAACGATGGATAACCCGGCTGCAGCGCCAAACTTAAATTCTTTTTCATCGTTAGGGCTGGTCGATTTTTATCCTTTGCCACACTATACAAATTTCCCATTTGAAGAAGCGGTTGAGGGTATCATCGCCAATTATGCGGGGGAAATAGACCTATGCCCCATCAGCAACACACAAGCCATCATCGTAAGGGGAAGTGAATTTGAAGTCGTGGGTCAGTCGAGGCTACCGTGATCGCTTCATTGATCGAATTGGTGTCTATTGCCAGACTGAACCATTCTGGTGTCACCCCCGTGACCCTAACGGTTAGATTTAGGCCAGTGCTGGAACTCTTGTTCGTGAAATTCAATGTCCAAATCGGTGACATGCAGCTGCATCCGTTGCTGAATGTCGGCTACGGCCTGGTTATAGATACTGGGGCCAATTTCCTC
>DATIVG010000244.1:0-2443 GCA_035466075.1 Nodosilinea sp. | reverse complement strand
CCCCTCCTCAACAACCCCCTCATCTCCTCCAGCAACCCCTCCTGCTCCGCTTGCAGACTCTCCAACCGGCCCACAATCTCCCTCAGCCGCTCGTCCGGGCTCACCGCCGCAGGCTTGGCCCACCGCCGCACCAGCAGCCCGGCCACCGTCCCAAAGATCCAGCCGCCCAGGCGAAAGGGCAGCCCCACCAGCGCCAGCCAAAAGCCCTCGGTGAGACGTGCGATCGCGCTCCACAGCCCGGCAAACAGCAGCAGCCCCACCGCCGCCACCGCCAACCCCCACAGCGGATGCCCCAGCAGCCAGCCAGCCAAGGGGTGCTCCGCCAGCCAGCCCTGCACCGGCCGCAGCAGCAGCGACTCCCAGGGGCTCGTCAAGGTATCGCTCAATAGTCCCATGCGTAGTGGCCCATGCGTGGTGGCCCCCCGGCTCAGTTCAGCTCCCTACTCTGCGTCTCTAAATATTTCTAAGCATCAAACACCTAGGGCGCGGGCGTCGTGGGCGGTGTGGCTGGTTGCTCCGGCGGCGCGGGCGGCACCGGCGATCGCGCCAGCAGCCACCAGCCCAGCAGCGCCACCAGCAGCGCCGAGCCCGATATGGCCAGCATCCAGCGGGGTATTCCCCGCGGCGGCTTGGCCTCTACCGGGGTCGGCACAAACTCCTCCTGGGGCAGGCTTTCGCCGTAGAGCTTGGCCCCCACCGGCGGCGCGGTTTCGCGCCCGGCCCCCTCGCCCACCTGGGTATCCGACTCGGTGGGCAGCGGCGGCTGGGTCCACAGCTTGTGCTGCATCAGCACCACAGCGGTGTTGTCGTGGCCGTTCTTTTGGTTGGCCAGCTCAATCCAGGAGGCCACCGCCGAGTCGAGGGTGACAATGTCTTTAATAATCAAACCGATGTAGTTGGCCCAGGCGTCTTCAATGCGGTAGTTGTCGCTGAGACCGTCGGAGCACAGCAGCAAAATGCCGGTCTCGTCAAATATAAACCGCTGAATGTGGGGGGTGAGGTGGTCGCCGCTGCGGGTGCCCAGGGCCTGGGTCAGCGCCCCGGCATCGCTGCGCTCCTGGGCCAGGGGCCAGGTCTGCCGCCCCGCCATCACCTCCCGCCCGGCGATGTCGTCATCCACCGTCAGGGGGTGGCAGTAGTCGGGGGTAATCCAGTAGGCGCGGCTGTCGCCCACGTGGGCCAAATAGACCTCATGAACCCGCTCCCAGCCGTCGTCGGTCTGCACCCGCTGGGGAATCACCACCGCCATCACCAGGGTGGTGCCCATGCGCTGGCGACCCACCCGGCCCTGGTTGTCGTTTTGAAAGTTGATCAGCTCGTTGACAATGCGAATCACCGCCTCGATCTGCTGGCTGATCACCTGGGGCGGCAGCGCCCGCAGCTCGTTTTCAGTCTCGGCCAGCAGCGCCTGGAGCTGAATTTGCAGCGACTGCACCGCCAGCTGGCTGGCCACCTCGCCGCCGTCGTGGCCGCCCACCCCGTCGCACACCATTGCCACCTGCAACCCGGTGCCGTCGGCCTGGGTGCCCTGGGGCCAGCAGGCGTCCTCGTTGCGGGGCTGGGTCGGCCCCTGGGCGGTGGCCCCCGCCAGCACCATACGGGTCGAAACCGTGGCCGCCTGGCTGAGCAAAATCTGGTTCAGCTCCAGGGCCAGGGTCTCGGTGTCGAGGGTCTCGGCATCCAGGCGGTTAACGAGCGATCGCAGCGGCTCCGACACCGACCGGTGCAGCGGCGACAGCAGCGATCGCCACAGTTCTGTCAGGTCGGCCAGGGTGGGCGGGGTGTCGTCGGCCCCCAGCTCCAGCAGCCGCAGTCGCCAACCATCGACCCGCAGATTGCCCGGCCGCAGCAGGCTACCGGCCAGCCCCAGAGCACCCAGGTCGCCCCACAGCTGCCACAGCTGCCACAGCCAGTTGGCCTGGCGCAGGGGGGGCGCGCTAAACAGCCCCGCCTCTAGCTCCGGCAGCAGCTCCCCCGCCTGGGGGTGAATCGGCGCATTCTCCAGCAGCAGGATCGCGCTGGTGCCGGTCTCAAGCGCGCCGTAGAGGCCCGGCACGTGGAGCCGGTGGGCGTGGGCCGTCAGGTAGGGCAGCGCCTCGCGGGGAAACACATCGGGAACGCTGGGGCGCTGCTCGGGCTGGGTATCGAGCCAAATGCGCGGGCCCACCACTCGGTAGCGCTGAGCCACCAGTTCGTCGAGCGGTAGCGACTCGGTACCGGCTCCCACCACCCACAGGTAGGGCTTATAGCGAAAGGGTCGGCGCTCAACGGGGTTCATAGGATGACGGGGGGGCGATGGGCTCGTAGGTCGATCGGTGCATAGGGCTATCGGCCCAGGGCAGTGCCAGCAAATCTCTGCTCAACAAATCTCTTAAAACAATGTAATCAAGGCCCCACAAGGCCTGACCCTAAAGATAGATTAATCCTAGAGGATAGCGAGACT
>DATIVG010000243.1:0-5783 GCA_035466075.1 Nodosilinea sp. | reverse complement strand
TTGGCGTGGTCCACCACCAGCGGCAAAATGAACTCTTCCACCAAACCAAACAGGTGCAGGTAGCTGTAGCTGCGAATGTGGTTCAGGGCTAGGGACTCTTTAGCGCTGAGGCCGGGCACCTGGGCTTGCACCAGCGCCTCGGGCAAAAAGGGCCGACTAAAGTCGAGGGGCCGATGGGGGCCAATCAGGTCTTCCACCTGCCAATTCACCCGCGCAGCATCTTTGAGAATGGCCGGGTAGCTGTATTTTGGAACGGTTGCGGCGGTCATAAAACCTCCTTAAAAAGAAAACGGGTCTTGTCAGGGTTGAGCTGGATGGCTCAGTGGCCTGTGCTTTAACTTGTCTCTTCAACTTGTCTTCAGAGTAGAGAGAGGGGCGTCGCCGGTTCGTCGCCAAAGCGTCCCAGCGACGTCACCCCAGGCAGGGCAAGCGGTTTAGGCGGCGGCGGGCAGCACGCCGAGCTGGCCCAGCAGGGTAGCGGTGTCGGGGTAAAGCCAGGTTTCGGCAATGTGCCCCCGCTCCATGCGGTAAAAGGCCACCCCGGTAAAGTGAATCGTTCGCCCGGTGGCGGGTACGCCCACCAGCTCACCCGTATGCCGCCCGGTAATGGCGTAGCGCACCGCGATGTGCTCGCCCTCAGCAGCCATGGCCAAAATCACGCACTCTTGCTCCGCCACGCCGCTATTCCAATGGTGAAAGAACGCCTTGTATTCCCCACGGCTGGCCGGGCTTTTGCCGCCCGGAAAGTTGTGGGTAACGATATCGGCGGCCACCAGGCGATCGATCGCCTCTAGGTCGCCCCGGTGGGTAGTGGCAAAGAATTCTTGAATCACCTGTTTGTTGCGGTCAAGCTGGGCCTGACGATAATTGGCTGTATTGGCAAAGGCAGGAATCATAGGTCATATCTCCTGAAAAAACGTAAGAACAGAACAGAGAACTTGAAAACCAAACGGTGTCGTTAGTGCAGCGTCAATCCTGAAAATTAGGGTTCTCGTAGGTTGGGATTGACAGACCCCTAGGCGGCGATCGCCATCATCTGCTCCAGGGCCTGCTGGTCGGGGCCGGGGGTCGGCGTTGCCAACCGCGCCAGTTGCAGATAGTCAATTAGCCGGTCGGTCATGCCCCAGGCCGGGGGCAGGTGGCTGCTGAGAATGACCTGGGGCTGAAGCTGGCGCAGGGGGGCGATCGCCCGGTTCAATGCGCTGGCCTCTACCAGCGGCAGCCAGGGGGCATCGACCATCGTCCAGTTGATCAATCCGTCGCGCAGAGCATCGGGGTGGATAGACTGAGCCGTCTCGGCGGGCTGCTGCATCAGCGCCCCAAAGCAGTCGGAGCTAAACAGTATGCGGTTGTCGGGGTCGAACAGGCCGGTGGTTTCGGGGGCGTCAAAGACCGGGGGCCGCAGGGCGAGAACGGTGCGATCGCCCAAGTCGAGCCGTTGCCCAGGGTTGAGCAAATACACTCGATTCAGCGGAAATTGCAGCAGCCCCAGCTTGCCCATGCCCAAAAAGGTGGTGACAAGGTGCGCTCTGGGAGCCAGGGCCATGAGCTCGGCCAGGTTGCCCAGGTGGTCGGGGTCGGTGTGGGTGAGGTAGATCCAGGCCAGGTCGGCGGGGTCGATCAGCTGCGACAGGCGATCGATGAAATCAGCCCCCAGGGCGGCTAGCCCGGTGTCGATCAGCATCGGCTGAGCGGCGCGAATGAGAAAAGCGTTCACCGGCAGCAGGCCTGCACCAGGCACCGGCAGGTAGGCGAGCAGGGTGTAGGTATCAGCGGCAATGCGCTGGGGGGCGAGCATGATTGGTGATTGCATTGGGGGTCTCCTTTTTGGGTGGATGGGTGGATGGGTAGGGCTTAGAGCTGCGGGAGTGCGGGGGAGGAGTTCAGCAGCTGCTGGCGCACGGCCTCTAGGGGCTGATCGAGTAAGGGCCAAAAGTTCCACTGGTCGGAGAGATCGACGTGGCAATGGGCACCGCGATCGAGCGCTTGCAGAATGGGGGCGGGCTCGAATAGCCCGGTGTGGGCGGCGGCGACGGGGGTAATTTGCACACCCCAGTGGAACTGCAAAATGGCAAACAGCAGGAATGCAAACCCGTCTTGTCGCACAAATCCGGCCTGGAATGCACCCTGGCGAATTTCACCTGCCGGGTCGGTGCCGTAGCCCGACAGCAGATGGCCAAAGTCGTGAAACACCAGCCGCAGTGGAATGGAGCCGGAGTGGCCGGGAAATTGCAGCCCGTTGCTTGTGCAGTGGTGCCAAAAGGCATAGCCCAGGGTGTTGGTGGGCAGGTGCTGAAGTTGGTCAAACCGCTGGGCTAGGACGGGGTTTTTAGAACCTCGTTTGAGCGCCAGGGGGCCTGCGATCTGCCACAGTCCTTTGAGGCCTTCTTCTTGCCAGGCGGCGGCTAAAAAGCGCCCCATCAGCCGTCGCATGAGCAGCAGTCGGGCCAGCTTAAACCGCCCTCGGCAAACGTGGTGCAAGACCATTAGCCCCGGTTCGTCCACGACCAAGGCCTGGGCTAACTTGTGCAGGGTCGATTCTTGCTGGGGGGTTAGGGTGCCGGGCAGCATGGCAAAGGCGATCGCCAGCTGCACCAGCCGCCGCCGCCGATGGGGCGATGCGATCGCAGCCGCTACTTGGTCGGGGCTGATCGGATTGCACCCGTCAAGGGCGATGTTACCGCCATGAATTTCGACAAGGCTGGTTAAAAACACCGTTTCGGCTGGGGAGAGAGCGTGGGGGTTGACGGCAACAGTGCGCAGCGCCCCCACCACCAGGGGAAGGTCAGGTTTGGCAAAAACATGAATGTCCATAGGGTTGCTCCACAGGTGGTTAATAGAGCCAGCTTTGGTATTCGGGGGTGGCGGTTTTCATGTCTTCGTAGAGCCACACCATGCGGTCAAAAAACCAGAGTTTGCCGACAAAAATTAGCAGCGTGCCCACCAGGGTCAGCGTCAGATCGAGCTGCCACAGCCCCCAGGCTCCGAGGCCCAGACCCAGGGCCGCCAACGCCGTTAGCAGCTGGGGCAAAACCCGGTGGTGAGTAGGGATGGGCACCTGGTTGCGGTTAATCCACACCCGCTCGCCAAACACGCCCTTAGACACCCAGTTGCGGGTTGACTTGGGCGGCGGAAACAGGTGGGCGTTGACCCACACCCAGCTCAGGGCAATGGCAGTGGGCCAGAGCGCCCCCCAGCCCAGCCAAACCCGGCTCCAAATCGCTAAAAACAGCAGGGGCATAACCGAAAGTCGAGTCCAAAAGCACCAGGGGTTGGCGTGGCCGCGCCAGGTGCGCTCATCCATGGCAAAAAGTTGAGACATTGTGCGGGCAACCATTGATCGGTCCTCCAGATTGGCATACTGCAAGGGCAGCGATCGCCCCTTTGATCGGGGTTTAGGCGAAGCGGGCGATCGCCATTAGGACTAACCCAGGGCTTGGCCAACCACCGCCCCAAACTGGGGTTGGGTGGGCATCACGGCCCTGGCGGTGATAGCGGTCGCCTCCGACCAGACCGGGGTGAGGCGAATCTGCATGGCGCTAAAGGCGGGGTTGTGCTGAATGTGCTGGCCAATATCGCTGTTGAGATAGGCGATCGCCGCCGCCTCGCTGTCAAACCAGTAGATGCCGCCCGCCTCTCTTTTGGCTTCATTCATGAGCCAGGTTTTCCAAACCAGGCCGGGCACCTGGGCGATCGCTAGCGCCAGGTCTAACCCAGCTTCTTTCACCTGTTCTGCTGGGGCGTCAAACGCAAAGTTCATCTGTAAAATGCAGCTCATGGGTACCTCCCGATGTCGGGTGTTTTCAGTACACCAACTATCATGGGTGCGGCTGCGAACAGAGTGATGATCACCCCATGATCATCTGATGAGAAAGCTGTGATCAGCTTCAGAGAGCGTTTGAAAAGTGAATTGCTGTAGCTTTAGTCACCGGCTGATCCCCCCTGCCCCCCTTAAAAAGGGGGGTAAAAGTCCCCCTAAAAAGGGGGACAGGGGGATCTCCACTTTTGCTACAAGAAACAAGACTTTTCAAATATCCTCTCAAATGCAAAGCTTTTTAGGCTAGCATTGAGTTAATTGGAAGTTGCGGGAAAAGCGCGCTTAGGCGACTTTTTAAAAATCTTTCCAGTGGTGGGCGGTGCCCACCCTGTAGCAGTTAAAATCACTAGATAATGCTGGGATTGGCGTCCTTGGAAATCGCCTTCGCCGATTAAAATTCCTGAATTACAGTGAGTTCAACAGTCCTATTTTCGACCTTTTGTGCAAACCATCGGAAGAACGTGCCAGACACCATTGCTTAAACCACGCATACTTGCTGCAGAGCCATTTCGCCAGCCCCGGAGTGACCTATGCCGACTATTCAAGATCGCCTTCGACAGCAGGCCCAGCAGCGTTTTGTTGGACGCGGTGCAGAACTCGACACCCTGTGGCGAGCATTGGATGACGACGGGCCGCTGGTTACCTTTGTCTCGGGCCTGGGCGGCATCGGCAAATCGGCCCTGCTGGCAGCCTTTGTGGAGCAGCTCCAGGCTCAAAATATCACCGTGCTACCGCTCGACTGTCGGGCGGTGGAACCGTCAGAACAGGGTGTTCTCAATGCCCTAGGTCAGCTCTGCGAACAGTCGTTTATCACCGTGGCCGATGTGGCTTCGGCTCTGGAGGCTCTGCCGCAGCCGGTGGTGATCACCTTCGACACCTACGAGCTGTTTCGCCTGCTGGATAGCTGGCTGCGGCAGGGGTTTGTGCCTGCCCTGCCCGATCGCGTGCGGCTATTTTTCTTTGGGCGCGAGGCTCCGGTGTCGGCCTGGTTGCTAGCGCCCGGTTGGCAGGGGTTGTGCCAGCACCTGGCGCTTGACAGTCTAGATACCGTAGCGGCAACGGCGCTGCTGCGGCAGGCGGGGGTGGCCCCAGAGCAGGTTGAGGCTATTGCCCGCTTTGCCCACGGCCATCCCCTGGCGCTGAAGCTGGCGGCGGCGGCCCTGGCTGAGCGGCCCGACCTCAGCGTGGCCGAGCTGGAGGGGCAGCCCGTGATCAGCGAGCTAGCCCGCATTTATTTACAAGATGTGCGCGATCCGGTGACGCGGCAGGTGCTGGAGGCGGCCTCGGTGGTGCGGCGGACGACGCGATCGCTGCTGGCCGCCATGGTGCCCGATGTGCCGGAAAGCGAAGCCCGCGATCGCATGTTAACCTTGCCCTTTGTCGCCATCAGCCAGGACGGTCTGATGCTGCACGACATGGTGCAGCAGGCCATGGGCCGCTTTTTGCAGACCACCGACCCGGCTAAATATCAGCTCTACCGCAGTCGGGCCTGGCAGCAGCTGCGGCAGGAGTGGGCCACGGCGGGGCAAACCCACCGCTGGCGCTACACCGCCGACATGCTGTATCTGATTGAGCACCGCATGGTGCGCGATGCCTTCTTTCCGGCAGGGGCGCACAGCCTGGCGGTGGAACCGGCCAAGGCCGAGGATGGGGCGGGGATAGTTGCGATCACCCAGCTCCACGAGGGTAATCAGGCCGCTGATCGCCTGCAAACCTTTTGGCAGCAGGTGCCCACCGCCTTTCGCGCCGCCCGGGATGCCGCCAATGAGTTAGTCGGCTTTTCCCAGGTGTTTGACCCGACCCAGGTGCCCGAAGCGCTGCTGCTGGCCGACCCGATTACCAAGTTTTGGTGGCAGGAGTTACAGGCCAACCCGGTGCCCGCCGGGCAGCGAGTCTTTTTCATTCGCCGCGCCCTGGGTAAGCATACGGGGGAAGCCCTGTCAGAAATTCAGGCCGCCTGCTGGCT
>DATIVG010000242.1:0-5520 GCA_035466075.1 Nodosilinea sp. | reverse complement strand
CAGCCATATCACAACCGGCAACCCATGGGGTAGGCTAGGTAAGCAAACGACACACCCCAAACCCATGGCCAACCTCACTCCCACCGTCACCCCCACCATTGAGCGCTCCAAGGCGGGCTTCAACGACTACGCCGAGCGGCTCAACGGGCGGGCGGCGATGCTGGGTTTTGTGGCGCTGGTGCTGTTTGAGCTGGCCACCGGGCAGGCGATTGTCACCTGGCTGGGGCTGCGCTAGGTCGGCTGTTTCCCATCTTTGGGAACGCTATGGTTGGGAACGCTATTGATTCTGAGATTGACCTGAGACAGATTTCCCCAGGCCTTTGCTTGGCTCTGCAAGCTTCCCTCAACACCCCCCTTTTTATAGATGCTTGCGGCTTCCCGCAGGGTAGGGGGGCTCTCCAAAGGCCGTTTTACCGTCATCAACCTTGTTACCTCTAGGAGACTGACCCATTAAGGCGCTGTTTAGAAAACAACCGTGGCTGGCCGCGGCGCTCACCGTAGGCGCTGTGGACGGGCTGATCGGCGCAACCGAGGAAAAGGTTTCGCTGGCGGTGTTTGGTCTGCTGCTGGCGGGCGGGGCTGTGACCCTGAGCTGGGGGCACATTCAGCGCCATGCGGCGACCTCTAACCGGGCGGCGGTGATGCTGTACCCGCCGGGGCAGGTTTACATTCCCCCGGCGGGTTTGAACGATCTACAGGCCAGCACCGGTGATGAGTCAACGCCCTGAAGTGGGCATTTGGCCTGGCCGCAGGAGCGGCAGTGGGCGCTGACCACCAGCTCCAGGCTGCGCTGGCGGTAGAGGCTGACGTTTTGACGAATGTAGCCTTCGACTTCTAGCTCGGCGAGGTCGTCGGCGATCAAGATGGCCTGGGGGGTGCCGAGGGCCTGACGGCTGAGGTTGATGTGGGCCAGGTTGTCGCCAAAGCTGGCCTGGGGCGCATGAATAATGACGGGCAGCTTTTGGGGCTGGCTGCGAAAGCCCTCGGGGCGCTGCTGGGCGTAGTGGTCTTTAAATTGCAGGGTGCAGGTGCCGTCGGTGTAGCAGCGGCTGCGAATGTGGCGCTGAAAAGGCACGGCGAGAAAGCCCTCGGGGGTAAGGCTGTACCACCAGGACTTGTGCCATCCCTGGGAGGGCAGGGTGAGAATGTGCTGAATCTCGTCGGGCTCAAAGCCGGAGCGGGCCAGCAGGGCTTCGGCCTCGGGGAGGGAGACATTATGGGCCAGGGTGGCCAGGTCGGAGTGGCAGGGGGTAATGGCCTGGTACTGCCGGTGGTTGCTGACGTCGGGCAGCGGTGGGGCGTCGGGGTACGACCCGGCCAGCACGCAGTTGATGTGCTCGAAGGTGAGGACGGCATCCATACGACCCTGGGTGGGCAGGGGGATGCCCACGGCGACGGTGACGCTGCCAATCTCGTGGGGATGTGCGATCGCAGGTAGACTCTCCGTCAGCAGCGATCTCAAAAAGCGCTCGTCGGCGATGGCCAGGGCCAGCTGCGGGTCGGCGGGCACCGGCAAGGCCTGGGGCCGTGAGGAAGACGGGGCGAGAGGAGAGCTAACCATCGGTAAACACTCGCCAGAAGGGGATGTTGCGATCGCGCCAGGCGCGCCAGATCGATAGATCTAGCCGTCTAGTGTCACTGTTCTATCAAGCCCGCCCCGTCGGTGCCGACCGCCGCCAGGAAACGTTGCACAGGTTCGCACAGCGCAACGTAAATGCTGCGGGTTTGTTACCCTTTTGCCGGGTTTTGGTGAGCAACACCACAGAAAAAGCGCCCCCGAACAACATCGCAGGGGCGCTTTAGCTTTACCTAAGGATTCAACACACAACCAATCTCAAGCTACCGGGCTCAAGCTGCCGGGCTCAAGCTGCCGGGCTCAAACTATAGGGCCCGCTCATCCCCAGCCGGCTCAGCCTCGTCGAGCACTTCAATCGTCACCGGGGTGGGCGCTGCGGGCTCAGCGGGCTGGCCCAGCTTGCCGTAGGCCAGCGCCACCAGAGAGCGAAAGCCGCGCACCAGGGGGCGCACAAACCCGTAGCGGTCGCCGTACTCGGCGGCCATGTCGGCATCAAAGCGATCGACCTGGGCTTGCAGACCAGACAAAATCTGCTGCGCCCAGTCCACCTTGCGGTCGTTGGCCAGGTAGCGCAGGTCGGCAAAGATTTGGGCCCAGGTGGGGGCCGGGGTGTCGGTTTCGGCGGCGGCCTCAGGCTGAAGCGCCTCGGCTTGCACGGCATCGGCCACAGCATCGGCCACGGCCTCGGCGGTGGCGGCATCGGCGGCTTCGTTGGCCCTGAGCTGCTCAATCATTTCGGCCAGGGTTTTGCGGCCCTGGGCTTCAATTTCGCTAGAGCCACCCCTGAGTTCTGCCAGGGCTTCGGCGGCGGCGGCTTTGACAATTTCGCGAATCCGGCTGGCGCGCTGGCCACCTTCTTTTTGGGCTTTTTCCCACTCGGTTTTGACGCGGTCTTGCACAGTGTTAGTCATGGAGCTTCTCCTACTTAAAAATGGGGTTTAAAGGGGGGTAAAACAGTTGTCTGCTTCGTTGGGCTACTGCCCTGGGCGCAGCGATAAGGGCATTGCTGGCTCCGCTGAATCAAATCGGTTTCTTACCGTCTTTCAGCAAAGCCAGAATGACCTACATCATGGCGACGGCATCGACATCAATAGCTGACTCGCTGTTTTTTACCGCCGTGGTGGTGGCAACTGCATCATCCACCTGGCGCAGGCCGCGCTTGCGATCGAGCAAGATTTGGGTGATTTCGGTAATGGCAATCGTGGCGACTAGGCCATCGTCAATCCAGCCCAAAACAGGGAAAACATCGGGGGCGATATCAATGGGGCTGACCAGGTAAACCAGGGTGCCTAACAGCACAACCCAACGATATTTTGAGTTGCGAATCAACTGACGGTACCAGTTCATAAAAGGCTTGCCAAATATCTGCTTTGCCATTGCTATCTCCTTTAGCCGACAAAACTATCTTGACAGAACCCATCGGTACATACAGGTGTGGCTTACCCGAGGGAAAGCGGGGTTTTTACACCGAATCGACCGTATAGCGAAAGCCGTAGGGGAGGGGGGTGGGGGGGTGGGGGAGTTTTGAATTGGGGGAGGTGGGGAGTGGGGAAGACGGAAGACATAGGGAGAAATCGCGTGGTTGGGGGGCTCCGGGGTATGATGTGGCAGATTTTGGTGGGAGCTGGGCTATGTCATCGTTTCAACTGCGTATTTATGTGCCGCCGCACCCGTTGGTGAAGCACTGGCTGGGGGTGGCCCGCGATGCCGATACGCCGGGGCCGCTGTTTCGTACGGCCATGGAAGAACTGGGTCGCTGGCTCACCTACGAAGCCATTCGCGAGTGGATACCCACGGTGGAGACTACGGTAAATACGCCCCTGGGCCCGGCACCGGCCACCTTTATCAACCCCGAGGTGCCGACGATGATTGTGCCGATTTTGCGGGCGGGGCTGGCGCTGATGCCGGGGATTCAGGCGCTGTTGCCTTTGGCCTCGGTGTACCACGTGGGCTTTGTGCGCAACGAGGAAACCCTGGAGGCCAGCTGCTACCTCAACAAGCTGCCCGCCCAGCTCGACCCGGCCACGCGGGTGATTATCAGCGAGCCGATGCTGGCCACGGGCGGCACCATCATGGCGATGATGAATGAGCTCACCCAGCGGGGCATTGACCCGGCGGTGGTGCGGATCATTTCGATTGTGGCGGCACCGCCTGCCCTGCAAAAGCTGGCGGCGGCCTACCCCACGGTGACCATCTACACCGCCATGATCGACGAGGTGGTGAATGACCAGGGGTTTATTGTGCCGGGGCTGGGGGATGCGGGCGATCGCACCTTTGGCACCTGAGCCGCTCCCTGGTTCACAATAGGTGTAGAAACTGTTAGCTGCGGTGGCCAGAGTGTAGATGCCCCCTGGCCACCGCAGAGATAGAGTATTCTAAGCATCGGTTCTTTGGCCTTACACGGATATCGACCTATGAGTCAGCAAGACAACTTTGTCGGTGGATTTTTGCTCGGCACCCTGGTGGGCGGCGCCCTGGGCGGCGTGGTGGGCGCGCTGGCGGCTTCGCGCATGCAGGGGGGGGCGGGTAAGCCCAAGTCCGCGCTGCCCAAACCCGAGGGTGGCCTGGCCTTTGGTGATTTTGGCGACCCCGATGAAGAGAGCATGGAGGCGGCGCGGCTGGGGCTAGAGGCCAAGATCGCCCAGCTCAATGAGGCGATTGACGATGTGCGCCAGCAGCTCGGCGGCATCAACGGCCACTCCGAGCGCTCCTGGGAAGGCTCGTCTCGGGTGGACTCTTAGAGTATTCCATCTAAATAAACGTCCCCTTTGAGGGGGCAAACTCGGCCCGTTGGGTCGGTTGCCGTAAAGTTCTGGATAGTATTTAGCTGGAACACTCTTAAGCAAATCTACTGAGTTTGCCGCCGTTCCCGCCGAAGCAAACCGTTACACTGGGCTGACAGGCAAAACCGTTCCGTGTATTGTTGGTAACGACTACCGTCGAGGCTCTCAGATGGACATATTGGTACAAACCCTCACCACCTTTTTATCGATTTACACGATTCTGCTGATCGTGCGTATTTTGCTGAGCTGGTTTCCCAATGTGGATTGGTTTAGCCCGCCCTTTTCGGTGCTGAGCCAGCTAACCGATCCCTATCTCAACCTGTTTCGGTCGATCATTCCCCCCCTGGGCGGTATCGATCTATCGCCCATTTTGGCGTTTTTGCTGCTGTCGTTTTTGCGGCAGGGGCTAGTTGCGATCGCAGCCGCCACCGCCTCCAGCTACGCCTACTTCTAGCCCCCCATCGCTGGCCCCTGCGGCTCATTCATTTATCTTCAGCCCGATCGCTGTATACCTCCCGTGTAGAGAGGGCCCAGCGGTCGGGCTGAGCTGCTTTAAAGGATTGCCGCCGTTCGCGGTGCGGGGGCCGAGGTTCCCTATAATGGGAGCTTGTGATTTGCTGCCATTCATCTGCCCTAGCTATGTCGTCCGACTCTAACCGCCCTGGCCAAAGCGCCTCCAGCCTCGAAGAAATCCGCGCGGCGCGCCTGCAAAAAGTTGAAGATCTCAAGCAGCTGGGCCAAAATCCCTTTGCCTACCGGTGGGCGGTGACGGCCAACACCGCCGATTTGCAGGCCCAGTACGCCGACCTGGCCGCCGGAGAAGAGGTCGAGGCCGAGGTGTCTCTGGCCGGGCGCATCCTGGCGCGGCGGGTGTTTGGCAAACTGGCCTTTTTTAGCCTGCAAGACGAAAGCGGTACCATTCAGCTCTACCTCGAAAAAGCCACCATTCAAGCGCACATGGGTGCAGCCGATCAGCAGGCCTTTGAGCACTTGAAGCAGCTCACCGATGTGGGCGACATTCTCGGCGTGCGCGGCACCATCAAGCGCACCGAGAAGGGCGAACTCTCGGTCAAGGTGCAGGAGTACGCCATGCTCACCAAGGCGCTGCTGCCCCTGCCCGACAAGTGGCACGGCCTTACCGATGTGGCCAAGCGCTACCGC
>DATIVG010000241.1:0-4503 GCA_035466075.1 Nodosilinea sp. | reverse complement strand
CGGGGTAATGGAGGGGGGAGTTAGGGGGGATGGGGAAGGTGGGGGAGGTTTGGGTTATTCGCGGTCGCCTGCGGTGACGGGGTGCTCGGTGGCGTGGGAGGAAAACAGGCTGGTGGAGGTCAGGGGGGTATCGGCGGGGGGCAGGCTTTCACCGTGGGTGCCGCTGGGGCTTGCGTCGCTGTTGCCGACGCCTTGGGAGGAGGAGTTGGGCAGCAGAAACAGCAGGGGCAGGGGCAGCAGGGTGGTGAGGTTGGTGATCAGCACCAGTTCCCAGAGGTGGTCGAAGTTGGTTTCGGTGACGCTGAGCCAGTGGGTGAGCACGGCGCCCAGCTCGTGGGAGAGCAGACCGGCCAGGTTGACCACCGACATCAGCAGGGCAAACAGGGTGGCCTCGACGCCGGGGGGGCAGAGCCGGGCGGAGAGCACCAGCACCGGCATGAAGGCGATTTCGCCCATGACGGTGAGCACCAGGCTGTCGCCGAGGCTAAACCATTCGTCGCCAATGCCCAGGCTGCGGTTGACGTGGGTGACCAGCAGCAGCATGCTCATGCCGAGCACGCTGGAGAGCACCGTTGACCAGGCAAAAATGGTGCGAAAGGGCACGGTGCGCAAAAATCGCTGAAATACCCAGATGCCCAGCAGCGCCGCCAGGCTGGTGACCAACCGCACCCGGCCCAAAAACTCGGGTTGAAAGCCCAAATCGTTGGTGGTGAAGAAAAAGAAGGCGGCGTCGGCGGTGGGGGTGGCCTGCCAGAGAAACAGAAACAGGGCGGGCATCCAGATGGCGCGCTGGCGCACGGCCTGCCACAGCTGCCTGACCTGGGTATTGACCACCGACCAGCTGGGCGAATCGACCGGGTCTTCGACAATTAAAACGGCCACCAGCGACACAATCAGCGGAAAGGTGGCGGTGATGCCAAACACCGCGCGGGTGCTGATGTGCTGAAGCAGCGCCCCGCCCAGGTAGGCGGTCAAAATGCCCCCCACCGCTGAGGTGCCCCAGGCCAGCGATTGCAGGGTGCCCGCCTTGCCCAGCGACTCGCCGCGGGCCCGCTCGACCACCAGCGAATCGACAATCACATCGCTGACGGCCACGGAGAGGGAGCTGAGGGTGATGGCTGCGATCGCAGCCCAGCCCGTCTGCACCACGGTCGCCAACGCCAGCCAGGCCAGGGCCCCCAGCAGCCCCGACAAAATCAGGTAGGGCCGTCGCCGGTAGCCAAAGATCGGCAGCCCGTCGGAGAGCAGGCCAAACACCGGCTTGATCGTCCAGGGCAGGGTGGCAATGCCGGAGAGGGCGGCGACCTCCGCCGGGGTGAGGCCCAGGTCATCCTTGAGAAAAAAGCTCACCGCCAGCCGCGCCAGGCCCAAAATGCCCTGCACAAAGTAGACCAGCAAAATGGCTGCTAGCTCTGAGGTCAGGGGCTGGCCGAGGAGAATGCGTCGCTCCACAAAGCCTTTGATGCCGCTGGAGGTGGGGGAAGAAGCCGTCATGAATAAAAGAAGTCGGGTGGGGCAGTGGCAGGAGGTTTGTTAAGAAATGTCAATCACTGCCTTCATATTAACTGCTGAACCAGGACGGCGGGGATCATCGGTTTTCTAGGGCTCTCTGGATCCACAGTGGCCGAGCGCCTGCCGCCAGTGGGGTGCGTGGGGGGCAGGGGGCGAGGCCGAGGGAAAGCCACCGGATGTTGATCCCGATCTCCGTTTTTGAGTATTCAGAACGTCAATTACTAGAGTGCCCGCGGCTGGGTAGGGGTAGAGCGTCGCTTCGGCTCCGCTTGGCGACGGCGGCGGTGGCCCAGCATTTTTATCGGTCAAAATCGGGGATTTGGGTCAAAAACCAGGCATTTTGGGCCAAGACATGGGCTAACGCCCCCCAATGGTTTGCCATTGACTCCCCTGGCGAATACTGCAATAGTTGAGCGTAATTCTTGAGTACTTACCAAATCTGGGTTAATCCACGGGTTTTGCGAGATAGCATACTCCCCTTTGACCGGCTGACTTGGTATGTTTGCCTAGCCCTCAGTTCTTTGCTTCCCCCGTCAAACGATGCAGTATTCAGCCAAGCTTCTTGTTGCCGCACTGTTTGCCCTTAGCCCGGCAGCCCACCCCGCCCTGAGGGAGTTTGCCCTAGCCCAGGTTCCTCAGACGCCGGTGTTTTCGCTGCCCGAGACGGTGCCCTCCGGGACTACGCTGGCGGTGCAGAGCTCTCCCAACCTCGGGGTGGCGGCCCAGGCTCTCAAGCAGGAGTTTGAGGCGGCCTACGACGGCACAGAAGTGGGGGTGGAGATTGCCAGCAGTGATGCTGCGATCGCAGCCCTAATTGACGAAGACATTGATCTGGCCGCCATCGGTCGCCCCCTCACCGAGGCCGAGCAGGCCGAGGGCCTGGTGACGGTCCCCCTGGAGCGGGCCAAGATCGCCATCATCATTGGCCCCGGCAACCCCTTCAACGGCAACCTCACCTTCGAGCAGTTTGCCGCCATGTTTCGGGGCGAAATCACCGACTGGTCAGAGGTGGGCGGTCAGCCCGGCCCCATTCGCTTTGTCGATCGACCCGAAATTAGCGACACCCGCCGCTCCCTCAGCCAGTACGAAGTCTTTTTGGCCGCCCCCTTTGAAACCGGGGCCACCGCCGACCCCGTGGCCGAAGACGACACGGCAGCGGTGATTCAGGCCCTCGGCAACGATGGGATCAGCTATGCGATCGCACCCCACGTGCTCGATCAGCCCGGCGTCACCATCGTGCCCATGCACCAAACCCTGCCCGACGACCCGCGCTACCCCTACTCCCAGCCCCGCTACTTCGTCTACAAAGGCGATCCCAGCCCCGCTGTGGCCGCCTTTTTGGGCTACGCCACCGGGCCCGCGGGCCTAGCCGCCATCGCTGCCGCCCAGGGCGCTGAGGTTGACGCCATTGCCGAAGCCGTCGCCGAGCCCGCCCCCCCAGCTGAAGCGACCCCCGCGCCCGTAGCCCCTGCGGAAGACGCACCCGTTGCAGAAGACGCGCCCGCTGCCGCCGCAGACCCCGACCCCGCCACTGCCCCCGCCGAGGGTGAAGGTGGCTTTGCCTGGTGGTGGCTGCTGCCCCTGGCGGCCCTGCTGGGGGGCCTGGGCTGGCTGTTTACCCGTGGTCGTGGCGCTGCCCCGGTGGCCGGTGCCCCGGTGCCTGCCCCTCCTCCGGCGGCACCGCCCGTGGTTCCTCCTGTGGTGCCGCCGGTAGTTCCTCCCGTGGTGCCCCCCGTGGCCGATGCCGCTGCCCCGGTGGTAGCGGCTGCCGTACCCCAGCCTGAACCCGCCCCTGAACCCGAAATTGCCGCCGTAGCTCCCGCGCCCCCGGCTCCCGCGCCTCCCCTGGCCGAGGCCGGGGCGATGCCAGGGGTGATGCCCGGAGCGATACCAGGGGCAATGCCAATTGCCTTGGGGGCCGCTGGTCTGGCGGCGGGAGCCGCCGCTTCCCTGGCCAGCACCGAAGGGCAGGCAGCAGTAGAGGCCAGCAAATACAACGTGATCGGCCGCCCCGCCGAAGGCGACCTCGACCTGTCCACCATTGACGACGGCCTGCCCGCCCTCCCCGATGGCTATGGCGAAAGCCGCATTGTGCTCATGCCCCGCGATCCCCAGTGGGCCTACGCCTACTGGGATACCCCCCACACCCACAAAGAAGAGCTGCGCCGTCAGGGGGGGGAGCACCTGGCCCTGCGCCTCTACGATGTCACCGGCATCAACCTCGACAGCCAGGCCCCCCACAGCTTGCAGCAGTTTGGCTGCGACGAACTGGCCCGCGAATGGTACATGCAGATTCCGGTGAGCGATCGCGACTACCAGGTTGAGATTGGCTACCTGGCGGGCGATGGCCGCTGGCTGGTGCTGGCCCGCTCCAACACCATTCGCATTCCCCCCGTCTACCCCTCCGACTGGACCGAGGAGCATTTCCTCACCGTCACCTGGGATGAAAACCTGCGCGGCAAGACCATCATGACCCTGGTTGATCCCCGCCTGCCGGGAGCCGATACCAACCTGCACGAGCAGCTCTATGCCCTGGCCCAGGGCGGCGAAGCCCTGCGGGTCGATGGGTCGCTGTTTGGCTCCATGCAGCATGTGGCCGGGTCAATGGCACCGCCGGTCAGCTCCTTTATCTTCCCCTCGGGGGCTGGGCTGGGCGCGGCGGCGATGGTGCCGGGTCTGACCATGTCGGGGGTGTCGGGCTTTACCCTCTCAGGCTTCCCTGGTCTCACCATGTCGGGCGTTGCGGGCCTCACCATGTCGGGGGCGGGGTTCTCTGCCTCCATGCCGCCGGTGCGGCCCCGCAAGTTTTGGCTGGTCGCCGATGCCGAGCTCATTGTCTACGGGGCCACCGAGCCCGATGCCACGGTCACTGTGGGCGGCCAACCCATTCAGCTCAGCGAAGACGGTACCTTCCGGTTCCAGACCTCCTTCCAGGATGGCACCATCGAGTACCCGATCATGGCGGTGGCTGCCGACGGCGAACAGAGCCGC
>DATIVG010000240.1:0-20199 GCA_035466075.1 Nodosilinea sp. | reverse complement strand
CGAAGTGGTCTCCCGCTACGTCGAACTCGACCAGGAGCACCTCGAATTTACCCTCGAAAGCGATCAGCGCATGACGGCGCTAATCGCCAACCTACCCATTCGCCGGGTGCGGCCCGAGTCTCCCCTGGTGGAGCCGCCCCCAGCCGCCGACGCGCCCCCCTCGCCCATTGCTGCCCCCGAGGCCGTGCCCAGCCCCGACTCCGCCCCGACGGAGCCAGCCGCGCCCGCCGCCGTTGAGCCTGACCCCGCGCCCGCCGCGCCCGCCGCTGCCCAGGATGAGTAACCCCGCCGAGGCCGAAATCACCCTGGGGGCCTGCGTCAAGGCGCTGGCCCTCGACCGCATTCAGCGCCATGTTTTGATCTGTGCCGACCAGACTAAGCCCAAGTGCTGCGACAAAGCCGAGAGCATTGTCGCCTGGGACTATCTAAAAAACCGCTTAAAGGAACTGGGGCTAGATCGGCCCACCGCTGAGCGCCCGTCCTCTGTCTTTCGCACCAAGGCCAACTGCCTGCGGGTTTGCCACAAAGGCCCGATCTTGCTGGTCTACCCCGACGGCGTGTGGTACCACAGCGCCACCCCTGCCGTGATCGAGCGGATCATTCAAGAACACCTGATCGGCGGCCAGATCGTCCATGAGTTTGCGTTCCTGGAGCATCCCCTCCCCGCCGCCGAGTCATAGGGGCAACTCGTCAGCACCCCCGAGCGGTAGATGGTGGGTCGCATGGGGCCAGCACGGCTCAGCTTTAAAGCCCAGGGCTCGATAAAACCGATCGGCGGCAGCGGTATCCGTGCGCAGGGTCACAAGTGAGTAGTGCGGCCTAGCGGCATCTATGAGGGCGGTCACCAGAACCCGCCCCACCCCGCGCCGACGCCAAGCCGCTTGAACGTAGACATGGCGCAATCGCCCCACCGGGCGATCCACCGGGCGATTGTTGACATAGGGGTCACGATTGAGTCCGCCCACGCCGACTACTGCGCCCTGGACAGAGGCGATGAGCAACACCTCCCCCGGCCGGTCAAAGCGGTTCAATCCACGGCGGTATTCTTCCACCAGCCGCTGAACCAACCGAAAGCCTTCAGATTGGCTCTCTGCGGCCAGGTGATGGATAGCTGACAGCTGACTCTCCGTACAGATAGCGATGGTGGTCGAGGGCATGGTTGGGGTTGGATTGGCCAGCAGCATCCCCGCAGAAGCTTGGTATAATCCCCGGCAGCACTGATGGGACAACAACAGCATGGCAGACTGGCGGGTGATTGAGGGGGGCATTACGGCACCCAAAGGATTCCAGGCGGCGGGCATTGCGGCGGGGCTGAAGCCCTCCGGCGCGCCAGACCTGGCATTGATCTATTCAGACTGTGAAGCGATCGCCGCCGGGGTGTTTACCACCAGCCATGTGCGTGCCGCCTGCGTTGACTACTGCCGCCAGCGCCTCGAAGCTCGCCCCAGCGCCCGCGCCATTCTCGTCAATGCGGGCCAGGCCAATGCCTGCACCGGCAACCAGGGCTGGGTCGATACGGTGGAGAGCGCGGCCTCCCTGGGCTCAGCCCTCAACCTGCCCCCCGAGGCGGTGCTGATTGCCTCCACCGGGGTGATCGGTCAGCGGATCAAAATGGAGCAGCTCAAGGCCGGTATTCCCACCCTGGTGGAAAGTCTGTCTGCCGAGGGCTCCGCTGCTGCCGCCGGGGCCATTGTCACCACCGATCTGGTAACGAAGACCGTGGCGATGGAAACCACCATCCACGATCGCCCGGTGCGCATCGGCGGCATCGCCAAGGGTTCGGGCATGATTCACCCCAACATGGCGACCATGCTGGCGTTTGTCACCTGCGATGCCACGGTGTCGCCCACCCTCTGGCAGGACATGCTGCGCCGGGCCTGCGATCGCAGCTTTAACCAAATCACCGTCGATGGCGACAGCAGCACCAACGACACCCTAATTGCCCTAGCCAACGGCGAATCGCGCACCCCTGCTATCACCGACGAAGGGGCCGAGGCCGATCAGCTAGAGGCCATGCTCACCGCCGTCTGCCAATACCTGGCCAAGTGCGTCGCCCGCGACGGCGAAGGGGCCACCTGTCTGATCGAAGTCACCGTCACCGGAGCCGCGACCGCCGCCGCCGCCGGGCAGGTGGCCAAGGCCATTGCCGGGTCATCCCTGGTCAAGTCAGCTATCTTTGGCCACGACCCCAACTGGGGCCGCATCGCCGCTGCCGCCGGGCGGGCCGGGGTACCCTTCGACCAGAGCGACCTGCGGGTGCAGCTGGGCGACATATTACTCATGGAGCGGGGCCAGCCCCTCGCCTTCGACCGCCCCGCCGCCAGCGCCTACCTGACCGCCGCCACCCAGGGCGACTACCTCAAGACCGATACCGTCGCCATCCACGTCACCCTGGGCGACGGCCCCGGCAGCGGCCAGGCCTGGGGCTGCGACCTCAGCTACGACTACGTCAAAATCAACGCCGAATACACGACCTAAGGCAGGCCCCCGCAGGCGGTCTGGGGGTGGGTCGCTGACCGCAGGTATGCATCAAACCTTCAAGGCCTCTCGCAGGGGCAAACGACCGTTTGCCCCTGCCCAAATTTGTGCCTCAATTCCGCAACATCGTCTCGGGGCCAGGTATAGACAAGCATGGTGGCCAGACTACCCCGCCTCGCCTACCGGCACCCACCCCGTCAAACCCCAGCCCCAGAGCGAAGTTCTCGATCAGTCTTGACAATGGCGCGGCGCAACCTGCTATATTATCAAAGCGCCAACGTTGGGGTGTCGCCAAGTGGTAAGGCACCGGGTTTTGGTCCCGGCATTCCTAGGTTCGAATCCTAGCACCCCAGTTAGTTACGAGTTAGTTAGATCTTCAGCAGGCTGAGTCAAGGTTCCTAGAACGTTTGCTCAGCCTTCTTCATCTTCGGCCTCTTCATCTTCGATAGCCTGGAGGGCCAGCAAAATCTCTTCTTCCTGAGCTTCAAAGTCTGCTTCGGAGAGCTCGCCCATATCAAAGGCAAGCTGAAGCGCCAGCAGCTGTTTTTGCAGGCTCTCTAGGTCATTGGTGGCAATGTCGGCCTGCTCAAGAATTTTATCGGCCATCCAGGCGACGCCCTCAATCGGGCCAAGCACCGGAGCAAACAGCAGTTTTAACAGCATAGTTTTGGGAAACAGAGGGGGCGACAGCATCCCTGCCAGCTCTGGCCTGCGGCCTTAGGCAGCGGCCCTGGGCTGGGCTGGGGTTTAGTTGAGCTGGGCAAAGTTGTAGGGGGCCGTGAAGTTGTTATAGCGAATGCGCAGGCGATCGCCAAAGCTACTGTCGATGATCTCCACCGCCTGGCTAAACTCCGCCTCGCTCTCCCACGGAATCAGGTAGGCGGCGTTGTAGATCATCACATCGGTCTGGGGCGGGTTTTCGAGTACGTCCTTGGCCAGGGGGGTGAGCGCCTGGCGAAACTGATCCACAATGCCCTGCTTGCGCTCCTCCAGGGCGGCCTCAATCTGTTGACCAATGAAGATCACCTGCTCCATGCCGAGCTGGGTGCCCTCTAGCTGGTCGCGCTGGGCCCGCAGGTCGGCGTTTTCGGCCATCATCATCTCCAGCTCGGTGGAGGGCTCCCACTGGACTTTTATGCTCACCTCGCGGCAGCCGTTGAGGCGCTCAAACAGCTGGGTGAGGTCGGCGGCGTGGGGCTCCACGAGATCCTCCTGTACCTGCTCCCAGCTCTCGACAATCAGGCCAAACTGAAGCGGTAGCAGGGTGCGATGGCCCTGTTCCATGGCGGCTTCTAGCACCTTTTCGTGGCCCAGCAGGTTTTTGCGGCTAGACAGGTAGCGCTTCTGACAGGCTAAAGAATAGAGAAAGGTGAAGTTGTCTAGCTGGTGGGTCTGCACCACCTGGTCATCGAGCCCGGTGAGGGGTAGCTCGGTGGGGCCAGGGGCCGGGAAAATGCCGTATAGGTAGTAGCGATCAGCCATAGGGTGTCTCTCTGGACTCTCTTGGGGGATGCCCCTAGGGTGCCCTAAACGGTGAAATCCTGCGACAGGGATGGCCATGGCCTTGGGATAAAGCTCTAGCCAGTCCGGTGAGGAGATTTCTGCTCCAACGTTCGCAGGTTGATCAGGTTTCTGGCTGTTCTAACGGCGGGCGATGGTGGGTCAGCCAGGGCTGTCTGGTGCTCCGCCTGCCCGCCTCCGCGCAACCGGCTGGGGGTGTGGCTGTTTATCGCCGTGGGGAACTCGCTATAGTGTTTGAGGCAATCGTGTGTGAGACATTGTCTTGGTAGATAGGAGGCGAGCAGCCGTGGCACAGGCACCTGGGGCAAATCGTTGGCTGGCGCGGGGCGTCTGGGCCAGGGGCATTCGGTTGATGCTGATGCTGGTGCTAGGGCTGGTGGTAGGGCTGACCACAGTTGGCTGCAACCCGATGCGGTTTGCCCAGGCCAATGCCGATACGTCTCGCCTGGTGCTGAGCGCCCTGAGCGACCCTAAAACCTTTAACCCGATCTTGAGCCAGGAGTCGCCCAACATTTTTGGCTTTACCTTTGAGGGGCTGACCACCACCGATGGCATCACCGGCGAAACGGTGCCCGCCCTGGCCGAGAGCTGGGAGATCTCTGAGGATGGCACCGTTTTGGTGTTTACCCTGCGGGAGGGGTTGCGCTGGTCGGATGGTGAACCGCTGACCGTAGACGATGTGTTGTTTACCTACAACGTGCTGTTTAACCCCGATATTCCCACCAACAGTCGGGATGGGTTTCGCATTGGGGTGGAGGGGCGGTTTCCCCAGGTCAGCAAGCTGGATGAGCGCCGGGTGCAGTTTACGCTGCCCGAGCCCTTTGCCCCGATGCTGGGCAACACCGCGTTGAATATTATTCCGGCCCATATTTTGCAGCCGGCGGTGGAGGGTACCGACGCCCAGGGCAACCCGCGCTTTCTCTCCACCTGGGGCACCGACACGCCGCCGCGCCAGATTGTAGGCAACGGGCCCTACCAGCTCACCCAGTACATTCCTGGGGAGCGGATGATTTTTGAGCGCAACCCCTACTACTGGCAACAGGACAGCCAGGGCAATGCCCAGCCCTACATTGAGCAGATTGTCTGGCAAATTGTGGGCTCTACCGATACGGCCTTTTTTCAGTTTCGCTCGGGGGGGCTGGACTTGGAGTCGGTGCAGCCCGACTTCTTTTCGCTGCTCAAGCGGGAGGAGGAGCGAGGCAATTTCACCATCTACAACGGCGGCCCTGGGCTGGGCACCAATTTTTTTGCGTTTAACCTAAATCGGGCCAGCCGCAACGGTAAACCCTTGGTAGACCCGGTGAAGTCGGCCTGGTTTAACAGCGTGGCCTTTCGCCAGGCGGTCTCCTACGGCATCGATCGCCAGACCATGGTGAACAACATCTTTCAAGGGTTGGGGCAACCTCAGACTTCGCCCATCTCGGTGCCGAGCCCTTTCTTTGCGCCACCGGAGCTGGGCATTCGCACCTACGACTACGACCTGGAACAGGCGCGGCAGCTGCTGTTGACGGATGGGTTTCAGTACAACGCAGCGGGGGAACTGCTGGATGGGGCGGGAAATCGGGTGCGGTTTACCTTGATTACCAACTCTGGCAACAAAATCCGCGAGTCGATTGGGTCGCAAATTAAAAATGACCTGGCTAAGCTGGGCATTCAGGTTGATTTTCAGCCCCTGGCGTTTAACTCGCTGGTGGACCGCCTGACCGACAGTCTGGAGTGGGAGGCCCTGGTGCTGGGCCTGACCGGCGGTACCGAGCCCAACGGCGGGGCCAATGTGTGGCTGCTCGATGGGGCTCTCCACGCGTTTAACCAAAATGCTGGGCCGGGCCAAGACCCGCTGGAGGGCTGGCAGGCGGCTGACTGGGAGCGGCGAATTGCTGATCTTTATGTCCAGGCGGCCCAGGTAATTGACGAAGACCAGCGGTTTGAGCTGTACAAAGAGACCCAGCAGCTCACCCAGGAGTATTTGCCGTTTGTGTATTTGATCAACAACCTGTCGCTGACGGCGGTGCGCAACCGGGTGCAGGGGGTGAAGTACACGGCCCTGGGCGGTGCCCTGTGGAATGTGCATGAGCTATCGGTGGAGTAGGGCCTGCCGGAGGCTGGGGAAGGCAGCGATGAGGATGCAGTAGCGCTCTAGTAGCGCTCTAGCAGCAGCTCCACTTCGGCGGCAAGGGACAGGTCTGCCATGGCGGCGAGCTCGGCCCGGCGCACGGCCAGGTGGGTCTGGGCCAGGGGCGCACCGAGGGCCTCTAGCAGCAGTGAATTTTGCTCGAGGGCGGCGAGGGCGACCTCGAGGGACTGGGGGAGCAGGGTGATGGCGCGATCGCACCTTTCTGTCTCGCTCAGGCTGCCGGGGTCTTGCTGCACCGGGGCGGCTAGGGGGTAGGCGTTGGCCATACCGTCGAGACCGGCTGCGATCGCACCCCCCAGGGCCAGATAGGGGTTGGCTGCCCCGTCCACCGTCTTGAGCTCCAGGTGGGTGGGCCAGGGCGGTGCCAGATTGCTCGGCACCCGCAGGGCGGCCTCCCGGTTGTCGTAGCCCCAGGCGCGGTAGGCCCCGCTCCAGCAGTGGGGCCGCAGGCGGCGATAGGAGTTGGGGCTGGGGGTGGTCAGCGCCATCAGGGCGGGCAGGTGGTGCAGCAGCCCCGCCGCAAAGCCCTGGGCGATCGCTGACAGGCCGCCCTCACCGTCGGGGATGAGGTTGACATCGCCCTGCCACAGGCTCAGGTGCAGGTGGCAGCCGCTGCCCGCGTGGGCCTCGTACAGCTTGGGCACAAAGGAGGCCACCAGCCCGTGCTGGTGCGCCACCGCCTTGACCGTCTCCCGGTAGACCAGGTGCTGGTCGGCGGCGGCCAGGGCGTCGGTGTAGCGCACCGAAATCTCCTGCTGCCCCGGCCCCGACTCGGGGTAGTACTGCTCGACGGCAAGGCCCTGGGCCTCTAGGGCAGCTGCGATCGCACCCACCACCCCCTGGTGCATATCCATCGCCAGGGTGGCCGCAAAGGGGGTGTGATCCGCAGGGTCATAGCCGTTCTCCCCCCGTCGCAGCAGATAAAACTCCGGCTCAAAGGCCGCCTGCACCGCCACCCCCGCCGCCGCCGCCCGCTCCACCATGCGCTTGAGAAACTGCCGCCCGCAGTGGGGCCAGGGCTGGCCCCCGTTGACCATATCGCCGATCACTCGGGCCTGGCCGGGGGCATAGGGCAACGGTTGCAGCGTAGCCCAGTCGGGCACCAGCCACACTTCCCCTACCGGCCCCAGCCCGCTGCCGGGGGCCACCGCATCCGCCACCACCGGTATCGCCTGCTGTGCCGCCGATAGCCCCACGCCGCAGGCCCCTCCAGCCAGCTGCCGAGCCAGGGCCTCAACATGGAGCGCCTTGCCGCGAATGATGTTGCCGTTGTCGCACCACACCACGCGCACGAAGCGCCGGTTGCCCTCCCGCAGCCAGGTCACCACAGAGCTCGGGTCAGAGGCGGAAAAGCTAGTCATACAGGGGGGTGTCCCAGAAAAAATCCGCTGGTTTGAGCCCCCATAGTATAGAGCGCTAGCCCCATCGCTAAGGCCAAACGCCGCTGGCCCCCATAGCCCGTTCTGGGCGCAACTCTAAAACGCCCCCAGATGCCGCCGCTAGACTGGTCAGCATTTCAATCCAGTCGCCAGCCGACCCACCCACATCCCCAGACCCAAGCCTCAGCTCAGCCGGGCTGTACATTCCAAAATCAGCCGCTGGTTCACCAGCGCGTAGGGCTGCACCACCAGCGCCCGCCGAAACGCCTGGATAGCCGCCTCATACTGCTCCAGGGCGGCATGGCACAGCCCCAGCCCGTGGAGCGCCCCAAAATGGTAAGGCACCAGGTCAACCACTCGCTGACAATCCGCCATCGCCTCCCGGTAGCGGCGCTGCACATAGTAGAGCACCGCCCGCCGATTCCAGGCCTCGGCAAAGTCCGGCGACTCCGCCACCAGCGCCGACAGCAGGCTCTCCGCCGCATCCAGTCGTCCTTCATCCACCAGGGTCTGGGCGTTTTGCAGGCGTTGGTTGCCCGCCTCTCCCTTCTGGTAAAACCACCGCTGCCACAGCGCAGCGGTAGCCAGTTCCCGTTGGTACTCGTCCTCCTGCTTGAGGCTTTGTAGCAGTACCTCCAGGGTTGAGTCATCCATCATGGCGTCGTCTAGCCCCAGCATTGCGCTCCCATTATCGAACATTCAGCCGAGATTGGCCGCCAGCAGCGCCCCGTCGCCGCTGCCCGACCAGCGCCCAGTAATAGAAGTAACAATAAATGAACGGGTTTTTTTGAAATTGTGAGCTACCCGAAGGAGTTGGGCAGACTACAAATGTGCAAGGGTTAAGCCTTACGCATCAAGTCTATTTCTACCGCTTCTTTGCAGTAGTAGCTAGGTGCATACAAGACCATCTCCTTGCAATTTCATTGAACACATTAATTGTTTAGGGGTTCAAAACCATGGCTGTTGAAAAAGTAAACTCTTCCTCTAGCTTGGCTGAAGTTGTTGACCGCATTCTGGACAAAGGCATCGTTGTCGATGCTTGGGTTCGTGTTTCTCTGGTAGGTATTGAGCTGCTGGCTATCGAAGCCCGCGTCGTCATCGCCTCCGTCGATACCTACCTCAAGTACGCCGAAGCCGTTGGCCTCACTGCTCAAGCCGCTGTGCCCGCCGCCTAAAAGAGTATCCCTACTCTTTTCAACTCAACCTAGTGGAGTAGCCCATCGCTAGGGGGCAATCTTCGCAGCTGGGTTACCCCACTAGGTTAAAAAAAGATTTCTATCATCCTCCTGTTTACGACAAGTCCGCCATCGGCAAGCTCTAGGTCAGCGCCCATTTTACTATTTAGACTTTAGAAAATATCTGATTTCTAGAGTCTCAATAAACCTCAAATCCTGCCGCGCTACATGCTCTGCTTGCCGCCCCAAAAAGCCTTTGTTTCTCTACCACATTTCATTTGCACCCAAGGGAGAGCCGTCCTGTGACAGCACTTTATGACCAGTGGCAAGCCGCACGACAACTACGCCAGCATGAGGTGGTTAATCGGCGCGATCAAGTCTCTACCGACCTGGAGCGCTGGCAGGCTGACCGACTGGCCCACGCTGTGCAGCTGCGCCAAGACCTAGATCAGCTCATGGTCGACCTGCGCGACAACACCGCTCTATGGCTGGCCCAAACCACCGCCGAGCGCGAAGCTCAGATTCTCCCTCGCCAGCAGGCCCGCGAAGCTTACCTCCAGCAGCTCCAGGCTGATACCGAGGTGCTGCTGGCCAACTACCAGACCGAGCGTGAAATCAGCGCCGCCGACGTGCGTCAGCAGCTGGCCTACGACTGCCAGGTGTTGCAGGCCACCGTCAGCGACCTGCGCCTAGAAATTGCCCAAGAGCTGCACCAAATCCAGCAGCAGGTCGCTGAAATTCAGGCTCAAACCAAGGTTGAGCTGGCCGGCTACCGTCAGGATCAGGCCATGGTGCGGGCCGAACTGCTGCCCCAGCTCACCGCCTACGTCGAAGGCTTGCAGGTGCAGGTGCAGGCCACCCTCAAAGACCTCACGGCGGTGCGCCAACAGGCCGCCGTCGCCAATCAGGAGAAGCGGCAGAGCGAGCGCACCGCCCTGGCCACCTCCGTCGATGCCATGTTTGACGAGCTGGCCGATTTTCGCCACCAGCTCCAGGCCCAGCGATCGCAGCTTTCCCACCTGGTTTGGGGTGGTGCTACCGCTGCTCAGCCTGCGGCTGCTCCGGCCACTCGCCCGGCGGCCACTCGCCCGGCGGTGACCTCGGCCCCGGCCCGCCCGCCCGCTCCCCCGGCGGCACCTCGCCCAGCGCCAGCAACCCCTGGCCCCACCGCCCGGGCCGCCGGGGCACAACCCGCTGCCAAGGCGGCGCCAGCTCCTGCTAAAGCTCCCGCCAAGGTAGCCGCGGCCCCGGCTCGAGTACCCGTGCGCTCTGCCCCGGTGGCCACGGTTCTAGCCCCGGCCCCCGCTGCGGTGGCGGTGGCTCCGCCCCCGGCCCCCGAGTCTCCTTCCCTTGAGGAGGTGGTGTACAACTACCTGCACCTGGCTCAGGGTGCCCGTCTCAGCGAAATTGAGACAGAGCTCGGCATTAACCGATTTCAGGCGGTAGACGCGCTGCGATCGCTAATCCAAAAAGACCTCGTGGTTAAGCAAGACCGTACCTATCTCGTGCAAGAGGAAGCCGTTCTGTGAACACTGTTCTACAAGCCCGCCCCCGCAACTTTGTCTCCACTCCCACCCTAGAGCGCACCACCCTCAGAGCCCTGCGGTACCTGCAGTCGGGGTACTCCATCCACCTCAAAGGCCCCGCTGGCACCGGCAAAACCACCCTGGCCCTCCACCTGGCCGACCTGCTGGCTCGCCCGATCATGCTGCTGTTTGGCGACGATGAGTTTAAAACCTCAGACCTGATCGGCAACCAGTCGGGCTACACCCGCAAAAAAGTAGTTGACAACTACATCCACAGCGTCATGAAAGTGGAAGACGAGCTGCGCCACAACTGGATTGACTCGCGCCTTACCCTGGCCTGCCGCGAAGGCTTCACCATGGTCTACGACGAGTTCAACCGCTCGCGCCCCGAGGTCAACAACGTGCTGCTGTCGGCCCTGGAAGAAAAGCTGCTGGTGCTGCCCCCCAGCAACAACCGAGCCGAGTACATTCGCGTCAGTCCCCACTTCCGCGCCATTCTCACCTCTAACCCCGAAGAGTACTGTGGCGTACACGGCACCCAGGATGCGCTGCAAGACCGCCTGATTACCATCAACATGCCCGAGCCCGACGAACTGGCTCAGCAGCAGATCCTGGTGCAAAAGGTCGGCATCGACAGCGCAGCGGCCCTGCAAATTGTGCAGCTGGTCAAGGCCTTCCAGTCCGCTGCGGCCCCAGATATGGTCTCCAGCCTGCGCCCCAGCCTCATGATTGCCACCATTTGCCACGACCACGGCATTTTGCCGCTCGCTGAAAACGCCGATTTCCGCGACGTGTGCAGCGATATTCTGCTGGCTCGCTCCAAAGAGCCCGCCCCCGATGCCACCCGCCAGCTGTGGAATCTGTTCAACCGCTTCGTGGTCTCCCAAGCTGAATTGGTTGATCAGCTCACCCTCAAGCCCGATCCCAAACCCCAGGCCCGACTCCACGGCGAAGAGGAAGAGGACCTCACGCCAGCTCAGCCTTTAGACGACCTTGAGGCCCTGGGCCTCGCCGATGTCGAGAGCCCAGCCAGCGAGACCCCAGCGGCGGCTCCCGAGGTGCAGGTATCAGCGCCAGCGTCAGTCGCTGTAGATCCCGCCTCGGCAGCGATAGAGCCCCCGACGGTAGCAGTGGCCAACCCAGCCGCCGCAACCGACGACACTGGCCTTGGTGACGACATCGAAACCCGCATTTTTGATTATTTAGATGCAACAGGTAACGCGTCTCTCGTTACCATCGAGTCAGACCTGAGCCTAAACCGCTTTCAGGTCGTCAACGCCCTCAAATCAATGCTCGATCAGGGCCTGATCGAAAAACAGGAAACCGATGGGCAGTCTACGGGCTACCAGCTGAGTTCTAACTGAAGGTAATTCTGCCGTGACCACCTCCGCCCCCGCTCCCCGCCCCCAGCCTGGACGCAGCATGGCTACCGCTACCCAGGGCTCCTCCCTGGTAGATGTCATCGAGCGGGTACTCGACAAGGGCATTGTGATTGCTGGCGATATCTCAGTCTCCGTGGGCTCTACGGAGTTGCTCAGTATTCGCATTCGCCTGATCATCTCCTCGGTAGATAAGGCCCGCGAAATCGGCATCAACTGGTGGGAAAGCGATCCTTACCTCAGCAGCCGCACCAACGAGCTGCTGGAGGCCAACCAGCAGCTCCAGACTCGCCTGGAGAGTCTGGAGGCCGAACTCAAAGCCCTGCGCTCCGCCGAACCGATGAGCTAAGTCACCATTTTGGCGATTTACCCACCGTTTAGAACCCCGGTTTCTCTCGGAGACCGGGGTTTTTTCATGCCCCAGGGTTGGGTAAATCCCGCTTTGTGCCCCCTGCGCCAAAAGCAAGCCCTGACCCCTGCGGCGGCGGCTATCGCTTGAACTGTCGTGACAAAATCCTTTTTCGCGACGGCTAGAGCCCGGTTTGACGACCATAATCGCCACCAAAATTGCCGCCAGAATCGCCATGGCTAAGATGCACTAGACTGGGGCTATGACCTCTGAAAACGCCGATCCAGACCTGTTGCCGAGCCTGGCGCTACAGCCCCCCGCCAAAACCGACGCAGGTTTGGCGCCTCTGCTGCTGACCGTGATTGAGCTGGTGCGGCAGCTGATGGAAGCCCAGGTCATTCGTCGAATGGAGTCGGGCTACCTCAGCGATGACGATCTCGAGCGAGCCGCCGACAGCCTGCGCAAGCTGGAGGAGCAGGTGGTCAGTATGTGCGAAATCTTTGACGTCGACCCCGCCGACCTCAACATTGACCTGGGAGAGATCGGCACCCTGCTGCCCAGGGAAGGCAGCTACTATCCCGGTGAGAAACACCAGAACCCCACTATTCTGGAGCTGCTCGATCGCCTGCTCGATACTGGGGTAGTGGTTGAGGGCGATGTCGATCTAGGCATGGCCCAGCTCAATTTAATTCACGCCAAGCTGCGTCTGGTGCTGACCTCAAAGCCCCTGTAGAAGCTTCTACTGGAAGCCGCGACAGGCTGTGTGGCCTGTGACTAAAACAGACGGCGACTAAAATTCCCTGGGGCTAGCGCCACTGCCATAGCTTGATCGTTTTGTCGGCGCTGGCGCTGGCAATGACCTTGCCGCTGCCCTGGATGGCCACCTGATGCACCGGGTTGATGTGGGCAGTCACCGTCTCCTGCAAGGCTCCCGTTTGGCTATGCCACAGGCGCAGGGTGCCGTCGCTGCTGCCGCTGAGCAGCCGCTGCCCGTCGGGGAAAAAGGCTACGGTGTTGACCTCTTGGGTATGCCCCTGCAAGGTATGTCTGAGGGTGCCAGTGGCCAGATCCCAAAGGCGCACGGTGCGGTCTTTGCTGGCGCTGGCCACCAGGCGACCATCGGGGCTGACCGCCACCTGATTGACGGTATTGGTGTGCCCGGTGAGTATCTTAAGGGTGGTGGCTGTTTGAATATCCCAAAGGCGCACGGTGTTGTCGAGGCCGCCGCTGATCAGCTGCTGGTCGGCGGCGGCCAGCGCCACGGTTTTGAGTATGCCCGCCGACCCGGTCAGGGTTTTGCGTAGGGTGCCGAGCTGGGGGTTCCACAGCTTGAGGGTGCCGTCTTCGCTGGCGCTGGCCAGCAGGTCACCCTTGGCCCCCAGGGCAATGGCTGTGACATCCTTGAGATGGCCTTTGAGGGTGTGGCGCAGGGTGCCATCGCCCAGGTGCCACACGCGCACGGTGGCATCGTCGCCGCAGCTGGCCAAGACCTGCCCACTGCGGGCGATCGCGATATCGTTGACGCCCCGGGGGTGCCCCTTGAGGGCGTGCAGCAGGTCGCCGCTCTGCCAGTTCCAGATGCGAATGGTGTCGTCTAGGCTGCCGGTTACCAAAATCGGCTGCCGGGGATTAAAGGCGGCGGCGGTCACCCAGGACTGGTGACCCGTGAGGGTTTTGACCACCTGCCAACCCAGACCGGAAACGGGTGCCCCGGAGCTTGGCGGCTTGGAACTGGCGGCCCGAGCGACGGGTGGATTAGAGGTCGGGGGGCCCGAGACCCGGCTTGAAATGCGATCTGAGGCCGGTTCTGGCCTGGTCTCTGGTCTGGCTTTTGGGGCTGGCTTGCCAGTGGTGGGTGGGGCACTGGTGACGGAGGTCGCTGGGAGCCCAGCTGGCGGGGGCAAAGCGGTGGTAGGCATGGCTAGGCCAGCGGATTGACCGGGCCCGCTGATGGGTGGGCGGTCTATGCCAGCAAACAAACTGGGGCCTGACTGGTGGGAAACCCAGCCGGGTACAGCGCCCTCTAGCTTGGGCAGCCGCTGCACATCATCGAGCACTGCCTGGGCGGTTTGGTAGCGTTCGCTGACCAGGTCTTTGGTCATGCAGTTGAGCACTTCGGCCAGGCCGGGGTGGATGGTGCGGCCCTGGTTTGTGAGGTGCTCTTGCCACAGCCAGCGACCTTCCTGGGGGCTGTAGAGATCCTCGGGTTTGCGGCCGGTGAGCAGGTGCAGACAGGTGGCCCCCAGGCTGTAGAGGTCGCTAGAGGGGTAGGCCTGGCCGCTACGCAACTGCTCGATGGGGGCGTAGCCTTCGGTGCCAATGCGGGTACCGGGCTCGTAACGAATCGCTTCACTGAACTGTTTGGCTACGCCAAAGTCGATCAGCACGGGCTTTTGGTCTGTCTTGCGGCGAATGATGTTGGAGGGGGTGATGTCTCGATGGATGACGCCGTGCTCGTGAATGAAGTGCAGCACAGGCAGCAGGTCTTCGAGCAGTTGGCGGATGTTGCCCTCGCTGTAGGCGGCCTGGGCGGCAATCTCCTGGTGCAGGGTGCGGCCCTGGATCATCTGCTGCACGAGGTAGAGGTATTTGTTTTGCTCAAAGTAGGCCAGCAGGGTGGGAATCTGGGGGTGCTCGCCTAGTTCGTGCAGACGCACGGCCTCCTGCTCGAACAGCTGTACGGCTTTGAGAAATGACTTGGTGCCCTGGGTTTGGGGGGCAAACTGCTTGATCACGCAGCGGCTGTTGAGGCGGTCGGCGTCGAGGGCAAAGTAGGTGCGCCCAAAGCCACCGCGACCAATCAGCTTGAGGGGGCGGTAGCGCCCCCTGAGTCTGTGTTCTAGGGGGGTGCCACAGGTGGGGCAAGCCGCTGCCAGGGTCGCATGGTTGGGCTGGGCGCAGTGGGGGTTTAGGCAGCAGATCATCACAGCGGTAAACCTGGAGGAGGCGGCACATAGCTTTTGCTTATGCCTTACTCCATTTAACCCGCAATCGGTCGGGGAGGGGGGATTTTGCCTTTCAGCGCATGGCCCTGGGCCTGCGCTCCATTTTGGTCGGGGGCGGTTCGCTATATTTCGTAACAATTGGTGCGATCGCACAAGTCTGCCCAAACCCGTGCGGTATGGTGAAGAACAGTCGTTAACCCCCGCCACCGCCGACCCTATGACCCTGGCCCAGCCTCCCCACCAGAAAGCCAAAGCCCTGCGCCCGGGTGCCACTCGCCCCGCCAAGGAACTCTGTAGCGAGTGCGGCTTTTGCGATACCTACTACATTCACTACGTCAAAGAGGCCTGCGCCTTTCTCAATCAGCAGTTTCCTACCCTAGAGCAGCAGGCCCACGGGCGCAGCCGTGACCTGGAAACCGACAACGAAGTCTACTTCGGCGTCCACCAAGACATGATGGCCGCCCGCAAGCAGCAGCCCATCGAGGGGGCCCAGTGGACGGGTATTGTCAGCACCATCGCCATCGAAATGCTCACCAAAGGCCTGGTGGAAGGGGTGGTGTGCGTGCAAAATTCGGAGAGCGATCGCTTTCAACCCCAGCCTGTGCTCGCTACCACCCCTGAGGAGATTTTGGCGGCCCGGGTCAACAAGCCCACCCTCTCCCCCAACCTGTCGGTGCTAGAGCAGGTCGAAAAGTCCGGCTTCAAAAAACTGCTGGTGATCGGCGTCGGCTGCCAAATTCAGGCCCTGCGGGCGATCGAAAAGCAGCTGGGCCTGGAGCAGCTCTACGTGCTGGGCACCCCCTGCGTCGATAACGTCAGCCGGGCCGGGCTGCAGAAGTTTCTCGAAACCACCAGCCGCTCCCCCGACACCGTGGTGCACTACGAATTTATGCAGGACTTTCGGGTGCACTTCAAGCATGAAGACGGCTCCACCGAAACTGTGCCCTTCTTTGGCCTCAAAACCAACCAGCTCAAGGATGTGTTTGCCCCCTCCTGCATGAGCTGTTTTGACTATGTCAACGGCCTGGCCGACCTGGTGGTGGGCTACATGGGGGCTCCCTTCGGCTGGCAGTGGATTGTGGTGCGCAACCAGCGCGGCCAGCAGATGCTCGATCTGGTGATGGATCAGCTCGATACCCAGCCCGTCATGTCAGAGGGCGATCGCAAGGCGGCGGTACAGCAGAGCATTCCCGCCTACGACAAGGCCGTCACCCTGCCCATGTGGGCCGCCAAGCTGATGGGCGTGGTGATCGAGCGCATTGGCCCCAAGGGCTTGGAATACGCCCGCTTCTCCATCGATTCTCACTTCACCCGCAACTACCTGTACGTCAAACGCAACTACCCGCAAAAGCTGGCGGCCCACGTGCCCGAGTTTGCCAAGCGCATTGTCAGCCAGTACAAGCTGCCCGACTAGCCCAGGCTTTAAAGAAAGACGCTGCGATCGCACCGTCCCCCCTGCAAACCACCTAAACTTCCACGGGCGGGGTCATGCCAGGCTGTAGCCCCCGGCCAGCCAGGTTTGTCCTCCCTGCCGGGGCGATCGCCTGGCCCCGGTCTGGGCCGCTCTGGCCAGCGCAGATATAATGATGGCCTCAACGTTACCCCCCAGCCCCATGCCCAAATTTGACCCGGCTCAGCTCGTAGAGGTCTCCGTTAGCCTCCCCTTTGGCATTGGCTCCGCCAAGTGGCAGGCCGACTCCACCGAGCGCAAGGCCGCCTGGGAACTTTACATTGAGCTGGTCACCCGCGTGGCGGTGCAGCCCCTCGATGCCAACGCCGGGCTGGTGCGGGAGGCGCTCAACTCGCTCTACAGCCTGTTTGCCTCGACCCGCGAGATTTTGCGCACGGCGGGCCCCAACGTCGGCGCCTCTAAGCAGTCGGTGGGGGGCATTGCGATCGCAGTTCTCAACAACGGCCTGCGCCCCTTTCTCTCGAAGTGGCACCCCATCCTGCAAGAGTGGGAAGCCCAAAAGCCCCAGGGCGTCAGCGCCGTGGCCCACGAAAAAGGCTGGGAGCTAGAGCGCGAGGTGCGCCAGGAGCTCAGCCAGCTCAGAACCGGCCTGGAGGCCTACGCCCACGCCCTGGCCGCCATTGCGGGCGTCGATGACTGAGCCGCGCCCGAGCCGTAATTAAGCCACATTTCCGTATGGTCTACGTACGGAGCCGCCCAGCTCGGTAGCAAAGTGACTGGCAATCGGTTAAGTAGCGAAGAAATACTCAGTACAGACTGTGAAGTTCTGAATAAGATAGAAGCCTCAAGGTGCACACCCCAGCTCTGCCTGCTTTGCTTTGGCATACCTGGGCCAGGGTTCGATAACGATAGCTAGCGTTTATGCGGTGTCAGTTAAACGACTTTACACCCGCGATCGCTCCGTTACAATGTCTGGGTATTTTAAAGATAAATGCCGTCTTCTTCCGTAGAAGTGGCATTGACGTTCTTTAGCTGTCATGTTCTTCCTCAGAACATCCAGCTTGCCCCCTTGGAGCGTAATTACTCGGTAACGACTCAAACAGTCGGGTTTAGCTAGCCCGCGAGCACACTTCCCCCCCTGCTGTAAGGTTAACGCCCCCTAAATCAGCCTTACCCCGCGCGAGTTTCAGGTTTTGTTGTTTGGCACATCGGTCTTAGAAACATGAATCGTCATCTACTGCGACGGGCTTTGCGGTTTCCCAAAGCGGCCATCAAGCGATTGGTTACCGGGCTGCTACAACTTGTCCTACTGGCTAACCGCCCGGCCCGCCTGGCCCGGGCGGGGTTTGTGCTGCCTACCACCGTGCTGCTAGTGCTCATGGTGGTGCTCACCGCCACGGCCCTCACCTATCGCTCCTTTACCCGTAGCGATATGGCCATCTCCCAGCGAGAGCAGCAGGTCATCTCCAACGCGGCCACCCCCGCCATCGACCGCGCCAAAGCCAAAATCGAATTCCTGTTTCAAACCGACAACCGCTTCCCCAGCGGCGTGCCCGCCAGCGACATTCTGGCCGACCTCATGCTGGTTAGCGACGGCTTCGCTGGCTACACTGGCCGGGTCAGCCAGCTAGCTGGGGCCGACGATCCCTACACCCTCCCCGACGAGACCCGCGTTGACATCAACGGCGACGGCGATCTCGACAATGCCTGGTCGTTTAATGCCGACCTCGACAGCAACGGCACCGCCGACCCCAACGAGATCATTGTCTACTCCATTTTGGTCGATGACCAGGGCCCTGAGATGGACGAAGATGTCTCCATCGAAGACCCTGTCAACCAGGCCAAGGCCGATGCCCTTGTCACCCGCACCGGCCCCCTGGCTACCACCGAGGCTAGCCCCGCCTGTGCCGGTGCCCTGGCCGAAGGCGGCTGGCAGGTGGTGCAGCAGGGCAACAACTCCATCTTGCAAAAAAACTTCCAGGTCAACGCCTTTGTCGCCAACCTCAACGACGCCAACCGCACCTTTGAAACCCTAGAGTTTCAGCAGTCGCGCTCCGCCGCTCGGGCCAACAAGTGGGGGGCCTGGTTCCGCTACGACCTCGATATCTCCCCCACCCCCGAATTTAACTGGAACGGGGCCATGCACACCGATGGCAGCCTCTTTACCTTCGGCAATGAAGGTACCAACCCTGGCAAGGGCCTCCGGGCCCACATGGTCAGCTCCCACAACTCCTGCCTCTACAGCCAGGATGCCTCTGAGATCTCTCTCTCCGAAATTGACTTAAACGGTGACAACATTGCCAACCCCCGGGTGTCGGTCAATGGCGTTGCTGAGTTTCAGGGGCAGGCGGTGCGTGGCACCATGCGCTACGACAACACCAGCAACGGTGGTGCCTCCATCATCCACGTGTGGGATGGTCGCGACGAACCTGCTATCACTACCCTTACCCTCGCCAACGACACGGACTCCGTACGTACTGATGATGGCAACAACAATGCCCGCCCCTCAGACATTGCCATGAATCCGCTGGCTCTGTTTGCCCGCGACGTCACCCAGCACATCAACCCCGATGGTTGGGAGCGTGACCCCGATTGGGATACCGAAGCCACCAGCTTTAGCAGCGACGCCTATCGCCGCATCATCAACGATGAAGTCACCCGCCCCTTTGTAGACGACTTCTACCGGGCCGACAACCGCTGGGGCCCCAAACCCCGTTACGACAGCCGTGACACCTCTCTCGATATCGCCAATGCCCCTGCCGGAACCACCATTGGCAGCGACATCGACAGCCTGGGCAAGCTCACCGATACCGAAGGTGGCCTAGACGGCTACTGGGAACGCCAGTCGATTGTCAATGGCCTGCGCCTCATCGTTGGTCAGCGCCTGGAGCTGGGCAACAGCAACGGGTGGAACCTCAATCGGGCTTCCGGCTCGGCTGATGCCACTAACGCCGCTGGCGACCCCCTGTATCCGGCCATTGCCACCAGCCCTGATGTGCGCTACGGCCGCTCCCACGAGTACTTGCAGCGCAAGGCCCTGCGCGACAACCTGGCCGCTGTCCAGGGCATGACCGTCTACCACTATCAAATTAACGGCGGCACCTTTCCCGCTGCCTGCATGGCTATGACGGCCCACCCCGGCACGGCTCAGAGCATCATCAACAGTAGGACGTTTGAAAGGTATCCAGTCACTACAACTGTTGTCAAAACTGATTTCTTAAACGGCAAAGGTACAAATGGATGGGAGTTTCGGTATCCCGCTGCGTTTAATACAGAAGCAACGTTTGCCGACGAAATTGTCTCCACCCAGCCTTTGGGCAAAGCTTTAAGAAATCTGGCCTACTTTGCGGGCGACCCAGATGGCGGTGCCCCCTCCTTTGTGCCGGTGCAAGACGCCAATAATGTACACCCTGCCCCTTACCTCAACATGTGGGGCGATTTTTCACCCCTGCGCCGCATTTTTAGAGACTATCTAGATGCTTCCCCAGCAGTCGCTTATGACGACCTGAGCCCTGCTGATAAGGCCACTCTTCACAGCGCGGCTTGCACGATCAGCATACTTGCTCACAATGTCTCCAACGACATAGCAGAATACACAGCAATTGCAGGTGATAACCTCACAAGCATTGGTGAGTCTTTCTGGAAGTATCTTGATCCTGGCAACAACGGCGGTAGCAACTTTGACTTAAGTAATTTTGTCGGTACTACCTACCGTAAGTTCCCGAACAACAGTTCTATCTATCCTAACGAAGACATTGTTCTAACAAAAGGTATTCGGACGAGGGCTAACTGGACAGACCCTACCCCAACAGGTACTTGTCCTAGCGGGGCAGCAGATGCCCCAGGTTTCCAGGTAGGTTGTGATGAGGCTGAATACTACAACCAGTTTTCCGCAGAAGATT
>DATIVG010000239.1:0-6207 GCA_035466075.1 Nodosilinea sp. | reverse complement strand
GATTTCACCAGCAGGCCGCTCATGGCGATGCAGTCGGCGTGGTGCTCGCGGTAGGCCTGGATGATCGCCTCCACGGGCTGCTTGATGCCCAGGTTGACCACCTTGTAGCCGTTGTTCGACAGAATGATATCCACCAGGTTTTTGCCGATGTCGTGCACGTCGCCCTTGACCGTGGCGATGATGAAGGTGCCCTTGCCCGAGCCGTCGCTGTCGGCCTTTTCCATGTAGGGTTCCAGATAGGCCACGGCGGCTTTCATGGTCTGGGCCGATTGCAGCACAAAGGGCAGCTGCATCTGGCCGGAGCCAAACAGTTCGCCCACCACCTTCATGCCGTCGAGCAAAAAGGTGTTGATGATCTCCAGCGGCGGGTAGGTCTCCAGCGCCTTAGCCAGGGCATCGTCGAGGCCGATGCGCTCGCCGTCGATGATGTGCTGCTTGAGCTGCTCGTCGATGGGCAGGTCTTTGGCGATCGCCTCCTTTTTCTTCAGGCTCTTGCCCTCAAACAGGGTGGTGAGCTTGGTCAGCGGGTCGTAGGAGACAATGTCGCCGTCAAACTCGCGGCGGTCATAGATCAGGTCGCGGCAGACTTTTTGGTGGTCGGGGTCGATCTTGGCCAGGGGCAAAATCTTGGCGGCGCTGACGATGGCTCCGTCTAGGCCCACCTGCATGGCCTCGTGGAGAAACACCGAGTTCAGCGTCACCCGCGCCACCGGGCTGAGGCCAAAGGACACGTTCGACACCCCCAGCATGATGTGGCTGCCGGGCAGGTTTTCGCGAATCAGCCGAATGGATTCGAGGGTTTCGCGCCCGTTCACCCGGTCCTCTTCAATGCCGGTGGAGATCGGCAGGGCCAGGGTGTCAAAGAAAATTTCGTGGGCGGGCAGGCCGTACTCCAGGGCGTCGCGGTAAGCTCGCTGGGCGATCTGGAATTTCTTCTCTGCCGTGCGGGCCATACCGTCTTCGTCGATGGTGCCGACCACGATGCCCGCGCCGTATTGCTTGGCTAGCTCCAGCACTTTAAAGAAGCGCTCGTCGCCGTCTTCGTAGTTGGTGGAGTTGAGAATGCATTTGCCCCCGGCCACCTTGAGGCCCGCCTCCATCTTCTGCCACTCGGTGGAGTCGAGCATCAGCGGCAGGGTGACGTTGGTAACCAGGCGGGAGACCAGCTCGTGCATGTCGCGCTCGCCATCGCGACCGACGTAGTCAACGTTGACGTCGAGGACGTGGGCCCCCTCTTTGACCTGCTCCCGGGCCAGGGCCACCAGCCCGTCCCAGTCCTCGGCGTTCAGCATCTCGCGGCATTTTTTTGAGCCGCTGGCGTTGAGCCGTTCGCCCACGATCAGGAAGGAGTTGTCCTGGTCGTAGGGCTGGGGGCTGTAGATGGAGGCGGCGGAGGGGGTGTAGTTGAGGGCGGGGCGGGGGTTGGGGAGTGGTGGAGTCGGGGAGTGATGGGGTGATGGGGAGGATGAGGGAGAGAGGGGGGATGGGGAAGAATGTTTGGCTTCCCTACCTTCCCTACCTTCCCTACCTCCCCGAACAGGTCTTGGCTTGGGTCGCAGATCCTTCGCCAGCTCCGCCAGTTGGGCAATGTGCTCGGGCCGGGTGCCGCAGCAGCCGCCGATCACCTGCACGCCCAGGTCTTCGATGAAGTGCATCAGCGACATGCGCAGCTCCATCGGCGTGAGGCGGTAGACGGCGTGGCCGCCGACGTTTTCGGGCAGGCCCGCGTTGGGGATGCAGGAGATCACAAAGGGCGACTGGTCGGCCAGGTGGCGCACGTGGTCTTTCATCAGGTCGGGGCCGGTGGCGCAGTTGAGGCCCAGAATGTCGATGGGGTAGGGTTCGAGAATGGCCAGGGCGGCGGCCATTTCGGTGCCGACCAGCATGGTGCCCTGCTGCTCCATGGTGACGGAGACCATCAGGGGCAGGCGAGTTCCTGTCGCGGTGAAAGCTTCCTCAATCCCATTCAGGGCGGCTTTGATTTGCAGTACGTCTTGGCAGGTTTCGACCAGCATGAGGTCGACGCCGCCGTCGATCAGCCCCCTGGCCTGCTCCACGTAGGAGGCTTTGAGGGTGTCGAAGTCGATGTGGCCGAGGGTGGGCAGTTTGGTGCCTGGCCCCATGGAACCGGCCACAAAGCGGGGCTGCTCGGGGGTGGAGTATTCGTCGGCGACGCGGCGGGCCAGGGCGGCGGCGGTTTTGTTGAGCTCGTAGGCGCGATCGGCCAGGTCGTACTCGGCCAGCACAATGGCGGTGCCGCCAAAGGTGTCGGTTTCAATCACGTCGGCCCCGGCTTCTAAAAAGCCCCGGTGCACGGTTTCGACCGCCTTGGGGTTGGTGAATACCAGGTATTCGTTACAGCCTTCGTACTCGGGGCCGCCAAAGTCGTCTGCCGTCAGATTTTGCACCTGGAGGTTGGTGCCCATGGCGCCATCGAACACAATGACAGGGCGCTCAGGGCTGTGGAGGCGATCTAAAAAGGCGCTGGACATGGGGCACTGGGAAATTAGGGCTGTACAGACTTTTTATTATCAACCATTGCCTCAAAAGTCGGTAGGTGCCGATTTAGGCCAATTTCTGTGGATTGTGCCGCGGGTTGCCCAAGCCGGCGGCGACTTACTATATGCTTTGACTGTAGCTAGCTGGCATAACTCACAACTAAGATGGGCCGACTCACCACCCACGTTCTTGACACAGCATTGGGTAAACCTGCCGCGTCTCTGCGGCTCACGGTCTGGGCCATTAATAGGGAAGCCGATATTAAAACCGCGCTCAAAACCGTTGAGACCAACGGCGATGGCCGCACCGATGAGCCCCTGCTAGAGGGCGAAGAATTGCACCGGGGCACCTACGAGATCACCTTCGATGTAGCGGCCTATTTTGCTAAGGCAGGGGCCGCGCTGTCTGACCCGCCGTTTCTCGATCAAATTCCGGTTCGCTTTACGGTGGCCGACCCCAGCGGCAATTTCCATGTGCCGCTGCTGGTGTCGCCCTGGTCCTACAGCACCTACCGGGGCAGCTAGCCGGGCTAGCTCAGCGGCGGGGTGGGTGCGATCTCTGGAGGAATAGCCGGGGTGACGGCGGGGGCGATGACGGCGCGATCGCGCCCCTGGGCCTTGGCCTGGTAGAGGGCCTGGTCGGCGGCCTGGAGCAGCTGCTCGGGCTCGATGCCGGGGGCTGGGGTGACCTGGGCTAGGCCAAAGCTGAGGCTGACGTAGGGCTGCACCGGCGAGGTCTGGTGGGCAATGGCGAGGTTCTGGAGGGTGGTGCGAATGCGGTTGACGATGTGCAGCGCGCCCACCGCGTCGGTATGGGGTAAAACCAGGGCAAATTCTTCGCCGCCGTAGCGGCTGGCCATGTCGGCGGGGCGGCGAATGACGGCGTCGAGCACCCCTGCGATCGCACGTAGGCACTGGTCGCCCAGCACATGGCCGTAGGTGTCGTTGTAGGCCTTGAAATAGTCCACATCGCAGAGCACCACCACCAGCGGCGTAGACTCCCGCCGGCTCAGCTTCCATTCGTAGGCCAGCTTGTCGTCAAAGGCCCGCCGGTTGGGAATGCCGGTCAGCCCGTCCTGGGCCGCCATCGCCTGGAGAATCTGGTTGTCGGCCAGCAGCTGTTGCTCCAGCAGCTGCTGCTGGGCCAGCAGGGCGCTGAGCTGCTGCGACTGCTGCCGCGCCCGCAGCAGCGACTCCACCCGCAGCAGTAGCTCAGTCTGGTCAACCGGCATGGTGATCACCTCGTCTACCAGGGCCCGCTGGGCCGCCGTCAGCAGGGCCAGGTGCTGGCGCTTGAGCAGCAGCAGGCAGGGCAAAAACATCGGGTTGGCCGCCGCCCGCTGCTCGGCAATATGGGTCGCATACCGCCCAAAAAACGCGCTGTCAAACATGCAGAGATCAAAGGCATGGCCCCAGTTCAGCGCCGCCCCAGCCTCCTCCTGCAAACTGTAAAACCGACCCAACAGCCCCGCCAGCAGCTGACCGTTTTGCCGATGCTCAATGCCTAGAAAAATGCGGTACTGCCAACGACGATCGGAGTCTGAGGGCTGCTCAGACCACCTGGAAATGCCGTCATGGCTCATCATTATTAGGTGACTTAATAAACTCAGGAACTCCGCTCAGAATGCCCCGCAGCTGGGTGAGGGGCCGCCCGACCTTAATACCATAGCGGGAAATTTCAAACTCCCGTAAAGTCTTTTCAAAATCACTGAGCCGCTTCTTTAAAACCCCAATCGCCCGCCGCAGCTGGCCCCGTATTTCTAGGTAGCGCAGAAACACAATGTTGTCGGCCAGGTAGGAAACCCCCAGCTCCGTCACCCTAAAATCGCCGGTGATCGACCCCACCTCGTTGGTGAGCAGGGTGGTGACGCCCCGCGCCTTGAGGTACTGGCAGAGGCTGTGAATATTGCGGATCAAATCGTCCTCTTGAAACGACAGCTTATAGCCCAGCACGCTGTCGATCATGATGATTTGGGTCTGGGCGGTTTCCACCTCCAGGCGCACCTGATTGGCAAACTCGTCGGGGGAATACAGCAGCGGGTCGATTTTGACCACCGCCAGGGTGCCGCGCTCGACCATGGCCCGCACCGGAATATTGATGCCCTCGCAGCGGTTGAGCAGCGTGTCCACCGCCTCCTCAAACAGGTAGACCACCGAGCGCTCGCCCCGGCCCGCCGCCTCCTTGATAAATTGCAGGCCCAGGGTGGTTTTGCCCACCCCGCTCGGCCCCGAAAAAATAGTCACCGTACCGCCCTCGATGCCGCCGCTGAGCAGCTCATCGATCTCAGGAATGCCCGAGGGGCACAGCCGCCTGACGGCGGCGGGCACCAGGTCGTCGCCCACCACCAAGTGGGGAAAGACTACGAGGCCGCGATCGCAGATCCGCATCGCGTGGTTGCCCTTGCTAAAGGCGCTGCCCCGCAGCTTCGTCACCTCAAGCTGCCGCCCCTGCTCCAGCATGTGCAGCGTCACAATGCCATCGCTAATAAACTGCAAATCCTCATCGGGGGCCTCCTGGCTGCTCTCCGAGGTAAACAGCACCGTCGCCCCCTCGTGGAGCAAAAATCGCAAAAACCCCGCCACCTGCTGACGAAACTGGTAGGCATCGGCCACCAGGTAGCGCAACTGCGTCATCGAGTCGATAAACACCCGCTGGGGCTTAATCGCCCGCACCTGCTCCACAATCCGCTCGGCCAGCGGGGCCTGCTCCACCTGGGCCGCCGCAAAAATGTCGTACCCCTGGTTTTGCACAAACAGCTCAGCCCCAGGGCTCAGATCCAAAATCTGCACCGCCTCCACCGGAAAGCCCGAAGCCAGCCCGTTGCGCCTCAGCTGCTGCTGCGACTCCCCCAGGGTAATAAACAGGCGCGGCGTCCCATCGTCCAGGTTGCTGGTCAAAAAATGCCACCCCAGCGTTGTCTTGCCGCAGCCCGGCCCGCCCCGCGCCAGATAGGCCTGCCCCGGCGGAAACCCGCCGTCTAACACCTCGTCTAATCCCTCAATACCCGACGACAGACGATTCTTTTTGTGCATTTTGGCCAGACTCTACCCCATCGCGCAAACCGGCCACAAGTTTCCCCCGCCGTCCCGCGGGGTTAGCTGTGATCCTCAATCCTGCCACCAAACCGTCCCTTAGAGCCACTTTAGATACGACCCTTCAAGTAAGGGCCTTGGGGTAAGGGCCCTAGCGCTGGGGCCGCTGAATGATCTGCTCCATCACCCGCTGCTTGGTCTTGGGGTCAATGCCAATCAGCCGCACATAGTCCTGGGCATAGTCGCCCAGGCAGCGCTCCAGGGCGGCGCTGGCGGTAGCCACGGTCTCGCTGGGCAGGGGCGGGCCGCTCTGCCAGGCATTGGTTTGAAACCGCCGCCGATCCACATGCTCAATGCCCAGGCGGTAGCCCTGGGAGAGAATAGCGCCGATCTGGTCGCGGATTTCGGCGGAGAGGGATGAGGGATTTGGGGGGGTAGGGGAGTGGGAGGGTGGGGGCGTGGGCGAGTAGGTGGACTCGCGCGGTGCGGGCATGGGGCACTGGGGAGCGTCGCCGTTGCCGCCGACTGGGGGCGGGGAGAGGGGCGGGTCGCCGGGCTCGTAGGCGCGGTAGAAGCTGCCGGAGGCAGCAGACCCATCGCCCTGGTTGAGCACGCGGTTGTATTCGTTGGCCAGGCGCATATCGGTCACCCGGCGCTGCTCGCCCACCAGGCGGTG
>DATIVG010000238.1:0-5699 GCA_035466075.1 Nodosilinea sp. | reverse complement strand
ATCGACAAACACCCACTCGGTTGAGCCGGTGGCCAGCACGGTATCGTCGCTGATGCGCGAAAATTTGTACTGGCGGGTGCTACGGGCCTTGCGCAGGGTGGTGATCCAGGTGGTGAGGCGCAGGGTATCGCCTGCAAAGGCGGGGCGCAGGTAGGTGATCTGGTGCGATCGCGCCACCCAGGTCGCCCCGAGGGCGCGGGTCTCGGCGGTGCAGCCAACACTGGTGGCATGGGCCACAGCGACATCCTGCATCCACTGCACGTAGGCAACGTTGTTGACATGGCCGTTGCCGTCTACGACCTCCATCGGCACAACAAACTCGTGGTGGTAGAAGGCTTTCATAGCTTGACTGAACAGGTAGAAAGATGCGATGGAGGCCAGGAGAAATTGATTCAGTATCAAGGATTTAATGCTGCAACTTAGCCTTCAGTCCTGCAAGATTTTCATCAACAGCTCTAATGAAACCCGAAAACCAGCCTTGCCAGTAAGATCTGCAATTACCGGTTGCAAAGATGAAATTTCACCAGATGCTTTCGCGCGAAGCAAAATCCCTAGCACTCCAACAACGTGAAGATCAAAAGATTTTGCTGCTTTCCGCCCATCTCGCTCATCAAGCAAGATCCATTCGGCTTTTAGCTCTAAAGCCAGCGAGATCGCTTCGGCTTCGCCTTGGTCTAGGGTTTGTGTCAATAACTGGGCAAGAGTTGGGTTATTGATGGGTTGTACTTGAATCCATCCATCGGCGATCGCGGCTTGAATAGGCGTAGAACCCGGTCGCGCTTCGTCAGTCTTTAACTCGTTTAACACAGCAGGCGGAATTTGAATTTGACCAAATTGCAGGCGTAGCAAATTAAGCTGACCCACAATCGCCAGGTTTAGATGGAGGAAGTATTACTGACGACGGGCATAGGCGAGGTCATCCTCTAGTTCCTCAGAGCCATAGTGCCGCACAATGCCGCGCTGGGCGAGGAGTTGCCCAAACTGATATTTGTCCATTTGGGCGAGTTCCCTCGCTTTGCCAAAGGAAAGCAGGTCTTGGGTATAGAGAGCAACGGCTAGCTCATGCAGGAGTTCTTGGTGGATGCGCTGCTCTGGTAGCCGAATGGCCTGGAGGATGGATTCAGGAATGGAGAGTTGCAGGCTCATAGGTAGGCGACAGAGAACTACAACGTATTCTAGCTTCGCTGATAGAAACACCTGTTGAAGGATGTTTAGGGATAGAAGCTAGCGCTACTCAGGGTTGTGGGAAATGGTTCAAGGCACAAGCTGCTGGGTTGCGGATAAAGCCGACGGCGATCGCACCTCCTTTCCCCCGCCATATTTCTTACCCCCGCCATAATAGAGCCAGCGCTATTACCCTGCTTTGCTATGGCGAAACTTTGGCCCTACGCCACCCCCGGCATTCCCGACCACCTGTTTGAGCAGCTGCCCGGTATACCCCTCAGCAGTCGAGAGGTGCGGCTGCTGCTGCTGGGCTACCTGCGGCTCAAGCCCAAAGATGTGCTGTGGGACATTGGCGCGGGCACCGGCACCCTGGCGATCGAGGCGGCGCTGATGATTCCCGGCGGCAAGGTGGTGGCCGTCGAGCGCGACGAGGATGTGGCCGATTTGATTCGGCGCAACTGCGAGCGCTTTGGCCTGTCGAATGTGCAGGTGATCCAGGGCAGTGCTCCGGGCTGTCTGGGGGAGCTGCCCCACCACCCCGACTGCATTTTTGTGGAGGGTGGGCGCAACCTCAAGGATATTTTGCTGGCGGCGTGGGACTATCTGCCGTCCCTGGGGCGGGTGGTGGTGACGGCGGGCAATTTGGAGACCCTCTACGTGGTGTCGGAGACCTTTGCCCAGCTGCGGGTGCGCAATATTGAAGCGGCCCAGCCGGCGGTCAACCGGCTGGAGACCAAGGGCAACTACCAGGTGTTTACGGCGGTTGATCCGATCTTTATTCTCAGCGGCGAAAAGTACGAGTAGGGAGGCTTGGCGCCCTGCGGCACCGCCCTCTGCCCGGCCCCAGCGCCCCCGGCTTAGCCCCTGACTAGCCCCTGACTAGCCGCTGAGGCGGTGGCCAAAGCTGCTGGCGTAGAGGGCCGCCTGGGTGCGATCGCGCAGTTGCAGCTGACTCAAAATGCTGGTGACATGGTTGCGCACGGTGCGCTCCGAGATGTACAGCGCCTGGGCGATTTCGCGATTGTTGAAGCCGCTGCTAATCAGCGCGAGCACTTCCTGCTCGCGGGGCGACAGGGTGGCCAGCTTGGGGGGGGCGGGAGGTGGCGTGATGGGCGGGGTGGGGGCCAGGGTTTTTTCAAACAGCCCTGGCCCCATGTGGGTGTAGCCCTGGTACACGGCGCGAATGGCCACCGCCAGCTGGTCTATCGGCGTCTGCTTGAGCAGGTAGCCCTTGGCCCCGTAGCCCATGGCCTGTTGCACATAGTCGTCGTCGTCAAAGGTGGTGAGCACCAAAATGTTGACCCCCGGAAAGTCAGTGCAGATCTGCCGGGTGGCCGCGACCCCATCCACCTGGGGCATGCGCACATCCATCAGCACCACGTCGGGTTGGCGGGGGGTGGCGTAGAGAGCGGCGACCCGTTCGACCGCCTGCTGGCCGTTTTCAGCATCGCCCACGACGGTGAGGTCGGGCTGGGCGGCCAGCAGGTTGGCCAGCCCCTGGCGAATGATGGTCTGATCGTCAACGAGCAGGATGCGGATCATGGGGATTGGGTGGAATGGTCGAGGGCAGGGGGGAGGGGCAGGGTGAGGTTGATGTGGCAGCCGCTGCCGGGGGCGCTCCAGAGCTGGCAGGTGCCGCCCAGGGCGGTGGCGCGCTCGCGCATGCCCCGCAGGCCAAAGCCAGAGGTATTTTTGCTGGGGTCAAAGCCCTGGCCGTTGTCGATCACTTGCAGGTGCAGGCGGTGGCGGTGGGTGCCCAGTTTGACCGTCACTGCGGTGGCCTGGCTGTGCTTGACGGCGTTGGTGAGGGCCTCCTGCACAATGCGAAACAGGGCCAGGGTGGTCTCGTCGGGCAGGGGGTGGAGGAGGTCAATGGCGCAGTGCGATCGCAGCTGCGCCGACCGGCACAGGTCGTCTACCAGCTGGGGGATAGCGGTGGCCAGCGACTGGCCCTGCAGCGGGCTGTTGCGCAGGGCCGACACCGATTTGGAAACATCTCGCAGGGCCTGGTAGGCCGACTCCTTGGCGTCGATCAGGTATTCCCTGGCCTGGTCGGCCTGGGGGGGCAGGTACAACAGCGCATTCTCCAGCAGAATGGTCTGGGCGGTCAGGGCATGGCCAAGGGAGTCGTGAATTTCGCGGGCAATGCGGTTGCGCTCTTGCAGGGTAGCCTGGTCTTCGACCCGGGCGGCGTAGCGGCGCAGTTGCCCATGGGCGGCGGCGAGCTGCTGCTGACTCTGGTAGATCGACAGCAGCGCATTGACCAGCAGCGACACAAACACCAGCACCAGCGCAAAGACAATCATGGCGGTGGTTTGCAGCATATTGAGCCGCCACTGCTCGGGGGGCGAGCCCAGCTGGAGCAACAGCTCTGGCGGCGGGGGTGTGGCGCCGTGGGCGACCGCCACCACGCTGTGCAGGCCAAACACCAGGGCCACCACCAGCGCCTGCCCCCAGGCGTTGAAGCGCTGGCAGCTGCGTACCACCACCACCAGCCCCAGCAGCGGCAAAATGCGCATCAGAGCAGAAAGCGGGCTGGCGACCAGCAGCAGGCCGCCCAGCAGACCGGCCAGCAGCCCCAGCTCCAGGGCGGTGTGGGCCACCCGAGGCCAGTGCCCCTGGGGCTGCCCCACTACCGCTACCAGGCCCACTCCGCCGAGCAGCGCAGTGGCGAACAGCTCTAGCCAGACGCCGCTGTTCTCCGGCATCAAAAAAAAGGAGGGCAGGGTCAAAAAGAGGGCGATGCCCAACAGCACCCACTCCACGTAGAGCAGCTGGCGCAGCGGTCCCGGCGGGCGGTGGGCCATGCCGTTGAGCGGGTTGGCCCAGGGCCATCGTCGCGAGGTAGATGTCACCGGGCTACTCCTGCACATCCTGCCTGCCTGCACATTCTGCCTGTAGAGAGACTTTCCTTAACTGTACAGGCGGTTTTGGGCGGGCGACCAGGGGCAGAGGTCCCATTGCTCGGCCCCAGCGGTAGGGCAAATGTCCCACCGTCGATAGCGACCTTTGCCCCGGTGCGGTTGGGAGGTTTGCCCCAGGCGGGGGCGGGGGGCCAATCCCTAGGATGGGCGTAACCCAAACGGAATTGGTTGTGTGTTCTGTTTTCTTGCCTGCGATCGCAGCCCTACCTGCCCATGAAAATCAGGTCTTTTTTTGCCCCGCCCGCTGATACCTCGGCGAGCGAGCCGCCCGCGCCCCGCCCGCCCCGCCGCCTGCCCCAGCGCTGGTGGATGGGGGCGCTGCTGCTGGGCGCGGTGGGCCTGGTAGCGGTGGTCGGGCAGCAGACCTATCGCACCGCCCCCGAGCCCGCCCTCGACACCCTCACCCAGCCGGTGGAAACCGCCGACCTGACGGTGCGGGTGCAGGGGCGAGGCAGCGTGGTGGCGATCACCACCGTCAACCTCAGCCCCAAGACCACGGGCCGCCTGGAGGCGCTCTACGTCGATCAGGGGGCGGTGGTGCAGGCCGGTCAGGTGCTGGCCCGCATGGAGGTGGGCACCCTGGCGGCGGAGCTGGCCCAGAGCCAGGCCCAGCTCGCCCAGGCCGAGGCCGACTACGCCCGCACGGTGGCGGGCAACCGCCCGGAGGCGGTGGGGCGGGCCGAGGCCCAGGTGGCGGCAGCCGAGGCCCAGGTGCAGCTGGCGACCAGCCAGCTGAGCCGCTTCCAAAGCTTGGCCCAGCGGGGGGCCATTGCCCAAAACGAGCTCGACCAGTATGCCACCGAGGCCCGCAACGCCGAGGCCAGCCTGCGGGAGGCGCAGCAGCAGCTCGCCGAAACCGCCAGCGGCTCTCGCCCCGAGGAGATTGCGGCGGCCCAGGCGGCGGTGGCGGCGGCCCGGGCGGCGGTGGCGATCATTCAAACCAATCTGGGGGAGGCCGATGTGCGGGCCCCCTTTGGCGGGGTAGTGACCCAGACCTACGCCACCGTGGGGGCGATTGTGACGCCGACCACCAGCGCTTCGGCCACGGCCTCGGCCACCTCCAGCTCGATTTTGGCCCTGTCGGCGGGGCTGGAGGTGGAGGTCAAGGTGCCCGAGGCCACCATTGGCCAGGTGGCGGTGGGCCAAACGGTGGAAATTGTCGCCGATGCCTACCCCCAGGAGACCTTTGTCGGGCAGGTGAAGACCATTGCCCCCGAAGCGCTGATTGAAAACAACGTCACGGTGTTTCAGGTGACGGTGGCGCTGCAAACCGGACTGGCCCAGCTGCGCTCGGGCATGACCGTAGAGGCCACCTTTATTGGGGCCACGGTGCGCGACGCGCTGATGGTGCCCACCGTGGCCATTGCCACCGAAAACGGCCAGCTGGGGGTGCGGGTGGCCGACGACACCGGCAAAGCGGTCTTTCGCCCCGTTAGCGTGGGCCTCACCCAGGACGGCAAGACGCAAATTTTGAGCGGGCTAGGCAGGCGCGATCGCATCTTCCTCGACGCGCCCCCACCCGATCGCCGCAATCCCTTGACACCCCCCACCCCCCCACCCCCCTAGAGCCCCCCTCACTCTTTAATTCAAAACTCCCCCACTCCCCCACTC
>DATIVG010000237.1:0-4886 GCA_035466075.1 Nodosilinea sp. | reverse complement strand
GAGAGGTGGGGGAGTGATGGAGTGGGGGAGTGATGGAGTAGGGGAGTGATGGAGTAGGGGAGTGATGGAGTAGGGGAGCGGGGGAGTGGGGGAGGGCGTGAGATAGGGAAGGTGGGGGAGGTGGGGAAGTTTTGATTTTTGAACGTCCGTGACCCCATCACCCCATCACCCCATCACCCCATCACCCCATCACCCGGTCACTCCGTTACCTCGTCACCCGATCACTCCGTTACTCCCTCACACCTCAAACCCCTCCATCTCATACCCCGTCCACTTACCGTCGTACTTCTCGGCCACCAGGGGAATCACCCGCAGTTTAAGCGGCGTGCCGCTGGCCACCTCAATGCGGAGACCCGAGTAGGGGCGCTTGAGGTGGCTGCCATCGCCGCTGCGGCCCAGGTACAGGTGCGACTTGGCCACCGTGCGCTCTATGCCGTCGAGGGCCTCGGTGAGCACCGGCCCTTCTTCCCGCTGGCGACGCAGGCTGTAGCCGCTGCCGCCGCAGATCACCCAGGGCATGTGGGCGTCGCCGTGGCCGGTGGCCCCGGTGCGCAGGTATTCGAAGCAGTGGGCGTGGCCGTTGAGCACCAAATCTACCAGGGGGCGGTCTGGGGGCAGGTCGGCCACCTGGGCGGCGACGGCGTCGAGCACCTGGCGCAGGTGGTGGCGCACCGCCAGGGTTTGCCCCTGGGCCCACTTGGTCGCTTCGCTCACGTAGGGCGGGTGGTGAAAAAACAAAATGCGCCCCCGCACCGCCGGATTTTGCCAGGAGGCCACCAGCCCCTCGCGCAGCCAGTCGAGCTGCGCGGTATCGACCATGGGCGAGCGCGAGCGGTCGAGCTGCTTGGTAATGTCGTAGAGCTGCTCATCGATGGCCTCCATCTGCTCGGTCAGCTCCTCCTGGGCGTCTTCACCGGCGGGGTTAAAGGCACTAAAGCCCACCTGGCGCAGCAGATCGGCCTTTTGCAGCTCGAGCTGGCGCTGCTGCTGCAGCAAGGTCAGACGACCCGCCTCGGTCAGCCCCCAGGGCAGGGGCTCGTTAAACGTGTTGGAGTCGAGGCCAAAGAAGTCGATACCGGCGTAGCGAAAGCTGTAGTAGCGGTTGGGCAGGCGGGTAAATTCTCCGGGGCGGTAGGTGAGGGCGGCGGCCCCCTCGACCGAGCTGGTGTAGTGGGTTTTGAGGTGCTGGGCCAGGCGGGCCTCGGGCACTGCCTTGAGGTAGTCGAGAAAGGCCCGGGCGTAGGCGTCGCCCTGGTGAGAGCCCTGCCAGCCCACATCGAGGTCGAGGAAGTAGCGCAGGGCATAGCGCAGGGGGGTGGCCAGACCGGAGGCCAGCCCCACCACCAGCGGCAGGTCGTAGTAGTCGTGGTTGCCCGGCACCGGCAAAATGGGGTGCTTGAAGGTCATCTGGTCGTAGGCAATGCGGCGGCAGTCGTCGCCGCCCACCAGCCATTCGCAGTAGGGCTTAATAAAGTTGGAGCGGTACTGCCCCTTGGCCCCCACCAGGTACACCACATCGCCGGTGTGGAGGGTAAAGCGGGCCGAGGTGAGGTGGGGCAGGAGTTGCTCGGCCACCTGGCGCTGGGGGCTACTGCGGCGGTGCCGCCCGGTGCCGCTGTCGCCCAGCACCAAAAAGGAGAAGGCTTCGTGGCCGGTGTGGCCGTCGTCGATGACGAGGCGGGTCTGGTCGATGCCCAGGTCGGCCAGCAGGGGGTGCTGCGATCGCACCCGCTGCTGCATCTTGCGAATTTTGGTCTCTACGGCGGGTTCAGTGACCAGTTTGGATGTCATAGCGGGCTTAGCTGCGGGTCGGCGGTTGCTATAACCCTTTAGCATAGATATCTGTCAACCTGCGGGGTTATAGCCAACATGGGTATCTACAACGAGAGAATTCTCCCCTACCTGCTTGACTTTTCCATGAACGATGCGGTTTTGGGTCGCTACCGCCAGGAGGTGCTGGCTGAGGTCAGCGGCGCGGTGCTGGAGATCGGCTTTGGCACCGGGCTCAACCTGCCCTACTACCCCGACCGGGTGCGCCAGCTGGTGACGGTTGACCCCAGCCCTGGGGTGCATCGCCTGGCCCAAAAGCGAATTGCGGCCTCGCCCATTGTGGTAGACCATCGCATGCTCAGCGGGGAGGCCCTGCCCATGGCCGCCGACAGTTTTGACAGCGTGGTCAGCACCTTTACCCTGTGCAGCATTCCTCAGATTGAGCAGGCCCTGGCGGAGATTTACCGGGTGCTGAAGCCCGGCGGGCGGTTCTTTTTTGTGGAGCACGGCCTCAGCGATGAGCCCGGCATTCAAGTCTGGCAGCACCGCCTGACCCCAATTCAAAAGCGGATCGCGGGCGGGTGCCACATCAACCGAGACATGCGCCAGCTGATCGAGCAGCAGTTTGACCAGGTGACGCTCAAAGCGGCCTACGCCGATCGCCTGCCCAAGGTGGCGGGCTATTTCTACCAGGGGGTGGCCACCAAGGCGGCTGGGCCAACGCCCTAGGGCTTAAATGCCGCCCACAAACCGGCCGGGGCTGAGGCACTGGTGGGGGTCAAACTGCGCTTTGATCGCCTGCATCACGCCCAGGGCGTTGCCGCTGTAGCCCCACACCTCCACCGATTTTTTGAGGGCTAGCGGCGCTTCGAGCAGGGTGAGGTAGCCCCTGGCGGCGGCGCAGCGAGCCCGTAGCTCTGTCACCTGCGGCGCCGAGGCCGCCGCCCACCGCACCGTGCCCACCCCGCTGCCGCCGTGCAGGCGCGCCCGGCAACCCGCAGGCAGGGCATTCAACCAGGCTACGGCCTGGGCCGGCTGCAGGCCCACCTTGGCGACCACGGCGGGTTCCGCAGCCGCCTGTTCTGGGGTGGCTGGATCGGGGGTGGCTGGATCGGGGGTAAAGATTGCGCTGCCCACCGCCGCCCACAGCTGCCCATCGGCCTGGCCTTCGAGCACCTGGGCGGATAGATCGGGGCCCACCATGGCCAGCAGCGCCGCCACCTGCTCCTCGACACCGGGGCCGATGGACTGAAACCGGGCCAGCAGCGCCAGGGTCTCCCCGTGGCCCACCTGGGCGGTGAGGGCGGGCGACAGCAGGTCCAGCGCCACTGGAGTGAGGGGCGACCGGCGCAGATCGCTAACCAGGGTGGCCAGGGCCGGGGTTGCCCCGGTGACAACCACTGTTTTCGACGCCTCCTGCTGGGGGTACAGGCGAAAGGTGAGCTGAGAGATCACCCCCAGGGTGCCGTAGGAGCCGGTCATGAGCTTCATCAGGTCGTAACCGGCGACGTTTTTGACCACGCGCCCACCGGCCTTGGCCACCTGCCCATCGGCCCGCACAAAGGAAATGCCGATCAGCATGTCGCGCAGGCCGCCGTAGCGCTGGCGCCAAGAGCCGGTGTCGGCGGTGGCCACGATGCCGCCCAGGGTGGCCTGCTCTGGGTAGGCCGGATCTACGGCGAGCAGCTGCTGGTGCTGGGCCAGCAGGGGGGCGAGATCCGCCAGTTTTACCCCGGCCTGGGCGGTGAGGGTCATGTCGCCTACGGCGTGGTCGATCACCTGGTTGAGCCGGGCGGTGCTGACGATCAGATCGACGCCGTGGCCAAGGCCGCCCCAGCCCAGTTTGCTGCCGCTGCCGCAGGGCACCACCCGCCAGCGCTGCTGGTGGGCACAGGCCATTACCGCCGCCAGCTCGGCCTCGGTGGCGGGGTAGACGACGGCCTCTGGGCGGAGGTATTCAGGTAAATTGAGGGAGTCGGAGGGGAAGATGCGATCGCACCCCACCACTTCCCCCAGGCGTTCAACAACCTTGGTCATACCCTAGTCAATGCTGATCGGGGTGGGGCCGCTGCCGGAGCTAGCGGGGGGCACATTGGTGCGGGCGCTGCGGAACTCGCCGTACAGGCGATCGCGCCAGGCAAAAAAGGCCTGAAACTCAGGCACATCGGCGATGCCCGGCACGCCCTTGCCGCCGATGCCCTCGGGCAGATCCACATACTGGGCGGTGGGGAACTTGAGGTACATGGTGGCGGCGGCCACCGCAAAGTCGGCCAGGGTGGGCGCGTCGCCCAGCAGGTAGGGGCTGTTTTGCAGCATCAGCACCAGGGCTTCGAGGTCCTGGCGCAGGCCAGCGGTGGCGACCCGGATGTCGTCGGGGCCAAAGCCGACGCCGGTGCCCACCAGGTTGAGCAGGTCGCCGGGCAGGGAGCCCACCAGACTGCGCAGGGGGGCGGGGGTAAAGCTGGGCAGCAGGGCGGTGCGAAAGTTGGGGTGCTGCTTAAAGGCCCCGACCATGACCACCCGGGCCTTGGGCACGATGGCTTCGTCGGCCCAGGCTTCGAGGGCCAGACAGAGACCCTTTTGCCTGGGGTCGGTGGGAATGATGGCGCGATCGGGGTGGGTTTTTTCGAGGTGATGTGCGATCGCAGTTGAGTCGGGAATCACCTGCTCACCATCCTTGAGCACCGGCACCTGGCGCTGGCCCGACAGCTGAAACACCTCGACCTGGCCCACGCCGGGGGTGACTTCGACCTTGCGGTAGGGCACTTGCTTGTAGTCGAGAATCAGACGAATTTTTTCCGCAAAGGCGGAGGCTTCAAACTGATACAGCTCTAGCATGGGAATCCTTATTGGCCGGGTTCTTGAGCGGGCGGGGCAGGCACTGCCAAGCCCGGTAACACTGTATCGCTATTTGTCGGCCCTGCGCAGGCCGGATTGGTCGGCGGCTGGGTGGTAATGGCCACCGTTTCAAACCCGGCGGTGGCCAGCAGCTGACCCACGGTGACCTCGGCGCGGCGATTGGCCTCGGCCAGCAGATTTTCGCGGCAGGCGGCCTCTTCAATTTTGGCCAGGGCCTCCTGCTGGGCGCGCTCCTGGAGATCGGGGGCCACGTCGGG
>DATIVG010000236.1:0-5413 GCA_035466075.1 Nodosilinea sp. | reverse complement strand
CTAAAAACGCCACCAGCAGGGCCATCAGCAGGGCGCCCAGGCCACCGGCAGCCGCCCCGCCGCCGGGCATGCCCCGGCCCCGCCGGTCGTCGATGTTGATGCTGCGCCGACTCGACTGCCACTTCATTGGTCTACCTCGGTTTTTTGCTCGGCTTGGTTTTTATAGCAGTAGCCAGTAGAGTTGAGACATTTTTCAGGCGAACGTTCAAACGTTTGAACGTTTTTGGGGTTTCTGATTGTCCTAACCAGCATGGCTATGGCTATAGCTCGGTTTTTTGCCTAGAATAGCGCCTCTGCGGGGGCCAGCACAGCTCCGGCCCGCTCGCTGTCGCCATCGGAGTAAGGCGATGCGTTGGAGCCGCTGGCTGGCGGCGATGCGTCAGGGCGATGCGTCAGGGCGATCCGATCGGTCGCTGCCCCAGATTTAGGATGGGGCGCTGAACTGTTTTGGGGAACTGTTTTAGGCAACCTGGCCCAAGCGATAGAGCAGTGATTCACCCCGCAGGCCCATAAGCAAACCCCAGCCCTCAAGGGAGAGCTGGGGCGAATTGGTCGTTCCATTTATGGTCGTTGGTCAAACAATAGACCTTAAACATAAGGAAGTCATAAGGCTAAGGGCTCAGCAGCCCCGGCGGCGGGTCAATTTCCACATAGCCCGCCGCCAAATTCACCACCGGCACAATGGCGGTGACAAAGGGCACCAGCACCGTGCGGGCCTTGGCGGGCGGCGATTTCTCTACCTCGGGAGAATAGTAAGTAACTTCTAAGAGGTCGTTACCGGCGGCAAACAGGTCGGTCACCGTGCCAATTTCCTCTCCCGTGGCCTGCACAATCACCCGCAAACCCACTAGATCGGCCACATAAAATTCGTCGGGGTCGAGGCGGGGGCGATCGCCAGCGGGCACCAGCAGCACCGCATCCCGCAGGGCCTCAGCGGCATCGCGGTCGGCCACCCCAGCCAGCTGCACCACGTACAGCCCCTTGCCGTCGATATGTCGCCCCCCCAGCAGCTCAACCGGCTCGGGGGTGAGGCTGCGGGGCCGCCTCAGCCACCGTGGCCCCGGCTCCATAAACCTTTCGGGGAAGTCGCTGCTGGGGTAGACCCGCACCTCGCCTTTGACCCCTTGGGGCGCGACAATGCGGCCAATTTCGACCCAATCTTCGGCCTGGCCTTTGGCCCGATCTTCTGGGGGCGTGACGGTGGCCATTAGGCGGGTACCGCCACGGGGCGGCCCTGGGTTTGGTAGACCTCGCTCACCAGGGCTCCGAGCCGGGCGGCGGCGGCGGCCAGGTCTTCGCGGCTGGCGGTGAGGCTGAGGCGCAGGCACTGGCGGGTGTGGGGCCAGTCTTCGCGCAGGCCGGGGAAGAACGGATTGCCGGGCACCACAATCACCCCCCGCTGCTTGAGCTGCTGGTAGAGTTCCTGGTCGGTAATGGGCAGTTGGTCAAACCAGAGCCAGGCAAAAATTGCCCCCTCGCCGTTGTGCAGGTACCAGGGGAGATCCTGGGGGAGGGCCTGGTCGAGGGCGGCTTCGAGCACAGCAAATTTATCCTGGTAGTAGGGGCGAATCACCTGTTCGGCCAGGCGGCCCAGCTCGCCGGAGGCAATGGCGCGGGCGGCAATCGCCTGGCCGTAGCGCGATGAGTGAATGCAGAAATTGGTTTGGAAGCATTCCAGCACCTCAATGAGGGCAGGATCGCCGATGGCTACCCCCAGGCGCTCGCCCGGCAGGCCCGCCTTCGACAGGCTCATGCAGTGGAGAATGTTGTCGCCAAACACCGGCTCCATGGCGGTGAAGTTGAGGGCCGGGTAGGGCGGGGCGTAGGCCGAATCGACCAGCACCGGCACGTTGTGGGCGGCAGCGAGGCCAGCGATCTGCTGCACATCGGCGGTGCTGAGCACGTTGCCGGTGGGGTTGCAGGGGCGCGAAAACAGCACAAACCCGGTGTCGGCGGTGATCTCCAACTGGCCGAAGTCGGGCCGGTAGCGAAACCGGTGGGTGGCCTCGTCGGCGGTGATGGTAGGACGATAGGCCCGCACCGCCTCGGGCACCAGGGAGATGCCGCCGTAGCCAGTGTAGTCGGGGCTGAGGGGCAGCACGATGTCTTTCATGCGGCCGGTGGCGTGGTAGCCGCCCAGGGCATTGGCGGCCAAAAAGTAGAGGGCCTGGCTGCCGGGGGTGATCAAAATGTTGCGATCGCACAACTCCAGCCCGTAGCGCTGGTTAAAGTCGTCTTTGATCGCCGCAATCAGCGGCTCATAGCCCTGGCTGGTGCCGTAGCGGCAGACCACATTGCCGTACTCAGGGCTGGCCAGCAGCGCCTGGGTGCAGTCGCGCCACAGCTGCTCGATTTCCGGCAAAATGACCGGGTTGCCCGCGCTCAGGTTGATAAACGACTGTCCGCCCCCCGCCCGCAGGGTCTCAATAATGTCTTTCATAATGGCGCGCACGCCGGTGAGGTGAGACATTTCCTCGCCAAAGCGGGTGAGTTCAGGAGTCATAGGGCTAGAGAGGGTAGAGGGGTGAGGGAGCCGGGCGGCCCCGGGTCGGGCAAGCTGGGGAAAACGGTCGGTGGGTCTGCCGGGCTGACTAGAGGACGGCCTAACTAAAAGACGGCCTGACTGGAGAACAGCCTGACTAAAGGACAGTCAGACTAGTATAGTAACCTCGCCGGGTCAGCCGCCCACCTTTCGCCGGTTCCCCGCCCCCTACCCCTCACCTCTTTCCCATGACTCCTCTCGCCTCCGGATTTTTGGCCAGTCTCCTGGCTGGTCTGAGTACGAGCCTGGGCGCACTGCCGGTGCTGCTGCCCTTCGACCCCTCAGAGCGCACCCAGGGCATTTTGCTCGGCATCGGCGGCGGTATGATGCTGGCCGCCACCTCGTTTTCGCTCATTTTGCCCGGCACCGATGCCGCCACCGCCCTGGGCTATCCTGGCCCCCTGGCCGCCATCGTCATGGTGGCCAGCGTGCTGCTGGGAGGGGCCTTTTTGTGGCTGGCCCACAATCTCTTTCCCCACGAGCACTTCTTTAAAGGCCAGGAGGGGCCCGCCGCCCAAAACATGAAGCGGATCTGGCTGTTTGTGATTGCGATCGCGCTGCACAACTTCCCCGAGGGGCTGGCGGTGGGGGTCGGCTTTGGCGGCGGCGAGCAGGCCGGGGCTGTGGCCCTGGCCATCGGCATTGCCCTACAAAATATTCCGGAGGGGCTGGTGGTGGCCATTGCCCTGCGCGACATTGGCTACAACCCCCGCCAGGCTTTCGCCGTGGCCTCCCTCACCGGGCTGATCGAGCCCATCGGCGGCCTGGTGGGGGCCACGGTGGTCACCGTGGCCCAGGCGGCCCTGCCCTGGGCGATGGGGTTTGCCGCCGGGTCGATGCTGTTCGTCATCGTCGATGAAATCATTCCCGACATCGACCAAAAGGCCTTTGGCCAGCGGGGCACCCTGGGCCTGATGGGCGGGTTTGTGATCATGATGTTTTTAGATATCGCCCTGGGCTAGGCGATATCTAAAAACGGCTGGCGTTCAAGCCCTGCTACTGGGGAAACAGGCGCTCCCCAAAATCGCGCTGGTGCAGGTAGCTCTTGAGGGCTTCGCGGTGGGCCAGGGTGCGTTTCACGTAGCGAATCGGGCGACCCAGCAGCTTTTCCACCAGCGACTGCCGCCGCCATTGCTCGTAGCCCTCGGTGACCGGCCCCTGCAAAAACGCGTGCCACTTGAGGGAAATGCTGTCGGCGGTAAATTCTTGGGCCCGCATAAAGCCGTTGTCCACCATGGCCTGGTAGAGGTTGGGGTCGTCTTTGAGCTTGCGTAAAGCCGCGATCGCATCTTCGGGGCTGCGAACTTCAAAATAGTCGAGTTCCGAGCGTCGCAGGGCTTGAAAAGCCGGTTCGGGGCCGAGCAGCGCCGGGCAGCCGCCGTGCCAGGCATTGGTGAGCTTGATCGGGGGCTTGAGCTTGAGGTCGGTATTGGTGATATTGCGCACGGCAATGATGGCATCGCTGTGGCTGTAGTCGGCAAAGTCGAGCAGCCGCTGCGCCGGATCGGTGGAGCTGTGGATGAACTTGACCCCCATATCCGCCAGCTGGGAGATAAATTCCGGCGACTTAAAGGGCTTGGCCAGGTTGTAAACCACGTCCCCTTTAAAATCGAGGGTTTCGAGCCGGGTACCCCGAGATTTGTCGCGGGGAATCAGGTTGCTCTGCGACCACTGGGGAATGAAGTGATCCTCAGCGGTGTTAATACAGTGCTCATTGAGCACCGTGCGCTGCTCACAGATCTCCGGACGGGCCGAATCGAGCTGGCTAGCCACCACATAGCTATTGAAATTGAAGTGCTTGATGTAGATGTAGTGGTAGGGCGCGATGCAGATTTTACCGGGAATAAAGTGGGGAGCCAGGTGGACATTTAGCCCCCGCGACTTGAGCTGAAGGTAGGTTTGCACCGACCAGATATCGTTGCCCGAAGCGACATTTTTTAGCTCTTCGTTAATATCAACCGTGGCAATATCTCGGTTAAACAAGTGCCCCCACCGACCGACTTCTTCAGTAATAAAATAGACCGGATATTTTAAGGGTTCTAGCTGCATAGCAAATTAATTTAACTCCTGTAAACTAAAAAATAGGCACCGGTTAAATAGCCGGTTTTGGCCAACGGTTGGCCAAAAGGATTGGGCGAGCTAGGCTCAACGCAGCAGGCAAAACTCCGGGCAACGAGGGGCTGGGCTGAGAGCAATGGGGATAGCGCCGCTGGGGGGTAGCAACGCGGTCTGAGGCCAACCGGGTTGACCCTCACCAAAACTACCACGCTGACTCTGGCGGGCAATGTCTGCCCCTGGGGGGATGATGAAATCTTAACCAGCGTCTGCGGCTTTCAGCGCTTCCATAAAGTTCCCGTATAGCGCTCCATAGCTTTGGCCCGTGCGCCTCGGGCGGTGCAACGACCGCCCCACTGAGGCAGCAACCGGTTGCATCGCCGTCATTGGCAATGGCTCTCAGGCCACAGCTCTCAGGCAGCGGCTATCCAGAACGTCCTAAGCCGGAAGGCACAATAAACATAAGTCCTACCACTTAGGCGGCGACGGCGATACTAGTGGGCCGTCAAGCCTAAATGTGTAGTTTGGGTGGCGCGATAGCAGAACCCAACAAAACTAGCTCTGGCGTTGGGTGACCTTTCGTTTCACCCAACCTACGAGAACTACGAGAACCCTAATTTCTACTGTTGATGCTGAACTAGGGCGCAGGGACAGAGACACTGACAGCCTGGCCGGGCACCACACGGTGGGTGCCCGCGGTAATCACGCGATCGCCCTCCTGCACCAGGCCCTGCACCAGCACCCGGTCTCCCTCGGTATGCACTATTTCCACTGGCTGGCGGGTCACCGTTGCCTGGGCAGACCCAGGGTCAGGGG
>DATIVG010000235.1:0-4763 GCA_035466075.1 Nodosilinea sp. | reverse complement strand
ACCAAAAGGCGGGGCGCGACGACCTGGCCGCCCAGGAGGCCCAGGAACTGGCAATCATTGAAGAATATTTGCCCCAGCAGCTCAGCGAGGCTGAGGTGGAGGCCGTGATCGATGCGCTGATTGCCGCCACCGGGGCGGCCTCAGCCAAAGACATGGGCAAAGTGATGGGGCCGGCTATGCAGCAGCTCAAGGGGCGGGCCGATGGGGCCAGGGTGCAGGCCTTGGTAAAGGCTAAGCTGGCCGGTTAGGCGGCCCGCCGCTGGCTCCAGAGTTAGGTAGGCCAGGGCGTTTGGGGCTAGAGGTGGGTGCCGCTCAGCCGGTCGCGCAGTTCGGCCAGGTGGTCACTGTCGGTGATCAGCTGCTCGTTGTAGTTGCGCTGCCACACCGACTGCCCCAGCTGGTCGCGCTTGAGGTTGATGCGTTTGGCGGCGGCGGCCTTAAAGCTGGCAATAAAGGACGACAGCAGCCAGGGCTTCTGGCTGCTGGAGCTGGCGATGGCTGGGTAGGGGGCAGCGGGAGATTGCAGAAAAACGATGCCCTGGAGACTGCTGGGGGTCACCTGCCAAAGGTCGAGCTCGATGCCTTTGCGGTGGCGGGCAGACTGGACCCATTCATCGGCCACCACCAACCCCAGGTCGTTGAGGCGTAGGGTGCCCTGGTCGTAGTGGCCTAAAAGGGGCTCCCGTTGAACGGTGGAGAGCCCAATCAGATAGGCTCTCACGCTGGTGGCTGAGGTCTCTGACCCCAGAGCGGTGGCGGGAAACAGGTTTCCACAGGGGCTCATGTGCGCTGAACCATGAATGCGTTAGCTTCCATAGTCTGCCCGCCTGTCCTTGCCCAGCATCAGCCCCCAGGGTGAAGTTTTATAGAAGCTCAGGCTAAGGCTGAGTTAAGGAAAAGCCTGGATGGGGCAGCGGTCGGCCTGGTAGAGGCCTCACCGAAGGTTGCATCGGTTGACCGCTACGGATAGTGTGATGTTGGTGCCAGCCGGTGGGGGCTACATGCCTTCGGTCATGGCTTTGATCAGCTGGTCGAGGTACCCGTTGACCAGCTGGGCCGAGGCCTCGGGCAGGGCGGCGGCAATCTCGGTTTGCAGGCTGCGGTAGGCTGCGATCGCAGAGTCTTCTTTGTGCAGGGCGCGGGTGATGTTTTGCATCCACACCACGTATTCTTCGACGAAGCCGCTGGGGTCGTCGAGCAAAATGGCCTTGGCAATGCATTCCACGGTGTAGAGCATGTCGCGCTGGCATTTGGGCCCGTGCTCTTGAATGGCTTGGCGATGCTGGGTGGGCATCAGCTGCCGCAGGGCCTTGAGCACCAGGGCTTCTCCCTCGTCTTTGAGGCGGCTGTAGGTTCTAAAGCGGGAGTCAAAGGAGGCCACAAACTGGGCCAGCGGGCGCAGCTCCAGGTCGCTGAGGTAGCGACCGTCGGACTTTTGAATCGACTCGAGCAGGGCGTTGTTCATGGCGATGGGTTGGGGTCTTGGGCAGGCAGCAAACCGGTTATTGCTTAATCTGCCCAGGGCGTTGCAAAGGTTAACAACCCGCGACAGCAAAGCCATCGCCCCTGTTGCTTTCGTTATCTTTGTTTAGTTGTCTTTGGCCGGTGGGGCGGGGCGGTTGAGAATGTCGTTGATGACGTTGTCAACCGCCACGGTGAGGCTGTAGGAAATCGGCGTGCTGCCCCTGGAGACAACGACAATTTCGTAGTAGCCCGACTGGGGCAGGTCACCGGCCCAGGTGTTTTGCGCCGCGCTGGCCAGCAGGTGGGGCAGCTCATCGGTGGGTACCGGCAGGTAGAGCGACAGCAGGGTGCTGTCGGGCGGGGCCTGGAGGTTGAGGCGCAGCAGCTGCTCGGCGGTGAGGTTGAGAATGTAAACCTGGCCGTGGCCGGGGTCGAGGCTGCCCTGCTGCTGCTGGCTAAAGGCCCCAGATTCAAAGGTGATTTCGGTGAGGTTGGCCCCCTGCTCCAGGGCGTTGACCTGGTCTTGGGCCAGGGCAAACCAGATTTGATCTACGGGGGTTTCGACAAAGCCTTGGCTGGCGCGCCCCGGAAACAGCTGGTTGAAGCGGGCGTCGGCCAGGTCGTTGAGGGCCTTGCTGCTGACGTAGAGGGCGTTGACCTGGCGCTGCCAGCGGTCGCTGTCGGTGGGGTTGTAGCGGCCCAGTTTGCCCCGCGCCTCGGTGCTGAGGTTGGCTTCGATCAAGTCGAGGTTGGCGGCTGCGATCGCAGCCCACTCGGCCCGCAGGGCTTCATCCTCGGGCTGGTCGGTGAGCGGGTTGCCCTGGCGGTCGGGGTGCTGCTCAAAAAACAATTGGTCGGTGAGGCCGCTCAGGTAGGCCCAGTCAACGCTAAGGGCCGAGGTGCGATCGCGCAGCGCTTGCCGCCGCGCCTGCTCCGCCTCGCTGAAGTTGGGGTTGGCCCCACTGTCATCCCCCGGCGACACCGCCGACGGCTCCGCGCCCCCCCACCAGTCGAGCGGGCTGAGCCACCACCACAGCCCCCCGGCCACCGCCACCGTCAGCAGCAGCCCGGCCAGGGCGGGCCCGCACCCCGACGACGACCGCCGCACCGGCACCGCCCTGGGCGGCGGGGCCACCGTCGCCGTTGGGTCGTAGCGCATCGAGGGAGCGGCCATTGAAGGAGGGTAGGGGGCAGCAGGGGCGACGGCCACCGTGGCTGGCGGCTCGGGCGGCGGCGGCACCACCGGCTGCATGCGCACCGGCATGGGCTGGGCCCAGGCGCTCGCCAGGGCATTGGGGTGGGCCAGGTTGAGCGCCGTCAGCACCGGCCCCGCACTGGCGTAGCGCTGGGCCGGGTCGTGGGCCACCAGGCGCGTCAGCACCTCGCTCAGCGTCGCCGACAGCTCCACCTGCTCGGGCCACACCCAGCGGTCGCGGCGCGGGTCGTATAGCTCCTCTGGCTCCTTGCCAGTCAGCAGCACCAGCGCGGTCACCCCCAGAGCATAGAGGTCGGTGGCCGGGCTCACCTGCCCCGACTCTAGCTGCTCCTCCGGGGCATAGCCCACGGTGCCCAGGCGGGTGACAGAGCCATCGGCGGCCTGGTAGGGCTGAGCCACCCCCAGCTGGTAGCGCACATTTACCACCAGCTGCTTGACGCCGCCAAAGTCGATCAGCACGGGGCGGCCGTCGGCGTTGCGCTGGATCAAGTTGTCGGGCGAAATGTCGCGGTGCACAATGCCGATGCTGTGCAGGTATTGCAGCAGCGGCAGCGTCTGCATCAAAAACTGCACCACCTCCGCTTCGCTAAAGCTCTCGCCGTAGGCCCGGCGGCGCTCAAGCAGCTCGCGGTAGGTGGGGCCTTCCACATAGTCTTGCACCAAAAACAGGTGCGTCTCATCCCGCAGCAGCTGGCGAAACCGAGGCACCTGGGGATGGTTGATCTGGTACAGAATGCTGGCCTCGCGCTCAAATAGCACCTGGGCCTTGTCTATTGCCAGCTTGCCCGGCACCTGGGGGTTAAACTCCTTGAGCACGCACAGCTCTTGAAACCGATGGCTGTCTTCGGCCAGGTAGGTATCGCCAAAGCTGCCCCGGCTGAGCTGCCGCAGCACCCGGTAGCGGCCTCCGAGCAACCGTTCTCCCTGTCCTGTTTCGGCCATAGGCGCACTGCTGAACCCAGCTATCTAGTGTCGTAAGCGATGCATCTGTCACAGATTAGCGCAAAGCAGCACTATTGCTGTGAACGGCTAAGTTGAGTTCCCCAGGGCCGAGTTGGGCAATGGTATACCGTTGCTCAGCGGCTCTGGCGGTCTGCAACCGTCAGGGCACCGCAGATTTAGAGCACAAAAATTTAGATTTCAGCGACCTGCGCGGCAAGCTGCGCAATTCGCTGCGGCATTTTCCATACCAACATTCAGGTTTACCACCATGTCTAAACCCATTGTGACCGGGGTGACAGCTTGTGCTGCCATCCTGACTGCGGCTGGCCTCGCCCAGCACTTAGCCAGCGCCCAGGTGCAGCCCCCTCTGGTGCCTAGTCAATGCCCCGGTCAACCTAGCTGGACCGCGGGGTTCGCCTTTCATGAACGCATTCCGCTGGGTGATGGCCAGAGCAAAACTGCGACTGTCAATGCCGATTTTGCCAATGTCCGCCAGGGGGCGGGGATGGACTCGCCCGTGGCGTTCACCCTCAACCGGGGCGCTAGCGTCACCATTGCGGGCGAAGCCTGGGATCGTGGCTGCAACCAGTGGATCGAAATCACAACAGAGGAGGGGAGTCGCTGGATACATGGCGATTTGCTCCTGTTACAAGAAACCCAGATTGCCGTAGGCCCGATCGACCCTTTAGCAGAACCGATCGCTCCCATAGCACAGCCTTTAATCACCTCCCAATGTCCAAATGCCTCTTGGATGCAGGGATTCCGGTTTTATGAGCTGATGGCCTTAACCGAGGGAGATTATCGGCCCTCGGTGGTTTTGGGCAATAATGTGCGCCTGCGCAGCGGGGTCGGGTTCGATGCGCCGGAGCTACAGCAGCTGAGCAAGGGCACGCCTCTGATTGTTACGGGCGAAGCCTGGGACAGCGGCTGTAACCAGTGGATGCAGGTGCAGGTCAACGGCAGCCGCAGCTGGGTGAGTGGCAAGCTGATTGAGTAAAGCGGCCAGGGCCCGGCGGTTGGGCCGCCAACTTTGGTGGCCTAACCGCCCCAATACTCCACAGCCCCGCTGAAGTGAAGGCTTCAGCGGGGCTGTGGGGTCGCTCGGGCGACGGGTGATAAAGATGTGGTGCTAACGCCTGGG
>DATIVG010000234.1:0-6395 GCA_035466075.1 Nodosilinea sp. | reverse complement strand
GAGACAGCCCAGTGGCTGGGCCAGCTGCCCTGGATGAACAGCGTTGAGCTATCGCTACCGCTGACCGTGCTGGGGGGGGTGGGACTTGCGATCGCATCTACTACCTCCCGCCACTGGCCCAGCCTGGGCAGCAGCAGCACCCCAGCCAAAGCACCGCTGCCTCACCCCTCCCCAGAGCCCACCGCAGCCATTCCCAGCCCAGCCCCTCAGCCCCCGTCCCAAACAGATTCCATTTCCTTTGAGATCAAAAAACCCCAGCGGCAAGCGTAGAGCAGCTGGGGAAAAGGCAGTCAACCGGTAGAGGCAGCGGAAAGCGACCCGCCCACCAGCCTCTGGAATATTGCCCTGGGCTGCCATAGCCATCGTCACCTGGGTCAGGACAGCCAAAAACCTGCCAACGCTTCAGACTCACTACCGCTATAACTATCCGCTCCCTACCGCCCCATCTCCCGCTTCAACGCCTCTAGCTCCTGCTCCGTCTCCCAGCGCTGAAACGACTCCTCTACCGGATCCATCGGGTCGCGGCCAAAGCCCTCCACCGGGGGCTGATTCCAGCCCGTATCCCAGCTGGTGGCGGTGCGCTGAGTGGTTCGCTGGGCCTGAGTTTCGGCGATTTTAGCCTTGAGCTCGCGGCGGCGATCGTGAATTTCTTTTTGCAGCCTGCGGGTTTGCTCAATCTGGTCTTTGACGCCCTTGAGCTGCCCCCAGTACTGATTGCCCTGGCGCAGCAGCGCCGCCTCCCGCTCCTGGGCCGCCGTCACCAGGTCACTGCGGTTGGCCGCCTGGGCCTTTTGCAACCGATCGTGCCAGCGCTGAATATCCTGGGCGGTGGCGAGAATGCTGTCTTCTAGCTGCTGTTCGCGGCGCTTGAGATCCCCCAACAGGCGAATGGCATCCTGCTCCTGGCCCCGCAGCTGGTCTTCCAGGCCCATCAGTTCGAGATGGGGGTTGGCCTTGAGAAATTCATCGAGCCGAGTTTCGAGAAATCGACTCAGGTCTTCAAACAGGCCCATAGCTCACTCCTGCCGCAACGCTTTATTTTTCAGCATAGCGGGTTGCGCGGGCCTGGGGTCGTCACCGACTGGCGGCCAGCTCGCGTGAAATCAGGCATGCCCCCCGCGCCTCAGCGCTTGACCTGGGGAGTTACGCCTTTACCCTCCAGGCAGGCCAGATAGCGCACCTCGGTTTCATCTAGCTTGTAGTCGCTGTAGTTGTCTTTGACGTCAAAGACTTTTTCAATGAAGTCGTTTTGGGCCTCGGCCAGGGCACGGGCCAGGTTGCCCTGGCTCAGTTCCTTGGGCAGGCACTGCACCATCGCCGTCAAGTCGGTGCCGTCAGCGGCAATATAGCGTTTGGCCGCATCTGCCGCCTGGGCGGGGGCTGACAGGCTAGCCGTTAGCCACAGCAAACCCAGCAAAAACAAGGCCGACAGGCGCTGGGCCAGGTCACGGGTAAACCATCGAAAACTTGCCATGGCGATTGAACCTAGAGTGGGGCGCGATGGTTTTATTGTAGCCATATAAAAATAGTGGGGGGGAAAGCTACCCCAGCCCACCGAGCCAGCGACTAGTGATTCGTCTCAGCTTAGAACCGCTGGCCAATGAAAATAGAGCGCACCTCGCCGTTGCGGCGAATTACCGCTTCTTCGTTAGAGACCGATACCAGGCTCCAGCCGCTGCTGCCCACGCGCTCGCCAATGTAGACCCGCTGGGATGCACCATTGATTTCAAACAGCGCCGCCGAGCGATCGCCCAATTCCAAAATGCCGACCAGGGCGTGAATGGGAGCCGGGGCCGCCGCCGTCGGGGTGGGCGCACCTGAGGCACCAGGGGCAACCGTGCCGCCGGGCTGGGGCACCAGGGCCGGGGCCAGGGCTGTCGGCGGCTGCCCCGTTTGGTAGGGTACATAGACGCGCTCGATCACATTGACCGGGCCAGCCCCCAGGCTGCCCACGGTGCCCCCGGCCCCCAGGGGCGGCAGCATCGGCGACGGTGGCACCACTACTCCGGTGGGCACCTGCCCCACAGCGGTGCCGTTGCCCAGTTCACCGCGCTCCACCTTGCCGCCGATCACCTCTAGGGAGCGTTGCAGGTAGGCCAAAAATTCTTCGTCCGACTGTTGGGCCGCCGACTCGGGGGTCGCCCCGCCCAGGCGGTTGCCCTGCTGGCTAAACCACAGCAAGCCCGCCACCCCCATCAGCGACAGCGCCGTAATCGACAGCAGCAGACGATCAAACAGCTTACCAAAGCGAGGTTTTGCCGGGGGGGCCGCCGACTTGACCTGTTCGCCGCCAAAGAAGTCGATGGCGCTGCCCAAGGGCGCCAGGGGCGCAGCGGCGGCGGGGGGGGTGCCCTCAGCCGTCTCACCGGGCAGCACCACGGGAGAAATCGCCACCGATGTCGCCTCCGGGGCGGCTTCCACCGCGGCCAGGGCGGCTTCATTGCCGTCTAAAATCTGGTCCACATCGTCAAACAGCTCGGTCATCAAGCTGTCGGCGTAGGTGGTGACCAGCGCGTCTGGATCAACCGGGGTAGGCTCCTCGGGCGGCAGGGTGGCGGTGCTGCGGGATTCTTCCTGGCTCATAGGTCGATTTATCCTGGCGTTGGCAACGGGAAATACTAAACGATGCTTGAGGGTGATTTTTAAGGGACTACTCGGGGCGCGAAGGGGCCTGACCGAGGGCTAAACCCTGGTTTTAGCGGGCGTTTCCCCTATAGTCTGATGAAGTTTACCCCAACTTTCCAAATCTTTCATCCATGGCGGGGGGAAACCAACAATTCTTTGTCTGCCAGGCCGCCGGGGAAGATCACGTCGAGCGCCGCCCAGCGCTGAATCCATCGACTAGGGCCCGTATCGGCTGGGGCTAGAAGGGTTTGGCGGTGTGGGTGGCCCGGTCAAATTCGTAGCGATTGCTAAAGTTGGTCAGGCCGTAGAGGTTAAACGACACCGTGGGCGTATCGCCCAGGGGCTCGACGCTGTGAATGGCGTTGGCGGTGAGGGCGACCACATCGCCGGGGTTGAGCAGCAGGTCGTCGAGGCGCTCTAGGCGGTCGGGGTGGGTGGGGGTGGGGGCTCGTCGCCACAGGCGGTTGCGCTCTTGGCCGCCCACCAGGGCGACAATGCCCCAGGCCCCGTGGTTGTGAATGGCGGATTGGTGGCCGGGTAGCCAGCTCACCATTTGCACGGTGATCGGGAACTCGTGCTCGCGGTAGAGAAACTTGACGCCCCAGCCCGTTTTGGGGTCGGGATCGTTGTACTCCAGCTGGAGCCAGTAGGAGCTGACCAGCAGCTTGCGCACCAGGGGGGTAATGGCCTCCAGGCGGCTGATATCGTCGTGAAAGGTGTCGAGAATATCTTCTAAATCGGTGAGAAACCGATAGAGGCGGTAGTAGCGCCCTGGCTCCACCGTTTCGGCATCGCCAAAGGGGCGATGGGTGCCGTCGTCGGTGATCAGCCAGTTGTGGTTTGCCATGGTTGTTTAGCGCCCAGGGTTACTTAGCGCCTGGGGTGAGTGAGCGCCTGGGGTTACTCGACGCGCAGGCGGCGGGTTTCGACCACCAGCCCGTCTTCGCGAATGACGACGGTGGAGAGCCAGCGGCTATCGGTGTCGGTGGGGGCGGTGCCGACCTTGTAGAGCCCCCCGGCGCTGAGAATGTCGAACACCACCGGGCGCGGCTCAAAAAAGTCTGTGCTGGTGACCCCTTCTTCGACCGCTACGCCCATCAGAGTGCGGCCTTCGAGGGGCTCTACCACAATGGTGTCGAAGCTGTAGCTCTGGCCGGGGGAGAGGGTGGGGGGCAGCTGCACTTGCAGGGTGGGGGGATTGGTGCCAGAGACCAGGCGGCTGGTTTCGGAGAGGGTTTCTTGGGCGACGATTTTGCCCGCCTCTAGGCGCTGGCGGGAGGTGATGTCGGCGGTGAGGGTGAGCACGCGGTCGGCGCGGGTTTGTTTGCCGGTGACCTGGGTGCGGGTTTCGATGGTGTAGATACCGGGGCCGGCGGCTTGCCAGCTGAGCAGCTCGACCTCGTAGGCGATGTCGGGGTACTGCTGCCAGAGGGTTTCGAGGGTTTGGCGCAGCTGGGCGTAGTCAAAGCCGGTGTCGCTGGTAAAGGCTTCGCTGTAGAAGGCCATGACCCCATCGAGGTTGCGATCGCGGGTGGCCACCGCCAGCTCGCTCAGCAGGCTCTGCACCTCGGCGGGGGCGGCCGTGGCAGCCTGGGCCGTCTGGATTGCCTGGGGCGCGCTGGCGCGGACGGGCGCGGGCAGCCCAGCGGCGGTCAACCCCAGGGTTGCCGCCGACACCATGCCTAGACCCCACCGCTTTGCCAACGCCTTTACCACGCTCAATCGCCCCGCGAAATACTCCGTCTACCTTATATCAATTGACCGGGAGTTGGTATAGTTAGAGGCGTTTTCAGCGTCGAGGGTGTTCCCTTGCCACAGACCTTGACCCAGGCATCTACCCCAGCGGCATCGCCTCGGCTGCTGGTGGCCGCCAGCGGCACGGGGGGGCACCTGTTTCCGGCGATTGCCACCGCCGAGGCCTTGCGCGACGAGCATTACACGATTGAGTGGCTGGGGGTGCCCGACCGGCTCGAAACCACCCTGGTGCCCGACCATTTTCCGCTGCACACGGTGCGCATGGGGGGGTTTCAGGGGCGGCCCGGGCTCAGCACGGTCAAAACCCTGGGCCGGTTTGGCCAGGCCACCTGGCAGGTGCGGCAGCTGCTGCGGCAGGGGCAGTTTGACGGAGTATTTACCACCGGCGGCTACATTGCGGCCCCGGCGATTATTGCGGCGCGATCGCTGGGTCTGCCCGCCGTGCTGCACGAGTCGAACGCCCTGCCGGGCAAGGTGACCCGCTGGCTGAGCCCCTGGTGTACCACGGTGGCGCTAGGGTTTGAGGCGGCCCGCGCCCGGCTGCCCCAGGCCAAAACTGTGGTGGTGGGCACCCCGGTGCGCGACGAGTTTTTAGCGTCAGAGCCTCCGTTGCTGACCGATCCGGCGGTGCCTGCGGGGGTGCCGCTGATTGTGGTGGTGGGGGGCAGCCAGGGTGCGATCGCAGTCAACCAGCTGGTGCGGGCCGCGGCCCCCGCCTGGCTGGAAACTGGCGCCTGGATTGTGCACCAGACCGGCAGCAATGACCCCGCCGCCGACAGCTACAGCCATCCCCACTACATTCATCGGCCCTTTTTTGGCTCCATGGCGGCGCTCATGCACCGCGCCACGCTGGCCATTGGGCGGGCCGGGGCGGGCACTCTCACCGAGCTGGCCATGGCCCACACCCCCGCCATTCTCATTCCCTACCCCTACGCCGCCGAAGACCACCAGACGGTGAATGCTGAAGTCTTTGCCCAGGCCCAGGCGGCGCTGCTGCTGCCCCAGGATCAAACCTCCGCCGACCGGCTCCAGGGCCTGGTGCTAGAGCTGCTGGCCGACCCCCAGCGGCTAGGGGCCATGGCCACCGCTGCGGGGAGCTTGGCCACTGCCGACAGCGCCACCAAGCTGGCCGACCTGATTCAGCAGGTGGTGCTAAACCGGTAGTCTGGCCGGTGCACCATTAATAATTGTCAATAATTTGTCCAGGCGCAATCGTTTGCTCAGGCGCGACAATCGGGCGCAACCTGGCCCAGGCTTGGCCAACGCCCCAGCAGGCCTGCCTAGGGTGAGACCGTAGCGGTCTGGGGCTGGGCTGCGATCGCGGCCTCCAGCGGCTGAAGGCGAAAGCCCACCACCTGCTGCCCACGGCAGTAGAAGCCGAGCTTGGGGCGCAGTTCAAAGGCGGGGGGATGATCTTTCTGGGCCTCGGCCTCGGTGTAGAGCCAGTAGCCCTGGGCACCGGCCACCAGCTGCACCGGCGTCTCCTTGGTGCGCGAGATCAAAACATGGGTGGGGGTAAATGTCATGGCGGTCTCCTTGGGTGCAATCGACCCTGGATAAGTAGTAACTCTATGTAACGACTTCTCAGCTAAAGACGCGATCCGGAGGGCCGAATAGAGCCGGGGAGGATCTCCCCATCCCCTGCAAGGCATAGCCTCTCAAGGTGCCCAACGGTGCGGGGAGAACACCACGACCCTGGGATAACGTACTAAATTGTTAAAGAGAGGTTACAAAACTTCATCTGCCCAGGGTCATACCCGATTTTCAGGTAGCGTTCTTTTATGAAAGAATTCCGCGCCAGCCAAACCCTGCACCTGCGGGTGCCCAACGAAGCGATCCCGATCGAGCACTACCTGCGGCAGCCCCAGCGTCTAGTGCAGGCGATTACCGATCCGCGCCGCATTGAGGTGCTGGGCGAGGGGGTCTACCGGCTGAGTCTGCGGCCCCTGCAATTTATGGGCATCAGCATTGAGCCCACGGCGGATCTGGAGGTGCGATCGCGCGCCGACGGTCGC
>DATIVG010000233.1:0-5494 GCA_035466075.1 Nodosilinea sp. | reverse complement strand
GGGAGGGGGGGGAGAAGTTTTGAGGTTTGTTCGCGTAGCGTCTCCGGAGGAGAAATTTTGAGTGGGGGAAAATCTATGGCTGTTGGCGATCTTTGGGGTGGAAGGATGGGGGCAAGGGGTTGCTGGGCTGCTTCCATGGGGCGGTCTCTGACCGGCTAACATCGTAGGGTGGGCAGTGCCCACCATTTCTCCACGACTTGACTGGTCTTCACTGGCTTTGCGCTGTGCTTCTACCTTCGACGTTACTCAGCAGCCTGTCGTCGCCCCTCAGTGAGGCGGGCTATCAGCGGTTTTGGTACTGGCGGGGCTGGCGGGTGCGCTACTGGTTTCACCCGGGCCCGGCGGCGGGGGGCGACGCCGGGCCGCTGCTGCTGGTGCACGGGTTTGGGGCCAACCTCAACCAGTGGCGGCACAATCTGCCTGCCCTCAGCCGGGTGGCGCCGGTGTATGCCATTGACCTGCTGGGCTTTGGCGATTCTGAAAAGGCGGCGACGCTCTACGGGGCGGAGTTTTGGGCGGCCCAGGTGGGGGAGTTTGTGCGGGGGGTGATTGGTCGGCCCGTGGCGCTGGTGGGCCATTCTCTGGGGGCGCTAGTGGCCTTGACGATGGCCCACAACCACCCCGACTGGGTGCGGCAGCTGGCGGTGATCACGCTGCCCCTGGGGGCCGACCGCGAAGATTTGGTGGCGGGCTGGGTGGCGGCGCTGGCCCTGCGGGTGGAGAGTCTGGTGGCAAACCCGCTGCTGCTGCGATCGCTATTTTCCCTAGTCCGCCGACCGGGCTTTTTGCGGCGAGCGCTGGCGGGCATTTACACCGTGCCCGAGCGGGTAGACGATGACCTGGTGAGTTTGTTTGCCCTGCCCCCCTGCGATCGCGGCGCCGCCAGAACGCTGTGCTACCTGGTGCGATCGCGCACCGACCCCAGCTTTAGCCCCTCCATCAAAGACATGATCGCCACGCTGACGGTGCCCACCCTGCTGCTGTGGGGCGACCAGGACCGAGTGGTGCCCGTGGCCCAGGCCCAGGCGCTCGCCCCCCTCAGCCCCCGGCTGACCACCGAGATCTGGCCAGGGGTAGGCCACTGCCTCTACGACGAAGCCGACGCCGAGTTTAACCAGCGCATCCAGACCTGGCTCCAGGGTGGGTAGGGTTTAGGCAGGACTGCCGCCCCTAAAACAGCGACACCGGCCCCGCCGACCGCCCCTGCGGGCCCCGCTGCAGCGACCGTTTCATACGCCATTTGCGAATGGCCTGGGCCTCCCGCTGAATGGGGGTGAGGTAGCCGTCGGTGGGCAGGTCAACCGCCTCGTCGTCCAGCCCATCGGCCGGGCGAGAGCGCGTGTTCATGCAGCCCGCCAGCATATCGAGGTGGGGCTCCAGCTCCAGGGCCCGCTCCAGCGCATCCACCGAGGTGTAGCGATCCTGGGCATCGGGCAGCAGCATGCGGTCGAGCACCGTAGTCAGGTGGGGGCTCACGGTGACCGTGTGGTGCCAGCGAATTGCCCCGCTGTGGGGATCTTGGTCAAACTCAATGGGGGTGCGCCCCGTCAGCAAAAACAGACAGGTCATACCCAGGGCGTAGATATCGCTGGCGTAGCAGGGGCGCAGGGCCAGCTGCTCGGGCGGAGCAAAGCCGGGCGTGCCCACAAACTGGGTGGCCGGGGCCTGCATCGCATTTTGGTCATCCACGTCGGCCAGGAACTCGCGCACCGCCCCAAAGTCAATGAGTACCAGGCGGCGCTCGCGCTCGCTGCGAATGATATTGGGAGGCTTAATGTCGCGGTGAATGATGCGGTTGCGGTGAATGAAGCGCACCACCGGAATGATTTCGCGCAAAAAGTACTTCACCTGGGCCTCGGTGAGCCGACCCTGACGCCGCACCTCCTGGGCCAGGGTGTCGCCATGGATGTAGTCTTGCACCAGGTAAAACTCGCCGCCGGTGGTGAAGTAGTCGAGCAGCTGGGGAATTTGGGAATGGCTGCCCAGGTTGGCCAGCGCCCGCGCCTCACGGCGAAACCGCACTTTGGCCCGCTCCAGGGAGAGCTCGCTACCGGCCTTGGGGCAGAGCTGCTTGATCACGCAGTAGGGCTCGCCGGGCAGGGTGGCATTTTGAGCCAGATAGGTGACCCCAAAGCCGCCCTGGCCAAGCTTCTTGAGCACTCGGTAGCGGTCTCGAAACAATCGATGGGACTGGTAGTAGTTGCGGATTTCTGAATTAGCTGCGCGGTCGAGGTTTTGCCCTGATTGGTTCGCCATAGCGTGTGCCTGTCCTGGCCTCTGTGGAGGGGAAGATGCTCAATACCCAATGTAATGATTAGCCTATCGACTGTGGGTATTAGCTGCGGTTAAAAAATGCACAGGAACTCAAAACACCAGCCAGCGGGCAGGCTGCCCGCAGCGCAGCACTTGCTCCTTTAGGGTAGCAATTTTCTCAACAATACTTAGAAAATTGAGCTGTAAGCAGCAATATTGCTACATCAACGGCAACGATTAGCCCTTAGGGTATCACAGCGTTGGCCGCTAGAAGCCTAAATCGGCCCGGGCCGCCTCGGAGGCCCGAAATACCACCTCGTCGGGCAGCTCCTCCCAGGCGGTGGCCCCCACCTGGGCGTAGAAGGCGCTGTCGTAGGGGCGGGTGCGCACCACTACGGGCATGGGCACCGCGTGGCCCAGCACCAGGGCCTGCTGCTTGGAGTCGAGCTTGGCCAGCACCGAGCGCAGGCTCTGCCCGCCGGAGACCCCGGTAAAAATGGCGTCAATGTCCTTCTCGTCGTTGAGCAGGGCGGTAATACGGGTGCCAATCTGCGACATTACCTCGTTGTCGATGCCGGAGGGGCGCTGATCGACCACCAGCAGGGTGACGAAATACTTGCGCATCTCGCGGGCGATGGTGCCAAAGATGGTCTGCCGGGCGGTGGCGGGATCGAGAAAACGGTGGGCCTCTTCGATGGTGATCATCAGCTGGCGGGGCCGGTCGACCACGTTTTTGGTCTGCAAAAAGCGGTCGGCCTTTTTGACGTAGCTGGCGTGGATGCGGCGGGCGATCACGTTGGTGGCCAGCATGTAGGCCAGCATGTTGGACTGGGAGCCAAACTCCACCACCACGTGCTGGCCCTCGTCTATGGCGGCCAGAATTTGGCTGATGTAGTTGTTGCCGCTGGCGGCTTTCATATATTTGATGTCGGCCAGGCGGGTGAGCTTGCGCTGGAGCGCCATGATCGAGGACTTGCTGCCCATTTTGGTCTCGCAAAATTCCTGGATCTCCTCGTTGGTCATGGTGAGCAGGCGGTTGATCCAGCTTTTGCCAAACTCGTTGCGCAAGATAATGGCGTTTTCGAGGCTGGCCTCGGACAGATTCAGCTCGCCCCGCACCAGATTTAGATCTTCGACATCGATCTGGTCGAAGCTGATGTAGAGCTCCTGGGCGTCGCGCACGCCCCGCCGCTGGGTGGCCTCGGGGTCGAGGGTAAACATCTGCACCTGGCCGGGGAAGAGCTGCCGCAGGCCCTTGACGGTGCTGAACTGCTTGCCCTCGCTGACGGCTTCCCAGCCGTACTCGGAGTGCATGTCGAAAATCAGGTTTACCGCCGCCTGGCGCTGAATGATGCCCGCCAGCAGCAGGCGGGTGAGGAAGGATTTGCCGGTGCCCGACTTGCCAAAGATGCCGTTGCTGCGCTCTACAAAGCGGTCGAGGTCGAGGCAGACGGGCACCTCCATGTCGATGGGCTGGCCGATGGCAAAGTTGCGGCGGTGGGGGTCGTCTTCCCAGCCGAAGATAATGCGAAAGTCGCGATCGCAGGCGTCATACACCTGGCTAAAGTGGGCCGGAATTGTCTTCACCGGCAGCAGCTCTACATCAGCGTTGCTCTGCACCGCTAGGGATCCGTAGGAGCTATCCGCCCCTTTCTGCTTGGCCTTACCCCTACCCCCCACTCCATTACTCCCCACCCCATCACTCCCTTCCCCTTCCCCCTCCTGCTGCGTAAACATCAGCATCGGCGTCAGGTTGATCGTGCCGTAGGTGCCCGTCCCCGCCAGCACCTCCTGCAAAAACAGGTTAGAGGGCTCCGGCGGGTTGGCCAAAATGCGTTGGCTGCCGGTGCCCAGGGTGACATCGGTGAGCATGCAAAAAAACTGCGATCGCAGCCCCTGCACCACCAAAAACTTGCCCACCCGCATGTCTTCCACCGAGACATCGGGGTGCAGGCGCACCTCTAGCCCCTGGCTCAGCGACCCCTGGATGACTGACCCCAGCGGCTGACTCATCCCCATTGGACTAATCACCTGTACTGATAGCGGCAACGAACGGATAGCGACAGCGTGACGACGCTGGCAGGTCAACGACCGGGCAACCCACCTAGCTGCGCCAATTTTAATACATTTGTCCTGGTTGGCAAGGGTTCAGGCTGGCCGGCGCAAAACAAAACCCTGGAAGATCTGTTGTCAGATCGTCCAGGGCCGATGAATTAGGTCAAAACCAGCGGCAAAAAAGCTAGCTTGGTCACCCTTGGGCACCGATGGGGCACCCGTCGGGCTAAAACTGAATACCGACGCCGCCCTGCACTGAAATCGCCATGTTGCCCCCCTGGCTGTAGGCGTCGAAGGCAAAGATGGCGTTGCCAAAGGCCACCAGGTTGCTGTTGGGGAACAGGTAGTCAATACCGGGCTGCAGCACAAAGGAGGTCTTGTCGCCCACGATCGAGGGCTCGTCGCCACCGCCGACAAAGGAGGCACCAGCGCCCACGTAGACGTCGGTGTTCCAGTTCAGGGGCACATCGTAGGAAATGGTGGGCACAAAGGCAAACTGGCCGCCAAAGATAAAGCCCTGGGCCCGCAGCGAAACCGGGCGCTCTAAAAACCGATAGCGGCCAGAGATCACCCCCTGTACACCACTGCCGCGCCCGGTGGCGGCATCGTTGGTGACACCAATCCCAGCGCCTACGCCCACATAGCTGCCGTAGGCCACCTGGGCCTCAGCGGCCTGGGGGCTCAGCACCACGCCGGTTGCGGTGGCTGCCATCGCCAACAGCGAGGCTCCTACCCCACGGCCCATCCAACGCCCTAAGCTTTTCATGGATTACTCCTCAACCTTCAAACTGTCTGTTTTGGGATAGTCTGCGCTATATATTTGCGCCGAACCTGACTGCGCTGAACTTGTTGCGCCGAACCTGCTGCCACGGAAGATTTGGGCTGAGTCAACCTGGGCCAAGCTGGCCTGTGCTAAGCGCTGTATCGACGCTATTTAGCAGTGTTGGCCACTTTTGCCCGCAGCCTGCCGATAAGCTTACTGCATGGCTCAGATTTCGACACACTGAATTTGTCCAGGCAGAGCAATTGTTTCTGATATCATCAGGCCACCGCTGGCCGCTGGCGATTGCCCGTAGCGCCCCTGGCGACATCTATTAGGTACGTATAAGCATGGCAAGGAAGGCCCAGAGTGCTGAGTTCTAAGGTTGTGCGGCGTCTGCTGCGGCTCTCGACCGCCATTGATCGG
>DATIVG010000232.1:0-8911 GCA_035466075.1 Nodosilinea sp. | reverse complement strand
GTGAGATTGAGGACGATGTCCTGGGCGGTCTTGCGGGTCTGCCGCCCGGCAAAGGCGATGTTGTTGCCGTTGCCGAGGCGAATCGATAGCTCGGCGCTCTCATCGGGCTGAACGGTCACCGTGGCGAAGGCAATGGGCTGGTTTGGTCGCCCCTGCAGGCCGAATGTGCCCTGACCCGCCTGGGCCAGGGTGATCGCACTGGCGGCCGGGGGCTGGCTGACACTGTCGTCGGCGATGGTGAAACGAATCGACAGGGGCTGGCCATCTAAGGTGCCGCTGCCGATCAGCGAGATCAGCGTGGCATCTTGGTAGCGGACGGTGAGCGTTCCGGTGGCATCGGCTCCGCCCGCACTGGTCAACCGGATCTGGGCTTCACCGGCGCTACGGCTGACCAGTTGCCCACCCCACTGCTGCAAGTTGCCATCGGCCAGGCGCAGGGACAGCTCAACCTGCTGGTTGGGGCGGCTGGTCACGGTGACGAAGGTTACGGTTTGGCTGGGGCGGCTGCCGATGGATAGGGTGCCTTCCCCTTCGCCCACCAGGTTTAGGTCGGTCTGTTGGGCGATTACGGTGGAGGGTGGGAGAGGCACGGCTGCTCCGACGAGGGGGGGAGCAGTCATCACTGTGACGGCAGCACCACAGGCCAAGGCCGAGTAGGCCAGAATCGAGCGGATTTTCATAGTGATAACCTTTCGATGACTGTTGAACTATTTCAGAATGGTTTGGTCGGGCACGGGCGGCTCATCTCTAATGCGCTGTAGCCTTGACGGATTGTTTTTTGGGTACCAGTCGAAAATAGCTCCGGGGCCAAGCATTCAGCCAACCACACAGGCATCATACGTGAAGTTGACAGCGGGTTAATGGTGCTTTTCATCCTATTTTTTTCCTATTATTTGTTCCTCTAAAATTGCCCAACCAGGCAGGGGCCGTAAAAGGTTTAGACCCCCCAGCGGGAAAACCGTTGCGGCTGAGTTACGGCTGAGTTGCAGCTCAGTTGGGTGGCCGGATGGGTAGCCGGATAGGCGCAGGGCCTGAGGCCAGAAAGGTGGCTGGGGGTGCGGGGCCTGCAAGGTTTACGTAACGTAAGTTAATGCTTGAACTTGATTCATCTTGATTTATACAGAAGGCTGCTGCTAGTGTTTGCATGGCGTTTTGGGCCCTGGTTTTGGTGGCGGCGGCAACATACCCTGCCCGAGAGTCTGGGGCCCGTGTACTGATTTCGGTGAATGTATATGCAGGTGCGATCGCACTATTTGCTAGCCGTGGCGGCTTTGCTGCTGGGGCTGTTTGGTTTCATGACCCAGGGCAGTTTTGCCCAGAGCCCGGCCCCCGGCAATGGCCAACCTTCCCAGGCGGCGGCGGTTCTCTTTGAAAATGTCCGCATCTTTGACGGCGTCTCCGACACCCTGACGGCCCCTTCAAACCTGTTGGTGGTTGGCAACAAAATTCAGGCCATTGATACTCGACCGCTGCCGATCCCAGCGGATCTTGGCGTCACCCGCATCAGCGGGACAGGGCGGGTGCTGATGCCGGGGCTGATCGACGTCCACACCCACCTGTTTATGGAGACCAGCACCCAGGAGGATCTGGCGGCGGCCACCACCGCGCCGGAGGGCCTATTTCAGCGAGCCCAGGAGAATGCCACCGCCATGGTGCTGCGCGGGTTTACCAGTGTGCGCGACCTGGCGGGGCCGGTGTTTGATCTCAAGCGGGCCATCGATAGCGGGGCCGTAGTGGGGCCGCGCATTTGGCCGTCGGGGGCAATGATCTCCCAAACCAGTGGCCACGGCGACTTTCGGGAGCTGAGCGAGCTGCCCCGCACGCCGACCTCAGCGCTGAGCCTGGCCGAGCAGTTTGGGGTGGGGGCGATCGCCGACGGGGCAGACGAGGTGCTGCGCCGCACCCGCGAGCAGCTGATGCGGGGGGCCAGCCAGATCAAGCTGGCCGCCGGGGGCGGCGTCGCCTCCGCCCACGACCCGCTGGACGTGAGCCAGTACACCGAGGCGGAGCTAAAAGCCGCCGTAGACGCCGCCGCCGACTGGAATACCTACGTCGCCGTCCACGCCTACACCCCCCGCTCCATTCAAAAGGCGATTCGGGCCGGGGTGAAGAGCATTGAGCACGGCCAGCTGATCGACGAAGAGACCGCTCGCCTGATCGCCGAGAACGATGTCTGGCTCAGCCTGCAACCGTTTCTCGACGACGAGGACGCCAACCCCTACCCCGAGGGATCTGAAAACCGGGCTAAGCAGCTGCTGGTCTCCGCCGGTACCGACAACGCCTACAACCTGGCCAAAAAGTACAACCTCAAAACGGCCTGGGGCACGGATAACCTCTTTAACCCCGCAGGGTCTGCTCGCCAGGGGGCCAAACTGGCCAAGCTGGTGCGCTGGTACAGCCCGGCGGAGGTGCTGCGCATGGCCACCAGCACCAATGCCAGCCTGCTGGCCCTGTCGGGGCCGCGCAACCCCTACCCCGGTAAGCTGGGCGTAGTAGAAGAGGGTGCCCTGGCCGATTTGCTGCTGGTCAACGGCAATCCGCTGGAGAATATTCGGCTGATTGAGAATCCGGAGGCCAACTTTTTGGTGATCATGAAAAACGGAGTGATCTACAAAAATCAGCTGGGCTGATGGCTAGACGCAGGCCGGGCCAAGGCAAACACCGATCTGGGTGAGGATAATCCCATAGGAAAGGCCATTTCCGTAAACGCGCGCCTGGGGCACACTAAGAACATGTCTCTAGGAATATTCGCCTGATGAATCGTCGCGGCTTAATCGCTAGACTGCTGGCCTTGGGGATAGTTTTGGCGATTGCCCTGCTCGGCCCGGTGGCCGCCTCGGCCCAGGGGGCCACCGCGATCACCGTGTACCGCAGCCCCAGCTGCCGCTGCTGCGGAGCCTGGGTTGAGCACATGCAGGCCGCCGGGTTTGAGGTGCAAGATGTGGTTACCGACGCCATGGCCGCCATCAAAGCCCAGTACGGCGTGCCCGAGGCGCTGGCCTCCTGCCATACGGCCCTGGTTGAGGGCTACGTGGTTGAGGGCCACGTGCCCGCCACGGATGTGCAGCGGCTGCTGAGCGAGCGCCCCGCCATTCTAGGCATCGCCGCGCCGGGTATGCCGGTGGGCGCGCCGGGTATGGAAATGGGCGATCGAGTTGACCCCTACACCGTGGTCTCGTTTACCCAAACCGGCGAAACCGCCACCTTTGCCGCCCACCCGTGAGATCTGTCGCCACCCACCTTGCCTGAGCCCCCGTCGATCTCACCCTATGCCCTACTACCACTGCCAGCCCGAGGCGTTTTCTGCGTCCTACCTGCACAAGCTACAGGGGACGATTGAGTCGTGCCGGTACCTGGCCACCAACAACCTCAACCGCGACTTTGTGGCCACCAAGGGCTTTTCGGTGGTGTTTACCGAGGCGGGGCGGGCCGAGGTGGAGCGGCAGTTTCCGCGGTTTAAGCCCTACCTCGACCGGGCGCTGCTGCCCGATTGCAACGCGTTTTATCTCAACCCGCTGTTGCTGAGCCAGGGGTCGCGGGTGGACCCCCACATCGACCGGTCGCTGCGGTCGTACTGCAAAACCATTGACCCGCCGGACCAGGTGAGCGTGCTCTACGTGCAGGTGCCCGCCGACCTGGTCAGCGGGGAGCTGGTGCTGCGGCGGGGGCGGCAGCAGGTGGCGCAGATTCGGCCTCAGACGGGGCTGCTGCTGCACTTTCAGGGCAACCTAACCCACTCGGTCAACGCCGTGGGGAGTGCGGGCAGCCGCCTCAGTTTGGTGTGCGAGCAGTATGCCCTCGACCCCAGGGAGCTGGAGGATATTCCAGAATTTTTGATTGAGTCGCGGGTGTTGACGCCCCCCAAAAAGCAGGCCGTGGGCAAGTATCGCCGGTGACGGGGTGCTGGAGTGACGGGGTGCTGAAGGGTTGGGTATGGGCCATTTTGGTCATGGCGGGGGTCAACGCCCACGAAAATGGCCATTTGGGTACAGAATCAGTAAGTTGAGCCGATGTTGTTGAGCTGCCACCATGAGCTTGGTCCAAGAAATATTTCTCGAAACCGACTGGGAGGATGCTGAGCAAGCCCAGGCGGCCTGCCACCAGCGGGCCAGTGAACTCCAGGCGGAGGGGCACACCTGCACCTGCCTCACCCTCTACCGGATTACCGATGGGCGGCGGGTGTTTTTGCTGGAGGCCCAGCACCCCGACACCCTGGAGCCGGAGCACAAGCCCTCGCGGCGCAAACCGCCGTCGCGGCGTTCGACCCCGAGGGGCTAGGGCCAGCGGGCCAGCGCCTGAATACTCAAGTGATTTCTGGGAGACATTCTCCCCGGTGGTGGGCAGTGCCCACCCTACAGCGGCTGCGATCGCAGCCCTGCGCGAGGATTTTCTTTTTAGAAACCAACTGCCTTAGGACGGCCCCTTTAGCAGGCTGAGGGCGACGGCTTCGGCGACTTTGATGCCGTCGATACCGGCGGATAGAATGCCCCCGGCGTAGCCTGCCCCTTCCCCGGCGGGGTAGAGCCCGGCGGTGTTGAGGCTCTGGCACTGCTCGTTGCGTTTGATGCGAATGGGCGACGAGGTGCGGGTCTCAATGCCGGTGAGCACGGCGTCATCCATGGCGAAGCCGTGGATCTGGCGGTCGAAGGCGGGAATGGCCTCGCGCAGAGCTGCGATCGCATAGTCCGGCAAGCTCTCGCTCAGGTCGCCCAGCCGCACCCCCGGCTTGTAGGAGGGCAGCACCTGGCCAAAGCGGGTGGAGGGGCGCTGGGCCAAAAAGTCGCCCACCAGCTGCCCCGGTGCCTCGTAGGTGCCGCCCCCCAGGGCAAAGGCCCGCTCCTCTAGCTGGCGCTGGAGGGCAATGCCGCCCAGCGGCCCGGCCGGGTAGTCGTCGGGGGTAATGCCCACCACAATGGCGCTGTTGGCGTTCGACTCATCGCGGGCGTACTCGCTCATGCCGTTGGTGACCAGGCGACCCGGCTCGGAGGCCGCCGCCACCACCTTGCCGCCGGGGCACATGCAAAAGCTGTAGACCGAGCGGCCGTTGTCGCAGTGGTGCACCAGCTTGTAGTCGGCGGAGCCCAGCCGCGGGTGGCCCGCCTGGTCGCCTAGGCGGCAGTGGTCGATCAGCGACTGCGGGTGCTCGATGCGAAAGCCGATGGAAAAGGGCTTGGCCTCGATGTAGACGCCGCGCTCGTAGAGCATTTGAAAGGTGTCGCGGGCGCTGTGGCCCACGGCCAGCACCACGTGGTCGCTGGCCAGGTAGTCGCCGTTGTCGAGGCGCACGCCCTGCACCTGGCCCTGGTCGATGTCAAGATCGACCACCCGGGTTTGAAAGTGAATTTCGCCGCCCAGCGATTCGATCGTGGCCCGCAGGTTTTGCACAATTTTGACCAGGCGGTAGGTGCCGATGTGGGGCTTATTGACGTAGAGAATTTCCGGAGAGGCTCCGGCATTGACCAGCTCGGTGAGCACCTTGCGGCCGTAGTGCTGGGGGTCGCTGACCTGGCTGTAGAGCTTGCCGTCGGAAAAGGTGCCCGCCCCACCCTCACCAAACTGGGCGTTGGACTCGGGGTTGAGATTTTTTTTGAGCCAAAAGCCAAAGGTGTCAACGCTGCGATCGCGCACCGCCTTACCCCGCTCCAAAATGATGGGCCGCAACCCCATCTGGGCCAGCAGCAGCCCCGCAAACATGCCGCAGGGGCCCATGCCAATCACGATGGGCCGCTGGTCAAACCCCGCCGGGGCCTGGGCCACCGGCCGGTAGGTGGTGTCGGGGCTGGGCACCACCGTGGCGTCTTTTTTAAACCGCTTTAGCAGCGCCTTTTCCTTCGGCGTCTCCACATCCACGATGTAGACCAGGGTAATGTTGCCCTTTTTGCGGGCGTCGTAGCTGCGCTTAAAAATGGTGAAGCTGCTCAGGTCGGCGGGCGCCAGGTGCAGCTTTTTGAGAATTGCTTCCTGAAGCGCGGCTTCGGGGTGGTCAAGGGGCAGTTTGAGCTGGCTGAGGCGGAGCATAGGACGGAGTTCAAGGCGGCGCAGAAATTTATCATGCCATACGGGCCCGGGGTCGCGGGGAGCGCTGCCGTCGGGAATGGCGGGCGGGGCCGCTGTAGCTGGAGGTGTGAACCCCCTGTGCCCTACCGGCGCTGCACTGCGCCATTTCCCATTTCATCGCGACCCATTGCGCCATTCCCTATTTCACCGCGACATATTTCCCCGAGACACATTCTGCCAAGAGACACTCCGCCGCGACGCCTTGCACCAACCTATGGATAGGTAACCATGAAAACCAACCTCCGCTGGGCGCTGCCGCTCAGTCTGCCGCTCGCCCTGCTCAGCAGCTGGGGGTTAACCGCCCTGGCCAGCACCATCGAGCTCAGCGTTTTGCCCCTCAGCTCCAGGCTGCCTGGCCCGCCGCCGGTCTGCCCCGAGCGCATCATTGCCCACGAAACCGCCCAGCCCTTTGTTGAGGGCGGTTTTGCCACCGACGGCATGATCAAACTGCGGGATATTGCCACCAACATTCAGCTGTCTCAGTCCGACCGCTTTAGCGCCACCTGGGTGGGCACGCTCAAGCCCGAATACCGCAACTGCGTGGCCTCGGGCGGCATGGTGCAGCTGGATGGGGAAGACTACCAGGGCAGCTCTTACCTGCGGGTGCAGCTGGTCAATGGCCAGGTCAGGGCCATTCTCGATATGACCGGCATCCGCGACGCCAACGGCTTTACCACGGTGATCACCTTCAAGGGCCTGCGGGAGGGCAACCCCCGCTGGACCTGGGCGGGCAGCGATTAGTCACCATGGCTGAATCGGGGCGAGACTTAAAAAACCAATGCCTCCTGTGGGGGCAAACGGCCAGGGGCAAATAGCTAGAGGCAAACAGCCGTTTGCCCTCACCCAAATTTATGCCTCCATTTAGCAAGGCTGAATTAAGACTATTCCGTTTCACCTTGGTCAGAATTGTCCACGTCCTGATGGGTCGCCTTTAACATGGCGCGAATCCGATCGATGTGAACCTGGGAGTCTTGCACCCGCTGGGAGACTGACGACGACGACTTGCCCTGACTCTGGCCCATGGTGGCAATCAGGTTCTGCCGCTCCTCAAACATGCGCAGGGCAACCCACAGCGTTTCTTCAATCTTGGCGGTTTGCTGGGCCAGCAGCACCGTCGAGGTAAAGGCGTGGCCCGTATGACAGCGGTACCGAAGAAAATCGCCTTCAATTTGCCACAGTACCCCACCACAGTCGGGGCAGTTGAACGGCACCTGCGCGCCCAGCGCCTCGACCGCAGGCAAATCGCTCAACACCCGCTGGGCAATCTCGGCCTCAATCACAATGTCCTTGGGCGGCGGCGACGAGCTGGGTAGTTTTCGCCGCACCAGATCCGACAGCAGCATTCCCATGGCGGCGATGGGCAGGCAGTAGTCAGCCCCCACATTGGCGATCACCGACTGCGGCATGTCTGGATAGGAGGCATCGAGGGGATCTTGAACGATGCACACACCGCCGCAGCGTTTGATCGCCATCATGCCGCTGGTGCCGTCATCGAGGTAGCCGGTCAAAATGATGCCGATGACGCGATTGCCGTAGGCCACGGCGGCGGAGCGAAACAGGGGATCAATGGCCGGTCGGTAACGATTTTCGCGGGCCCCTTTGGTGACCAAAATCTTTCCTTTGACCAGCAAAATATGGTGGTCCGGGGGGGCCAGATAGATGTGACCGCTTTGGAATGGTTGCTCGTCGTGGGCCTGGGTGCAGGGGAGGCCGCCACTCTCATTTAAGACCCTGGTCAGCACGTCGCCATTGTTGTCTGCACCCATGTGGTTGACGATGAAGATGGCCGCCGGAAAATCCTTGGGAAACTGCGCGGTCAGTTGTGCGGTGGCCTGCATGCCCCCCGCAGATGCGCCAACCACAATGACCATGGGATGTTTGCTCTGATTCATTGCCGCCTCGGTTGGGTGCAGGTGGGTATGAGTCTAATCCATCCCTTTCCCTACCACCTTAAATGGGGCCAGCCGGGGGAAAAAATCTACCGGAAGTTGCAGCAAAGCCCTGAATTCAGCCCCTAGAGTGAAGGAACCCCTGGAGTGAAGGGGCATTTTGTCTTTTCGCCTCAACACCTGTGGATATTTACATTCTCGATCTGCTGGTGATTGGTGTGCTGCTGCTGGCGGTCACCCTGGGCTCGGGCTGGATTGGCCGCCTGCCGCTGTCCTACGCCTTGATTTACCTGGTGGTGGGCATTGTGCTCAGCCCCTACGGCCTCAACCTGATTCGGGTGCGCCCCGAGGCGGCCTATTTAGAACGGCTGACCGAGTTTGTGGTGCTAATTTCGCTGTTTGGCTGCGGCCTCAAAATGAACCGGCCGCTGCGGGCCTGGGCCTGGAACTCGACCATTCGTCTGATCGGCTTTTTGATGCCGATATCGATCTTTGCGATCGCAGCTATGGGCCATTTCTTTCTCCAGCTGTCCTGGGGCGAGGGCATTTTGCTGGGGGCCATTTTGGCCCCCACCGACCCGGTGCTGGCCTCGGAAGTGCAGCTCGACAACCCCCACGACCGCGACGAACTGCGCTTTGGCCTCACCTCCGAGGGCGGCCTCAACGACGCCCTGGCCTTTCCGTTTGTGTACTTTGGGCTGCACTGGCTAGAAAATGACCAGTGGCAGAGCTGGTTTGGGCAGTGGGTGGCGGTCGATGGGCTCTGGGCGATCGCCGCCGGTCTGGGCATGGGCATTGCCGTCGCCCGCAGCATTTGCTGGCTCGAGCGGCACCTCACCCGCCGCCACGGGGTCGATCAGCTGATGGAAGATTTTGTCGGCCTCAGCACCATTTTGCTGAGCTATTCGCTGACGGAGCTGGTGCAGGGCTACGGCTTTTTGGCGGTGTTTGTGGCGGGGGTGGTC
>DATIVG010000231.1:0-3281 GCA_035466075.1 Nodosilinea sp. | reverse complement strand
ACCCCATCACCCCCCTACTCCTCACTCCTCACTCCCTCTAAATACCCCCTGTCCATAGGAATTTCATAGGAAATTGGGAGATTATGGTCAACAACCATCCCCCGGGGCTTAAGTTTTTCGGAGGTTTCTCCGGCGGCCCTGGGGGATCGGGCAAAAATCTAGCTACTTTCACCAGGTAGGACAGCACCGTGAGCGCAGAAGCAAACCGCCTTGCAGAAAACCGGGCCCAGATTTCCCCTTGGCAAAAGTGGGGCCCTTACCTGAGCGAGCGCCAGTGGGGCACTGTGCGCGAAGACTACAGCAGCGACGGCAACGCCTGGGATTACTTTCCCCACGACCAGGCGCGATCGCGGGCCTACCGCTGGGGCGAAGACGGTCTCGGCGGCATTACCGACGACCACAACCTGCTGTGCTTTGCCCTCGCCCTGTGGAATGGCCACGACCCGATTCTCAAGGAGCGGCTGTTTGGCCTCACCAACAGCCAGGGCAACCACGGCGAAGACGTGAAGGAGTACTACTTCTACCTCGACAGCACGCCGACCCACTCCTACATGAAGTACCTGTACAAGTACCCCCAGCAGGAGTTTCCCTACGCAGACCTGGTGGAGATCAACGCCCACCGCAGCCGCTACGAGCTGGAGTACGAGCTGCTTGACACGGGCATTTTTGACGAAGACAAATACTTCGATGTGTTTGTGGAGTACGCCAAGGCCGACGCCGAGGATGTGCTGATCAAAATTAGCGTGGCCAACCGGGGGCCGGCGGCGGCACCGCTACACCTGCTGCCCACCCTGTGGTTTCGCAATACCTGGTCGTGGACTGAGACCGGCGACCGGCCGGAGCTTACGGCCCTGGGCAATGGGGTGGTGCAGGCCCACATCACCAACCCGGTGCTGACCCAGTTTATGACCGACTACTATTTTTACTGCGACGCTGGGGTGCCGCTGCTGTTTACCGAAAACGAAACCAACAGCGAGCGCCTGTTTGGCCAGCCCAACCCCAGCCCCTACGTCAAAGACGGCATCGACAGCTGCGTGGTGCAGGGCCAAACCGAGGCGGTCAACCCCGCCGGGGTGGGCACCAAGGTAGCGCCCCACTACCAGCTCACCGTGGGGGCGGGCGAAACTGTGGTGGTCAAGCTGCGGCTCACCAAGAACGGCCCCGAGGTGGTGGGCGACCCCTTTGGCGACTATTTTGACCTTCAGTTTGCGGCGCGGGTGCAGGAGGCCGATGCCTTTTACGCCACGGTGATACCGCCGTCGGTGCTGGCCGATGGCGACCGGGCCAATGTGATGCGCCAGGCCCTGGCCGGCATGATGTGGACGAAGCAGTATTTTTACTACGACCTGGATATGTGGCTGCGGGAGCGCGGCGTTACCCCCTGGACGCCGGCGGTCAACAAAAAGCATGTGCGCAACAGCGAATGGTTCCACATGATGAATGACGACATCGTGTCGATGCCCGACAAGTGGGAGTACCCCTGGTACGCGGCCTGGGATCTGGCGTTTCACGTGATTCCGATCAGCCTGATCGACCCCGACTTTGCCAAGGACCAGCTGATGCTGATGCTGCGGGAGGACTACCTGCACCCCAACGGCCAGATTCCGGCCTACGAGTGGAACTTTGGCGATGTCAACCCGCCGGTGCACGCCTTTGCCACCTGGGAGATTTACGTGCGCGATCGCGAGCGTAACAATGGCCAGGGCGACCTGGAATTTCTCAAATACGCCTTCTCAAAGCTGCTGATCAACTTCACCTGGTGGGTCAACCGCAAAGACGAGGGCGGCAACAACCTGTTTGAGGGCGGCTTTTTGGGCCTCGACAATATCGGCGTGTTTGACCGCAGCTCGCCGCTGCCCACCGGGGGCCGCCTGGAGCAGGCCGACGGCACCGCCTGGATGGTGTTCTTTAGCCAGCGCATGTTTCAAATCGCCATTGAGCTGGCCCTCCACGACCACCTCTACGAAGACCTGGCGATCAAGTTCTTTGAGCACACCATGTGGATCGCGGGGGCGATGGACCGCATCGGCATCCACCAGGACGAGCTGTGGGACGAAGAGGACGGCTTTTTCTACGATGTGCTGCGCCTGCCCGACGGCAACTCGACTCGGCTCAAGGTGCGATCGCTAGTTGGGTTACTCTCGCTGATGGCCGTCGCCGTCTTCCCCCGCGAGGCCTTTGACGAGCTGCCCCGGCTGCGGGAGCGGGTCGATAAGTTCATCCGTCGCCATCCCGAGCTGGTGGGCAACGTGCACCTGCCCATTAAGCAGGGCTACAACCAGCGTCTGATGCTGTCGATTCTCAACGAAGACAAGCTGCGCAAGGTGCTCACCCGCATGCTCGACGAGGGCGAGTTTTTGAGCGACTACGGCATTCGCTCCCTGTCGCGCATTCACCTAGAAAATCCCTACCTGTTCTACCACGCCGGGCAGGAGTACAAAGTCGGCTACGTGCCCGGCGACTCGACCTCGGGCATGTTTGGCGGCAACTCCAACTGGCGAGGGCCGATCTGGATGCCCGTCAACCTGCTGCTGATTCGCGCCCTGTTGCAGCTCTACAGCTACTACGGCGACACCTTCACCATGGAATACCCCACCGGCTCCGGCGACCACAAAACCCTGTTTGAAATCACCCAGTGCATCTGCGAGCGCCTGGTCAGCATCTTCACCAAAGATGAAAACGGCCGGCGACCGGTCTACGGCGGTGCCGAGAAGTTTCAGACCGACCCCCACTGGCAAGATCTGATTTTGTTTTACGAATACTTCCACGGCGACGACGGCTCGGGCATTGGGGCCAGCCACCAAACCGGCTGGACGGGCTGCATTGCCCGCGTCATCCAGGGGCTGGGCTACTTTACCCCCGAAACGGTGCTCGACACCATTTCCCCCGGCGAACTGGCCCAGTACAACACCGGCCAGCCCACCCCCTAGGCCCGCCAGAACCCACCGGGGCAGGGGAAGACACCACCCCCTGCCCCGCCGCCCCATTCTCTACCTACCGCTAGACCCAACCCCGGCCAAGGGGCAGATGCGCCGCTGGATTCAGATTTCGATAATGAGGTCGTTCGCCCCATAGTCGAGCCCATCCCCAGCCCCATTTAGGAGAACCCCATGCTGCGTTATGCCCTGATTTTTCTGGTTGTGGCCATTATTGCCGCCTTCTTTGGCTTTAGCGGTATTGCCGCCAGTGCCGCTGGCATTGCCCAAATTTTGTTCTATATCTTCCTGGCCATCTTTGTGGTGTCGCTGATCATGAGCTTTCTCAAGCGCGCCTAGCATCAG
>DATIVG010000230.1:0-26677 GCA_035466075.1 Nodosilinea sp. | reverse complement strand
AGGAGTTCCTTAAGGGTTTATCAAAGGGTTTTCAAACAGTGGAGATAGCTCATGCACTACAGGGCTAGGTGAATTATGCCGACTCTACGTTAAGACTTCCTGATATAAGAATTAAAATGACAAATTTGTTACAGAAATTTTTCACTATGACCACAAAAAATACAGCTCTCGCTCAGTCCTGGAGGATAGTTCAATAGTTAGCCCCAAAACGGCCGGCCCCAAAACTGAGGTAGCGACCTGTGATTTCTAGCTACTGCCCACCGGCTGCTCCAAAGACAGGCTGCCCCAAAGCCAGACGGCTCCGAAGAATGTCTGATACCAGATCCGGATCGCATAACCCCGATTCCAAACAGGCGGATTGCTTAGGGGCAAACGATGTTTGCCCAGCCCAACCGGGGCTAGCCAAGTCGGATTCGGTATGACACCCTGATGTAAAAGATCAGGGCGCTGCGGGGGCATTCAAGGGGCAAAACCTAGGGGAGGCTGCGCCCAGAGCGGCCTCTCTGCAATGTATGGCGCTGGGTTGGTGGTGCCTTTCCCAGGGGGATGCATCCAGACCCTAAAAGCTATGCCTGACGCTGCCCAGGGCCGCAGGCCAATCCTAGGGGTACCGTCTAGTAGATCTGGGCAGCAGCAAGGAGTGTCACAGATGCCCAGCCGATCATCCGTCTTTTGAACCGACTACCGACTCAACTTTGGCCTCTGCCTCAACCGCCGTATCTGGGGTAGCAGCGGGGATGGGGGCTTCCTGGTCGCGGTGGCTAAACACCAGCTGGCCGTCCTCACAGTCGGCGACGATGGTTGCCCCCTGGGCAAAGGTGGTCTCCAAAATTTTGGTGGCGATGGGGTTTTCCAGCAGCCGCTGGATCGCTCGCTTGAGCGGTCGGGCCCCGTAGACCGGGTCGTAGCCGCTCTGGGCAATAAAGTCGATGGCCCTGTCACTGATCTCCAGGCCAATGGTTTGATCGGCCAGGCGACGCTGCACCCGGCGAATTTGCAGGGCGACAATTTTGCGCAGCTCACTCTTGCGCAGCGAGTGGAACAAAATTAGATCATCGACGCGGTTGAGAAACTCGGGGCGAAACTGCTTTTGCAGCGCCTTGAGCACCTGGGTGCGCATTTCGTCGTAGCGGTCGTCGTCGCCCGCCAGCTCGAGAATGTGGTCGCTGCCCAGGTTGCTGGTCATGATCACCACAGTGTTGCGGAAATCGACCCGGTGGCCCTGGGAGTCGGTAATGCGGCCGTCGTCGAGCACCTGCAAGAGAATGTTGAACACGTCGGGGTGGGCCTTTTCCACCTCGTCGAGGAGCACCACCGAGTAGGGGTGACGACGCACTGCCTCAGAGAGCTGGCCGCCGTCTTCGTAGCCCACGTAGCCGGGGGGGGCCCCCACCAGCCGCGAGACGGCGTTTTTCTCCATGTACTCTGACATGTCGATGCGGATCAGCGCGTCTTCGGTGTCGAAGAGAAATTCGGCCAGGGCGCGGGCCAGCTCGGTTTTACCCACCCCGGTCGGCCCCATGAACAAAAATGAGCCCAGGGGGCGGCCCTGGTCGTTCATGCCGGCTCGGGCGCGGCGAATGGCGGCGGCGACGGCCTCTACGGCTTCGTCCTGGCCGATCACGCGCTCGTGCAGGTGACCTTCCAACTCCAGCAGTTTTTGGCGCTCCGACTCCATCAGCCGGTTGACCGGAATGCCGGTCCATTTGGCGACGATTTCGGCGATGTCGGCCTCGGTGACCTGCTCGCGCAGCATGGTGTTGCCCTGGGCCTGCACTTCGAGCAGCTGGGCCTCTAGAGTTTCGCGATCGCGCTGTAGGGCTTCCAGACGACCGTACTTGAGCTGGGCGGCCTTGTTGAGGTCATAGGCGCGCTCGGCCTGCTCGATCTGGAGGCGAATCTGGTCTTCTTCTTCCTTGAGGGCGTTGATGGCGTCGAGGGCCTGCTTTTCGCTCTGCCACTGGCCGCTGAACTCGGTCTGCTTAGTCTGGAGTTCGGCGATTTCCTGCTCGATGCGGCTGAGCCGCGCCCGCGAAGCCTTGGTCGCGGTGCCGTTTTCGGCCTCTAGAGACAGCTTTTCCATCTCCAGCTGCATCAGGCGGCGCTCAATGCCCTCTAGCTCTTCGGGCTTAGAGGTGATCTCCATTTTGAGCTTGGCGGCGGCCTCATCGACCAGGTCGATGGCTTTGTCGGGCAAAAATCGGTCGGCGATGTAGCGGTCGGAGAGCACGGCGGCGGCCACCAGGGCGCTGTCGGCAATATCGACACCGTGGTACGACTCGTAGCGCTTCTTGAGGCCCCGCAGAATTGAAATGGTGTCTTCGGCGCTGGGCTGGCCCACGTACACCTGCTGAAAGCGGCGCTCTAGGGCGGCATCTTTTTCGATGTGTTTGCGGTATTCGTCGAGGGTGGTGGCACCGATGCAGCGCAGCTCGCCGCGGGCCAGCATGGGCTTGAGCAGATTGCTGGCATCCATGGTGCCCTGGCCGGCCCCGGCCCCGACGACGGTGTGTAGCTCGTCGATAAACAGCACAATCTGCCCGGCGGAATCGGTGACTTCCTTGAGTACCAGGCGCAGGCGTTCTTCAAACTCGCCGCGAAACTTGGCTCCGGCAATCAGGCCGCCGATATCCAGCGAAATCAGCGTGCGGCCCTTGAGCGACTCAGGCACTTCACCGTTGATGATGCGCTGGGCCAGGGCCTCTGCGATCGCAGTTTTGCCCACTCCCGGTTCGCCGATCACCACGGGGTTATTTTTGGTGCGCCGCGACAGCACCTGAATCACCCGACGGATTTCGTCGTCGCGGCCGATCACCGGGTCGAGCTTGCCGTCGCGGGCTAGCTGGGTGAGGTCAATGCCAAATTTTTCGAGGGCGTCGTACTGCGACTCGGGGTTTTGGTCGGTGACCTTTTGGCTGCCGCGCACCGCCTGCACGGCGGCCATTAGCTCGGGGCCCTCGACGTTAAAGCCGCGCAGCAGCCGTCGGCCGATGCGCTCGTCTGACTGGAAGCCCAGCAGCAGATGCTCGACAGAAATAAACTTGTCTTTGAGAGTCTGGCGCGCCGCCTCGGCCCCGTCGAGCATGCGGTCGAGGCTCTGGCCCAGGTACAGGTTGCTGTCAAGGCCGGGGCGCACGCGGGCCTGGCGCTGGGCAAAGGTCTCTAGCTCGTCGAGCAGCAGGTCGCTGTCGAGGTTTGCTTTGGCCAAAATTTTGTGGGCTAGCCCGTCTTCTTCTTGATCGAGCAGGGCAATGATGACGTGCTCGACCTCCATGTATTGATGTTTGCAGCGGCGGGCCACGTCCTGGGCCTCAACAATGGCGTCCCAGGCTTTGGCGGTGAACTTATCCGGATCGGTTGGCTGCATAATCTCCGTGGGCGGGCCGGCGTGCGCTTTGCTTTTTGTAACGGTTGGATGTTCAGTATATCAGTTGGGCGCGGGGGCTGCGGTTCAGCGATGGGACGCCCGGAGCCAGGATACTGCAATCTCATCATCTAAACTGTTTGCCTCCTAGAGCCTTGGCCAGAGCCCAGAGCCAGTTCTGCACGGATCCCTCTGCAGACTCCACTCTGCGCGACTCCATAGCTGTAGCTGTGGCTCCTGGCCTCAGCTACGGGGGCACATCAAGTTCTGTAAAGGGCAGCGGGCCTCTGCCGGGGCCTCACGTTTCGCCCACTCTTTTGATAAAGATTAGAACGGCTAGGTGGTAACCATGCCGTGCTCCAGGGCGAAGCGCACCAGCTCTGTGCGGCTGTTGGTGCCGGTTTTGCTAAACAGGCGGCTGACGTACTTCTCAACGTTGCGCACACTCGTTTCAAGGCGGCTGGCAATTTCCTTGTTCATCAGCCCCTCGGCCACCAGATCGAGCACGCTTTGCTCTCGCGGGGTGAGGTCGATGCGAATGTCTGAGGCCACCTTGGCGATGCCGCCCTTTTGGGTCAGCATGGCTTTGATCTCTTCAATTTGGCGGGCCATCACGGCGATGTCGGGCACATCGCCTGAGTCAAGGGTTTGGGCAGCGCGGCGACCCATCAAATTGGTGACTACGGCCACCAGCTCCTCAGGGTCAAAGGGTTTGGAGAGGTAGGCATCGCAGCCGGCGTTGTAGCCCTGAATGCGATCGCTAGTCATGCCCCGCGCCGTCAAAAACAGCACCGGCAGGCCCTTAAACCGGATATCGTCGCGCACCTGGGCCAAAAAGGCGTAGCCATCGACCTGGGGCATCATAATGTCGGAGATCAGCACATCCGGTGTCTGTTGCTGGAGCAAATCCCAGCCTTCCTTGGCGTTGCTGGCTGAGCGCACCCCAAAACCGCTGTCTTCTAGGTAGGCTTGCACCGCCTCGCGCAGCCCTGGCTCGTCGTCCACCAGCAGGATATTCCCAACGTGTTCAGCCCCAGCTTGCTCAGCCCCAGATCGCTCAGCCATAGTACTGCCCTAGATGACCTATCACTGCTCACTTTAACGTGGAATTGTCAGGGCGGAATCAGTTCCCGCTTTAGAACCTAAGCGGCAGGGGCCGCCCAGGGCAAAATCTGCGGTTTTGCTGGGGCCCTGCCATCCTGATCGCCCGAGAATGAACCCATGAATTCGCCTATGAACGGGCCCGTAAATCCACACCAACGTCGAGGCCGAGGGAGGATTGTCGGCCAAATTTCCTGGGGCATTTCTGGGGCATGGTTGATTGCTGATTGTTCGTTGCGGCAAAAGCTCGAGCCCCAAATTTTGATCGACTACCATGGAAGACAGACTTGATCCAGGCTAAAGATATCTTTGGGCTGGGGCTAACGATCGCAGGAGTGTGGATATGGAAGGGTCATCTTCTCAGGGCATGCTGAGGAGCGACTTGCTCCACCGGCTGGCCATCAACCTGGACACCGCTGAGGAACTGGGCTCGATTACCGAAATCTGGGTCAACGGCCGCACCCACCAGGTGCAGGGAGTTGGCTGCGGGGGCAGCGGGCTGCTCCAGCGGCAGAGTCGGCGGTTTTTGTGGTCTCAGGTGGGCTCGATTGGGCGCGATGGCCTGGTGGTTAAGGCCGGGGCCCAGGCGGCGCTGATTGACGAGCATTTGCAAGACTGCCTACCCCTGGGTGAGGTTGAGCTGTGGTCAGACCACGGCGATCGGGTTGGCCAGCTGGTTGACTACCGTTTTGACCCGGCCACCGGCAATATTCTGCAATACCTGTTTGGGTCGGTTGAAACCAGTGGGCTGGCCCCCGGCCTCTATGCCCTGCCCCCGGTTGCGGTGATCAGCACCGGCCGCCGCCGCATGATGGCTACTGCGGCGGCCCTGGATGCGCCGCTGCTGGTGCGGGCCGGGGTGCAGCCGCCCCCTACCCCGCCACCCGTGTCCTCGCCCTTTGACCGCATTTCCCTGGATAAAATGCCGGACCCCCGCCAGGGCTGGGAGGCTGCGGTGAATACCACTCGCCAGGCTCAACAGCAGGTGAACGAACGCCTTCAGGACGGCCGTCAGCAAATTAACGAACGCTTTCAGGATAGCCGTCAAAGGCTGGGGGCTGAGGCTGAGGATCGTCGCCAAAAGCTCCAGGCTGAGGCCCAGGAGAGGCTGGGCGGCCTGCTGGGCAATGTGAAAAAACGCACTCGCCACCTGCGCAACCAGCTGCGCGAGGCGGTCAGCGATGCCACGGCTGGGCTACCCTCGGGGCCCAACCTGCGGGAGGACAAAATGCCCACCATCGATGTCGATGCCATGGAACTCTGGCCCGAGGATGACCAGACGACCGAACACCCCTACCGGCCCTAGGCGCGTTGATGCTGGCTACAGGTCGCGCTGGTAGTCTGCGATCGCATCTAGCAAGTCGGCCTGGCTGGCCGCTGGGATCAGGTCGGCCAGGGTAAGGGTCTTTTGTCCACCGCCCACCGCCACCGAGGTGCTGGCCAAAATATCGGCCACCGCCGCGGCGCTCACCCGGTCGCCCGTGACCAGGGGGTAGAGCTTTTCTGCCAGGGCGGTGTGCAGTTTGGCGTCGCCCAGGTACAGATGCCACTTGGCGACATCGAGATACACCTTGTCGCCAATGGCGGCGGCCAGGGCTTCAATGGCGCGGGCGGTAGAGGCGTCGGACATGGCTAGGGGTCTCCGTTTAGATCGGGGTCGGCGGGCGCTGGGGCAGCAGGAGAGTAATCTGCGATCGCAAAGATGTAGACGGCGTGACCCGCCAACAGCACCAGCCAGGGCAGGGTGACCTTCGCCACCCAGGGCACCCACGCCGGGTTCAGGGTGTGAAAAAACCACAGCCCAGAGTTGACGGCAAGCAGCGCCGCCACATGCACCGCAAAGTTAAGCCGGTCTTCTAGCTTGCGGTAGGCGGGGTCTTCTCGGGTGGGTTTACGGGGCCAGCGGGGCGGCATAGGCAAAGTTACGCGACTCTTTTATTTTAAGGGCCCAGGGGCATTCCCCATGGGCCAATGTGGGCGTAGATGGCCAGGGCCGCCGCCGTCTGCACGTTCAGCGAGGGCTGCCCCGGCCCGCCCCCTGAGCGCCCGCCCCCTGAGCGCCCACCGCCTAGGCCAAGAGCGCGATGTTAGAGAACGCGAACTCCTGGCTGTCAACGTCGTCGTTGATAGTGGTTTCAATGATGCGCCGAGACAGAATGTAGTAGCCGCCTACCTCGGTGTATTCATCTTCAAAATCGCTGATACCGCCCTTTTGCTCGCCGGTTTTAGGGTCGTGGTAAACCGAGTCGTAGCGGTGCGACAGGTAGCCCGACCCGGTATCGTGGCTGCTGTAGGTGTGAATGGTGACCACAACGCCGTGGATGTGGCGGTGCACCATCGACACTTCCTGGTTTTTAACCTGGTAGCGATCGCCTTCGGCCTTGCCGCCCATCAAAATTTCTACCGACCCATCGGCCAGGGTCTCGCCATAGCGAAAGGTGTTGTTGCCGTGGCTATCGGCAAAGCTGCGGCGCACCCGATGGATGGACACCTCAAACAGTTGGCCATGCACCATCTTTTGGGCGGCCTCATCGGCGATGCCGGTGACTTCGAGCTTGAGGTCGGCGCTCACCTTAACCTGGCCTGCATGGGTCTGGCCATTGTGGGTAAAGGTGACATCGGCAGTGTAGCCAGGGAAGGCTGCATCCCAGGTGTAGCGGTTGTCGTAGGCGGCCTTAAAAAAGTCCTGGGCAGCAAGTTGAGTTCCAACCATCCTAAAAAATCTCCCGGAGAATAGCGGTGAGCAAAAGCAACAGCTTTTGCGCTGGAGCTTCTTTAGCATACCGATTCTGGCCTCCGGTCGCCTGCCCCCGCCCCAAATCGACGGTCTCCAGGACTGCGGTGGATGGCCTAAAATGTGTCCTGGTTTACAACCTTGCCCAGAGCAGTTCTCTAGGATAAAAAACCCAGATTGCCGGTAGACTACTCAATGCGGCGCTCTACTCCTCAGCTTATTTTTTCTCCCCGGGCCTGGGTTTTCCACAGGCAGGGTTTGAGCCATGGTTTTAGCGTCCGGCCTTGAACCCTGACTCAGCCTGAGATTCATACGTTATTAAAACGCGCTTAACCGCCGACAGCGGCAGGTTATCCACAGATTTTCTCAGAAGCTGTGGATAACTTGGTGTGGGCTTACCTATTGTGCATTTGCAGATTGTGCATTTGCAGTTTGAGGCAACGCTGGGGCAATGGAGCGCCGCTGCCGCAAACGCCGGTTCAGGCCCAATGCCGCTGGGATGCCCCCGAACGAGCACCTCACCAGCCGTGATCTAGCCAGCGAGGTGCCGTTGGCTAACCCGAGCTAGGCCTGGGCGGCGGCCCTGGCGGCGTAGTCATCGATGGCTAAGAACATATCGCTTACCTGGGCTGCCGTCGTAAAGGGGTTGAGCAGTACGGCCTTGAGCCAGCGCTGCCCCCGCAGCACCGGCAGCGATAGAAAGGTCTGGTGCTGTTGCAGCAGGTGCTGTTGCAGCCCCATCTGCCACTGATCGGGGTCACCCGCCGCCGGGCGGCCGCGAAAACAGACCAGATTCATCTCCGGGGTGCTGGCCAACTCCAGGTAGGGGCGCTGCCGGACCTGGGCGACAAAATGCTCGGTCAGAGCATAGCTGGCATCGATCAGTTCGGCACAGCCTGCCTTGCCCAGGTGTTGCAGGGTCAGCCACAGTTTGAGCACGTCGGTGTGGCGGGTGCCCTGCACAGAGAGCTCGCCCAGGTTGGCCCAGTCGGCTTCGGCATTCATGTAGGGGGCCGATACCCGAAAGTGACTGTGCAACACAGCCAGATCGCGAAACAGCACTGAGGCGCAGGTTTTGGTGACGTAAAGCCACTTTTGGGGGTTAAAGGTGACTGAGTCGGCCTGCTCAATGCCCGCCAGCCGATGGCGCTGGGTGGGGGAAAGTGCGATCGCACCCCCGTAGGCCGCATCCACATGCAGCCAGAGGTCGTAGGCCTGGGCCAGGCGGGCAATCTCCGGCAGCGGGTCAATATTGCCGGTTACCGTGGTGCCCGCCGTGGCCACCACCGCAAAGGGGCGCTGTCCTTGGGCAACGGCCCCCTGAATCAGACCTTCCAAGGCTTCCACATCCATTTGGGCCTCCGCGTTGGTGGGCACCAGCACCACCCCCGCCAGCCCCAGCCCCAGCACCATGGCTGCCTTTTGAATCGAGGTGTGGGCCATCGCCGAGGCAAAAATAACCGGCGGCGGTCCGCCTGCCAGACCGGCCTGCAAGCAGTTCAACTTCACATTGCGGGCAACGGTGAGCGCCTGCAAGTTGGCCAGGGTGCCGCCGCTGGTGAGCAGCCCCCCGGCCTTGGCCCCCAGGCCAAACAGCTGGGCCACCTCCGCCAGCAGCTGGGGCTCCAGCCGCGACAAAACGGGCGACATTTCCACGCTCAGCATATTGTTGTTGAGGGCTGCCGCCACCCAGTCCCCCACCACTGAAGCAGTGCTGGGCAGCGGGTCCATATGCCCCAGATAGCCGGGGTGAGCCGGGTTCATCGACTGAGCCATGACCACCTCCAGCGCCTCTAGCAGGTGGGCTATCGTTGTGGGCTGCTCGGGAATGGCCAGGTAGAGCTGGTCTTTGACCGCAGGCAGGGGCACATGGCGACCCGCCCCGGCCAGGTAGTCGAGAATTTGCTCGGCAACCCTCTGCAACACCGCCGCCACCGCCTCTCGGTTGTGGCCCAGGGGATCAATAAACGCAGCAGCAGGCAAAACCGATGGAGCCAACACACACCTCTGGGGTAGGGTATGACTTTATTATCCCGCCAATAGTTCGCCCGCGGCTAACGCCCTAAAGGGGCTGAATCAAAATTGGCGGCGACCGGTGAGCCTGGGGCGCAGCGGCATTTTCCTGGGTGATGGCCACAGCCCGCACCAGGTTGAAATCACGTCGGTACACCGCCGGTAGATCGATGGGCTGCGAAACCCTGCCCGCTTCGTCCACGGTAAACACCGTCGTTAAAATGGCGTTTTTGTCGTCCAAGGTGAGCTGGGCATCGGGGTCTACCACCGTCCACAGCACGTACACATTACCCGGCTCCAGGGGCGGCAAATTTTCCCCGGTGAGCGAGCCCGCCAGGGTGTCAGGGTTGATGACCACCTCAGCCTGGGCTGGCGCAGCGCTGTCAGAAGCGCCCAGGGCAACGGTGATCAGGTCTTGGGTTTGGCTGGCCCGCTCCAGCTGTAGGGTGCGCCACAGCAGAATATTGCTCAGACTGAGCCCAGCAATGAGCGCGGCGGCCGCCGCCCCCATCCAACGGCCCCAGGGCCGCGAGAACCGCGCTGGTGCCGAGGGGCTAGCCATCGGAGCCTGGGCCCTGGCGGCCTGCAGCACCGCATGCCGCAGGTGGGCGGGCGGCGGCGTAGGCGTAGCGTCATGGGCCAGCTCTAGCACCGTCTGAAGCTGGTCAAGCTCCTGTTGTAGCGTCCCATCGGCGGCCAGCAGCGCCGCCAGGGTAGCCGATTCTTCAGGGCTGAGGTTGTAGAGACTGTAGCCTGCCAGCAGCTGCTGTAGCTGGTCTGGGGAAAGCGACCTGGTCATAGTGCTAGGTATCCCAATGTGCTTGGAGAATTTGCCGCAGCTTGAGCAGGCCTCGGCGGGAGTGGGTCTTAACGGTGCCCAGCGGAGTGTCGAGCTGCTCAGCAATGGCAGCCTGGGACAACCCTTCGTAGTAGGCCAGGTGCAGGATCTGGCGCTGGTTATCGGAAAGCTGTTGGAGGGCAGTTCGCACCTCCTGGGTGCGCTCAGCCAGGGCCAGGGCGTCGGCGGGGGTGTGGTTAGGTGGTGCTACATGGGTGGCTTGCAGCCGTTCTACGGAGGCCCTGGCCACCTGGCGCGATCGCAGCCGGTCAATGGCGCGCGATCGGGTCAAAATGGCCAAAAAGGTGCGAAACGAGCCGCGCTGGGGGTCGTAGGCCGTTGACTGAGTCAATTTGACAAAAATGTCCTGGGTCAAGTCTTCTGCTTCCTGGGGGTGGCTCAGCACCTTGAGGGCAATGCCGTAGACCAGGCCGCCGTGGCGATCGTACAGGGTGCCGAGGGCGTCAGTCTGACCCGCCTTGAGGGCTAGCCACAGCTCAGCGTCGGTCTGTGTTCCAGCACCCGCCGCAGTCAGTTCTTCAAAATCCATAGTTACCGGATGCTCAGACGCTCGCCCTGCCGGTTAGGTTGCCCAGGGACGAAGTTGTACCATAGCGATTCTCTATCCAATGCCATGATATATGTCTCGTTGTCATCTGGGCCGAATCATCCTTGACCCAGGCGGGCGAGGACGATTCGGCCCAGATGACAAGCATCGCTAAACTAAACCGGCATCAAAATACCGCGCAGCTCACCGGCCCGGTTGCGGGTGGTGTGCAGGTCGATATAGAGTAGGCCGTCTTGCAGGGCCTGGAGCTGCTCGGGGGTGAGGGTGTAGTCGCCGGTGGCGCTGCCGCCCCGCCCGCTGGCATTCATGGTCACCTCTAGGGCGTACTGGAAAGGCCCATTTTCGCTGGGGCTGCCCCGGTGCACGTGAAAGGCCGAGGTAATGTTGGGGTTGGGCGGATCGACGGGGTCAGTGGCGTAGTCGCGCATGGCGCTGCTCAGCTCGCGAAAGCTGCCGCGCACTACCAGCCGATCGCCTGCCAGGGCGGCACCAACTACACCGCGGGCCTCGGTCATGGGTGTATTGGGCACCACATTCTGGCCGCTGAGCATAGCCACGTAGGTAACAATCGACCCATCGGCTGCCCCTTGGGCCAGGAGAGGCGCTGCGGCCGCGGCCAGGTTGGCGTCGATCTGCTCGCCCAAGGCGAAGCCGTCATCGGGGCTCTGGGCCCAGGGGGCCGCGGCCAGCGTTGCCGGAGCGGTCGGCATATGCGCCAGAACCTGACCTACCATGGGGGAATACAGGACGGTCACAAACAAGCAGGTCGCGATGGCAATTAAGCTATTGCGTAGGGTTTTAAGTTCTCTAAACATAGCGGTTCCAGTGGTTTCATCCAACAAGCTGTCCAAGGGCTGCCAAGGCAGAACCTCACAGCTAGTACGGCAAGCGCTCTAGCTTGGATGCAAGCCCGTGCTCTGCTATGGGTCGCAGCCTGGAGTTTGGGGCTAGGGCTGCCCAACCAACCCCACCGCCCAAAGGCTATCTAGGCAGACACTATGCTTGTATCCCTCCTGTGTGAACTCCCTCCTTAGCCCTCCTCGCTCCCTATGAAGCTCTCCTGCCAACCGTTCACGGTGCATAAGCGGGTGCCGCTGACCATCAGTCGCGGCACGACGGCCCAGTCCACCAATCTCTGGCTCACCCTTGAGGCTGAGGGCATTGGGGGCTGGGGGGAGGCTGCGCCTTTTTCCATCGGTACCCATCGCCAAACCCTGCAAATGCTGATGGCGGACATGGCGATCTTGTCCACGCTGCTAGAGCCCTATCACCCGCTCGATCGCCAGGCGATCGAAGCCGCGATCGCACCCATTGCCCTGCACTCGGCCACCCGCGCCGCCCTCGATGTCGCCCTGTGGGACTGGTGTGGTAAGGCCACGGGTCTACCGATCTGGCGTCTGCTGGGCCTAGATCTGAGCCGTATTCAGCCCACCTCTGTAACGGTGGGCATTTCATCGCCAGAGGCTGCCCGGCTGCGATCGCAGGATTGGCTACAGCAAACCTCCGCTCGCACCCTTAAGATCAAACTCGGCAGCCCCAGCGGCATTGAGGCCGACCAAGCCATGTTCCAAGCCATTTACGATACTGTCCCCCCCACCGTAGGCCTCAGCATTGACGCCAACGGCGGCTGGACCCTAGACGACGCCAAAACCATGGCCCACTGGCTCAGCGCACGCCGCGTCACCCACCTCGAACAACCCCTACCCGTAGCCCAAAACGCCGAGTTGGCAGAGCTTAGACAGCAGTCCCCGCTGCCCATCTTTGTCGATGAAAGCTGCTTCAACAGCGCCGAGATCCCCTCCCTAGCCGGTTTGGCAAACGGCATTAACATTAAGCTAATGAAAGCTGGTGGATTGACCGAAGCCCTGCGAATGATCCACACTGCCCGGTCCTGTGGCCTTCAGGTCATGTTTGGCTGCTATTCCGACAGCAGCCTCGCCAACGGCGCCATGGCTCAGCTGTCCCCCCTGGTCGACTACATCGACCTCGACAGCCACCTCAACCTGCGCGACGATCCCTTCACCGGCCTTACCCTATCCAACGGTCGCCTCCTGCCCTCTGCCAGCCCTGGACTTGGACTCAACTATGTACCTCAAGCCCGATAGCCGCATCGCTCTGCTCATGCACGAGGGCACCCAAAGCACCATGGGCAAAACAGGCTTGGCCCTGCTGCGCTTTAGCCAGTCGCCCATCGTAGCCGTCATTGACTACCAGTCCGCCGGGCAGTCGCTGGGCCAGCTGACCGGCATCGATCGCCCTATTCCCGTTGTTGCCTCCCTAACAGACGCCTTACCCTACACCCCCGATGTGTTAGCCATCGGCATTGCCCCCTCCGGCGGCAAACTGCCCGACGCCTGGTTTAAAGAAATCGAGCAGGCGGTCAAGGCGGGGCTCAGCATTGTCAACGGCCTCCACACCCCGATGGCCAACCACCCCACGCTTCAGCCCTGGCTTCAACCCGGCCAGTGGATCTGGGATGTCCGCCAGGAGCCCGAGGGGCTAACCGTAGGCTCCGGGCAAGCGAGTCAGCTGGCCTGCAAGCGCATTTTGACCGTTGGCACCGACATGTCCGTCGGCAAAATGTCAGCCACCCTAGAGCTGCACCGCGCCTGCCTCCGGCGCGGGCTGAGGTCAAAAGTGATTGCCACCGGCCAAACCAACCTCATGCTGGGCGATGACGGCGTAGCGCTAGATGCTGTGCGGGTGGATTACGCCTCGGGAGCGGTCGAACAACAGCTGCTGCGCCACGGCCCCAACTACGACTTCCTGTTTGTTGAAGGTCAGGGTTCTCTACTCAACCCTGCCTCAACCGCCACACTGCCACTCCTCCGTGGCAGCCAACCCACCCACCTGGTGCTAGTGCATCGAGCTGGGCAAACCCATATCCAAAATTTCCCTTGGGTGCCAATTCCCGATCTACCCAGCGTGATCACTCTGTACGAACAGGTGGCCACGGCGGCAGGTGCCTTTTATCCGGCTAAGGTAGTTGCGATCGCGCTCAACACAGGCCACCTCACCCCAGCAGAAGCCGCATCGGCAATTCAATCCGTGAAAGAATCAACACAACTACCCTGTACAGACATCTTCCGTACAGGGGCCGACCAGCTATTACAGCCAATCTTGGCCTAACTGAGCTTACTTTTTACGTAGACGGTACGTAATGCGCCCCTTGGTCAAGTCGTAGGGCGTCAGCTCTACCTTGACGCGATCGCCGGGCAAAATCTTAATATAGTTGCGGCGAATCTTGCCCGAAATGTGGGCCAACACATTAAAACCATTGTCCAAATCGACCCGAAACATAGCGTTCGGCAGCGACTCCGTAATGGTGCCCTCCATTTCAATTAAGTCTTGCTTAGACAAGCTAACTCTCCCTCAATACACAATGAACAGGCTGAACTCTAGCATAACCCCAGCCTCTACTCTACTACCAGGCGCTTTAGATCAGCGTAAACCGCCTCCATCGTCTGGTTCCCGTCCACAGACACCAGTTTCTGACGGCTGCGGTAAAAGTCAATCAGAGGCTCCGTCTGCTGGCGATACACCTCAAGCCGATTTAGAATAACTGACTCTTCATCATCCTTGCGACCCCGCTGCAACAGACGGGCCACAATCACCGCATCTTCAACGTCAAGGTTGACGACAAAGTCAACCGGCTGCTCAATTTGATCCAGCAGCTTCTGCAAAAACTCCGCCTGGGGCACATTGCGGGGAAAGCCATCCAGAAGCCACCCCTTCTCTGCATCCCCCTGGCCCAAACGCTCCTGAATCAAATCCAAGATCAGCTCATCGGGCACAAGTTCACCGGCGCTCATATACTGATCGGCCTTCTGCCCTAACTCACTGCCTGCAGCCACCGCCGACCGCAAAATATCCCCAGTAGAGATATGAGGCACTTCACATTCCTGGGCCAACAGCGCCGCTTGAGTTCCCTTACCAGCCCCAGGAGGACCAAGAAAAATGAGTCGAGTCACTACTGCTTCACCATCCCTTCGTAGCGCTGGGAAATCACGTAGGTCTGGATTTGCTTAGCTGTATCGATGGCCACACCAACCAGGATCAGCAGTGACGTAGCCCCAAAACCCCGGAATGTTTGAACTCGAGTAAGACTCTCGACGGCGCTGGGTACCACAGCAACCATGCCCAAGAAAATCGCCCCTAAAAAGGTCAACCGGTTCAAAATACGGCTGATGTACTCTGTTGTGGCCTTACCAGGGCGAATACCCGGAATACTGGCTCCCATCTTCTTCAGATTGCGGGATACATCGTCGGGGTTCATCACCAAGGATGAATAGAAGTAGCTGAAAAAGAGAATCAGAATCAGGTAAAGCGAAACGTAGAACCAGGAAGTAGGGTTTAGGTAATTGTTGACAAACTGGCTAAACCCTGGATTCGTAACGTACTGGGTCAATGAAATGGGCAATACCAACACTGCAGAAGCAAAGATGATGGGCATGACACCGCCCTGATTCAACCGCAGCGGCAGATAGTTGCTCTGTTCTAAGTACAGCTTGCGTCCCACCTGGCGACGGGCCGAAATAATTGGAATCCGGCGCGTACCCTCTTGAACAAAAACGATGCCCACAATCATTGCTAGAAAAGCCAGCATCAAAATGATGACGCCGCCAACCAAGCCGCGATCGCCACTCTGAGCCAGTTCAATGGTTTGCCCCAGGGATCTAGGCAAAGTAGACACAATATTCAGAAAGATCAGCAGCGACGCTCCGTTGCCAATACCCCGTTCGGTAATCAGTTCCCCTACCCACATCACAAACATGGAGCCTGCGGTTAGCGCAATTACCGTCTGTGCAACGAAGGCTGGACCCTGAACCTCAGCGAACTGATACAGCAAAAAGGAGGACAGCAGAGTACTCTGCAAAATGGCCCAGCCCAAGGCAACGTATCGGGTAATCTGGGAAATTTTGCGCCGTCCAGCCTCACCCTCGTTCTTCTGCAAGTCCTCTAGCTGAGGCAGGGCTGCCGTCAACAACTGCATGATGATTGAAGCGTTGATGAAAGGCAAAATCCCTAGAGCAAAGATACCTAGAGCCGACAAGCCGCCGCCCACAAAGATATCCAGGAAGCCCACAAAACCAGCAAGACTCCCCGACTGAATCGATGCGGCAAATGCCTGGCGATCAATTCCCGGCACAGGGATGAAAATCCCCAGTCTCACCAGCACCAGTAGACCCAGGGTAACCAGCAAGCGGCTGCGCAGGCCAGCAGCCTGAGCCATTTGCATAAACGTTTCCTGAGCGCTGGGATTCTTACCCCGACTTACGACCATGCAACAATACCTCAGCCCTACGTTTAGCGATTTATTGACGGCAATGAGTATCTGCAGCATCTACAGATACATTCCCCCAACAGTTTAAGGGATGGGGGAGTCTTCTCGCTATGCGACCACTTCCCAGGTGCCGCCAGCCTGCTCGATCTTTTCCTTAGCCGACTGGGTAAAAGCTGCTGCCTTGACAGTCAGGGCAACGGTGAGTTCACCATCTCCCAGCACCTTCAGCGGGCCATCGTTAGTGGTCAAAATGCCAGCCTCCAGCAGGGACTCCAGCGATACTTCAGTACCCGAAGCCAGACCAGCCAGCCCCTTGATATTGATGATGGTATATTCCTTCTGATTTACCAGAGGGAAGTGCTTTAGTTTGGGAATGCGCCGGTAGAGGGGCATTTGACCACCCTCAAACCCAGGCCGGGTACCGCTACCCGAACGTGACTTTTGGCCCCGCATACCGAAGCCACAGCTGGCCCCCTGGCCAGCAGAAATGCCGCGACCAACGCGGCGACGGCGGCGCTTGGAGCCTGCTTGTGGTTGTGCGTCGTTGATTCTCATGGCTGGGAAAGTAAAAACAGCGATACCGAAGAAAACTAAGATTCTCTAGACGTAGAGTTGCTCGACGGGGATGTCGCGCTCTTCGGCCACATCGGCGAAGGTGCGTAGGGAAGCCAGAGCATCGGCAGCGGCCCGGGCATTGTTGAGGGGGTTGTTAGAGCCCAACTGCTTGGCCAGCACGTTGCGTACACCCGCTAGCTCGAGCACGGTGCGAACGGCACCACCAGCAATTACCCCAGTACCTGGAGCCGCCGGACGCATGAAGACTTTAGCGCCACCACCAATGCCGCTGGAGGGGTGGGGAATGGAATAGGAGCGAGTCAGAGGTACATCCACTAGGTGCTTCTTGCCATCGGCAACACCTTTCTTGACAGCACCGATCACATCTCCGGCCTTGCCGACGCCAACGCCAACCTGACCCTTCTCATTGCCAACGACAACAATGGCCCGGAAGCTAAGTTTTTTGCCTCCCTTGACGACCTTAGTCACGCGGCGAATCTGGACGACGCGCTCTTGCCAGTCGGTTTTCTTTTCCTTGGTACGCGCTTCTTTGCGACGGTTTGCCATGCCTTTCCCAGCCTTGTTTACATCAAGCGAAATCTACATCGAGCAGAATGAGGTGTGATCGAGCCAGTGTCTACAGGCTCAGGCCAGCTTCACGGGCTGCCTCAGCCAGCGCTGCAACCCGGCCATGGTACAGCTTGCCGCCCCGGTCAAAGACCACTTGGGTGATGCCAGCTTTAAGGGCCCGCTCAGCCACCAACTTGCCAACCACAGCGGCAGCTTCCTGGGTGGCCCCAGACTCGTCCTTCAAAACCTCAGGCTCAACGGTGGAGGCGGCCACTAGGGTGTGGTGAGCGGTATCGTCAATGATCTGGGCGTAAATGTGCTGATTTGAGCGGAATACGGCCAGACGGGGCCGCTCGGAGGTGCCAAACACGCGACGGCGAACGCGGGCGTGACGGCGACGGGTTAATTCTTTACGACTTGCTTTCATGGCTATTTCTTACCTGACTTACCGGCCTTACGTCTGACCTGCTCACCGGCGTAGCGTACACCTTTGCCCTTGTAGGGCTCAGGGGGCCGACTCGCGCGAATACTGGCGGCGATATTACCCACCAATTCCTTATCGATGCCGCTGATAATGACATTGGTGTTGTTCTCAACAACAAACTCAATACCAGTGGGGGGTTCAAATACCACAGGATGGCTGTAACCCAGGCTGAGATTGAGATTTCTGCCCTGAACCTGGGCCCGGTAACCAATGCCCTGAATTTCTAGGCGCTTTTGATAACCGTTGGAAACACCTTCAACCATGTTGGCTACCAATGTGCGGCAGAGACCGTGACGCTCCCGGGCCAGCCGAGAATCGTCCTTACGATTTACCAGCAAAGTGTCACCATCTTCAACTATCACAACCCCACTGGGCAGAGTCCGAGACAGTTCGCCCTTAGGGCCCTTGACCTTGATATCCTGACCGTCAATCGTGATTGACACTTTAGCCGGTACTGGGATTGGCCGCTTGCCAATACGTGACATGATGCAAAACTCCTAAATCCTTAGCACTCGATAACGCCCTTAATACCTGGGCACAGACCCCACGTCTGCTACCCCAACGCCTTACCAAACATAGCAAAGTACTTCGCCACCAATGCCCTGACGACGGGCGTCGCGGTCGGTCATGATGCCGCTAGAGGTAGAAACAATGGCGATACCAATACCGCCCAAAACCCTGGGCAACTCCTTGCGGTTGGAATACACGCGCAGACCGGGCTTGCTAACGCGGGTAAGGTTGCGAATAATGGGCTGGCGAGTCTTGCCTTTGTATTTGAGAGCAATCACCAGCTGAGAACGCTCATCCACGGTGGTCTCAGAATAATCCGTGATAAACCCCTCCTCCTTGAGCACCTTGGCGATACTCCGGGTCATCCGGGTAGAAGGAATACTCACGGTTTGGTGCCGCGCTAAGTTCGCATTTCTGATGCGAGTCAACATATCCGCAATTGTGTCGTTAGCAGCCATAGTTCTAGTACGCGTATAAACCTGTGTTAGTTGTCACGGAACGGCATACCCAATTCCTTGAGTAGCGCTCTGCCTTCTTCATCGGTGCTGGCGGTAGTCACAATGGTGATATCCATACCGCGGATTTGGTCGATGGTGTCGTATTCGATCTCGGGGAAAATGAGCTGCTCGCGCAGACCCAGAGTGTAGTTACCGCGCCCGTCGAAACTCTTGGGACTGATACCCCGAAAGTCGCGAATACGGGGCAGAGTCAGGTTGATAAGACGATTTAGAAAGGCATACATACGGTCGGAGCGTAGGGTGACCATGACGCCTACGGGCATGCCTTGACGAATTTTGAAGCCCGCGATTGCTTTCTTTGCACGGGTGACCACGGGTCGTTGACCGGTGATAAGAGCCAGTTCGCTCAGAGAGGACTCTAGCGCTTTGGCATTCTGAGATGCTTCGCCAAGGCCTCGGTTGACGGTCACTTTGACCACCTTGGGCACTTGATGAATGTTGTCGTACTTAAACTGCTCCATCAGCTTAGGTACTACGGTGTCTTTGTATATGGTCTTGAGCTGGTCGGTCATGGGTCGCTTCTACTGCTTTCCTGGGCTTGGTCAGGACTAGGTGAGTGATAGGCTAGGGCCTTAATCGATGATTTCGCCGGTTTTCTTGAGCATCCGCACTTTGCGGCCGTCTTCGGTAAAGGTGTAAGCTACACGGCTGGCAACTTTCTCCTTCTCCGAGTACAGCATCACATTGGAGCTGTGAACGGGCGCTTCCTGGGTAACGATTTGGCCAGATTCCCCTTCCTGCTGGGGCTTGACGTGCTTGGTACGAATATTGACGCCCTGCACAATGACCTGGCTCGTCTTGGGAATGACGCTTAGAACTTCCCCAACCTTGCCGCGATCGCGGCCAGCGATCACTTGTACGGTGTCGCCTTTACGCACATGGACTTTGTGGCGCACAGGTTGCTTCGATGTTGTTGCCATTAGAGAACCTCCGGTGCCAGCGACACGATCTTGGTGAAGTTTTTGTCGCGCAGCTCACGGGCTACAGGCCCAAATACGCGAGTCCCTTTGGGGTTGCCGTCCTGGTTGATAATCACAGCGGCGTTGTCGTCGAACCGAATGCTCATGCCGCTGCTGCGCCGTAAGCCCTTTTTCGTCCGGACAACAACGGCACGTACAACATCAGACTTTTTAACAGCCATGTTGGGTAGCGCATCTTTGACCACAGCGATGATGACATCGCCGACCCCAGCGTAGCGACGGTTACCGCCTAGCACACGAATGCACATGAGTTTCCGGGCACCGCTGTTGTCTGCTACGTTTAAGTACGATTCCTGCTGAATCACAATTCCCCCTTATGCGTCTGCCGCGCGATTAACAATGTCAGCCACTACCCAACGCTTGGTTCGGCTCAGGGGACGAGTTTCCAGAATGCGAACTTGGTCGCCTTCCTGGCAGGTGTTCTCCTCGTCATGGGCCTTGTAACGCTTGGTTCGCACCACAATCTTGCCGTACTTGGGATGGGAGGTGCGACTCTCAACGGCAACTACGACGGTTTTATCCATCTTGTTGCTGACCACCATCCCCACTCGTTCTTTGACCGCCATCTAATTCACCTATTCCCTACGCTGATACCGATTCTGTTGTAGCCGCTACCTCTTCTTCCAGAGCGAGCAACTGACGCTCCCGCTGAACGGTCATCAGCTGAGACAGACGATGACGAGTGTGCTTGAACTGGTGGACCTGCTTATCAAGCTGGCGAGTAGCCTGCTTAAACCGCAATTGGAATAACTCACGCTTGGTTTCTGCGATCGCAGCCAGCAGTTCGTCATCGCTCAGGCCGCGTACCTCACTGATCTTTGAAAGTGCCATTGCCTACGCCTCCTTGCTGTCTCGCACAATAAACTTTGTCTTGAACGGCAGCTTGAAGGCGGCTAGTCGCATCGCTTCACGAGCAGTCGCCTCGGGCACCCCGGCAATCTCAAAGACGATCCGACCCGGCTTAACAACAGCTACCCAAAACTCAGGATTGCCTTTACCAGAACCCATCCGAGTCTCGGCCGGTCGCATGGTCACAGGCTTGTCAGGAAAAACCCGAATCCAGATTTTCCCGCCCCGTCGGACATAGCGGGTCATCGCTCGACGAGCGGCTTCGATCTGGCGAGATGTCAACCAACAGGGTTCAATGGCCTGCAGAGCAAAATCACCAAAGTTGATATCGCTACCCCGCTGAGCCATTCCGCGCATACGCCCGCGGTGCTGCTTGCGAAATTTAGTTCGTTTTGGACTAAGCATGGATCGGCACTCGTGAAGTCACAGGTCAAAATCAGTCAGAATAATGCGGTGGCTCTAGTCTTCGTTAGAGCGATCTTCAAACTGCCGCCGCCGCGGCTGTCGCCGCCGTGGTTGAGCATTGGGAGCCGCAGCGGGCGCCTCTTCCTGGCCAGGAATAATCTCGCCTTTGAAAATCCACACCTTGACGCCCAAAATGCCATAGGTCGTTTGAGCAGTGGTGTAGGCATAATCTACGTCAGCCCGGAGGGTGTGAAGCGGCACTCGCCCTTCCCTTGTCCATTCCGTGCGAGCAATCTCAGCACCATTCAAGCGACCACTCACCTGAATTTTGATCCCCTCGACGCCGGCCCGCTGAGCCCGCTGGATAGCCTGACGAACCACCCGGCGAAAAGATACCCGACGCTCTAGCTGCTGAATGATGTACTCAGCTACCAATGCAGCATCGGCATCTACACGACTCACTTCCACAACGTTGACGCGAATCTGACGATTGGGGTCTTTGAGCAGCTTTTGCAGACCCATCCGCAGAGACTCAATCCCGGCTCCACCGCGCCCAACCACTACCCCAGGGCGTGCCGTACGCACCTCAAGATCAATCTGGTCGGCTTTACGCTCAATCCGAATGTCGGCGATACCGGCATTGTTTAGGGTCTTTTGAACGTACTCGCGAATTCGATAGTCCTCCTGAAGCAGATCGGGATAGCGCATCCCCTCCGCAAACCAGCGAGAGCGATGCTCCTGAACTATCCCAAGGCGAAACCCGGTTGGATGAATCTTGTGTCCCACGAACTAACCCTCTGGAAATTGGTGCTTTAAGAACTGGTATTTGAACTGCAAAATCAACTGAAGCAGGAAGAACTAATCGGCGGCCGGAGCCACAGCAATAGTGATGTGGCAAGTCGGCTTGCGAATCTGATAAGCGCGCCCTTGGGCACGGGGCCGAAACCGCTTCAGTGCCGGGCCAGCATCGGCAAAGGCCTCACTGACTACAAGACCCGCAGGGTCAAGGCCATTGTTATGTTCGGCGTTGGCAACCGCAGAACGCAATACTTTAATAATGGGTTCACAGGCTTTGTAGGGCATGAACTCCAAAATGATCAGTGCGTCCCGATAGCTTTTGCCACGGATTTGATCGAGCACTCGGCGCACTTTGCGTGGCGACATGCGCACGTAGCGGGCCACCGCTTTAACCTGCTCTGAGGTATCTACAGCCATTTCTCCAGTTCCTCTTACCTAATACCTAACGACGAGCTTTTTTATCAGTCTTAGCGTGGCCACGAAAGGTTCGCGTCGGAGCAAACTCACCTAGCTTGTGCCCCACCATTTGCTCAGTCACGTAGACGGGCACGTGCTGACGGCCATTGTGAACGGCGATGGTATGGCCAATCATCTGGGGCAAAATTGTGGATGCCCGAGACCAGGTTTTAACGACCTGCTTGTCCCCCTTAGTGTTGAGGGCTTCGATTTTAGAGAGCAAATGGTCGGCCACAAAAGGCCCTTTCTTCAATGAGCGAGACATAATGCTTCAGCCCTAACAACTAACGAAAAACAGCAAACTAAGATAAAACCAGGGAGGAATATTCTAGGCGTTACGACCGCCACGACCCCGCTTGGATACCCGCCGACGGCGGCGCACTACATACTTGTCGCTGTCTTTATTTTTCTTGCGGGTTTTGTAGCCCAGGGCTGGCTTACCCCAGGGGGTAACAGGGCCAGATCGACCAATGGGAGCCCGACCTTCACCACCACCGTGGGGGTGGTCTACTGGGTTCATAACACTGCCGCGGACTTCAGGACGACGGCCCATCCAGCGCTTGCGACCAGCCTTGCCCAGGCTGACGTTGCGAATGTCGGCATTGCCCACCTGACCAACAGTGGCGTAGCACTCACGACGCACCATACGCACTTCGGTGGAAGGTAGCTTGAGGGTGACATAGTCGCCCTCCTTCGCTACCACCTGTGCTCCCGCCCCGGCCGAGCGAACCATCTGCCCGCCCTTACCAGCCTGCATTTCAACGTTATGTACCGTTGTGCCAAGAGGAATTTTATAGAGAGGCAGGGCGTTACCTATCTCTAGGGGAGCGTCAGGCCCTGAAATCACTGTGCTGCCTACGGCCAACCCAGCTGGGCAAAGAATGTACCGCTTCTCGCCATCTTCGTAGTGAAGCAGGGAAATACGCGCATTGCGGTTGGGGTCGTACTCAATAGACGCCACCTTGGCAGGGATGCCCAGCTTGTCTCGGCGAAAGTCAACAACCCGATAAAGGCGCTTGTGCCCGCCGCCCCGGTGGCGACAGGTAATGACACCGCGGTTGTTGCGTCCCTTGTGGCGATGCTTAGAGTGAGTCAGCGACTTCTCAGGCTCGCTACGGGTAATCTCGGCAAACTCAGAAACGGTTCGCTCACGAGTACCAGGGGTATAAGGTCGGTAGGAACGGATGCCCATGGGAATACTTGCTGACTACACGGCTAAACGGCGGAACAGTGAAAACCTAAATGCGATGACCCTTACAGATCAGGGAATAGGGGAATGGAATTACCAGCGGCCAGGGTGACCACGGAGCGCTTGTAGTGGGGACGATGGCCCGCAAAGCGACCCATTCGGCGCTTTTTCTTGGGAGGGTTGTAGGTGTTGATGGCCACAACCTTGACTTCAAACAGCTCTTCGATCGCCGCCTTGATTTGCAGCTTGGTAGCCCGAGGATCAACCTCAAAGACGTACTGATTGTTTTCCAGCAGCAGAGTGGCTTTTTCAGTCACCAGGGGACGCCGGATGAGGTCGGCTAGGGATGGAGTGTTGGCGGCGTTAATCACTGTAAACCTCCTGAATGGCCTCAAGGGCTGGGGATGTAATGACGAGATGGTCAGCGTTTAGCAAGTCATGGACGTTGAGGTTGACAGCCGTAATCAGCTTTACATTCTCAAGATTGCGGGCTGACAAATAGACCAGCTCTTGACGCTCGGGAATCACCAGCAAAATCTTGGCGTTGGGATCGATGCCCCAACGGGCGATGGCATCGAGCAACTCCCGGGTTTTTGGACGAGAAAACTTATCCTCGAATCCTTCGACCACTACCAGATCATCAATCCGACTTTGCAGGGCGGTGCGCAGCGCTAGACGGCGCTCCTTGCGGTTCATTTTGACGCTGTAGTCACGGGGCTTAGGCCCAAAGATGACGCCACCGCCACGCCACAGGGGGGATCGGTTAGAGCCAGCGCGGGCTCGGCCTGTACCTTTCTGGCGCCAGGGCTTGCGACCGCCGCCGCTGACCTCTGCCCGAGTTTTGGTAGAAACCGTGCCCTGCCGGGCATTGTTCATTTGCCGCACGAGAGCGCGGTGGACAATGTGAGAAGCAGATTCATCCTTAGCCACTTGCAGGTCTAAGGATGCCGTACCCGCTTCTTTGCCCTCCCAGTTTTTTACGACGCACTCAACCATTGTCTGACCTATCTCTTAAAACGCTTCGAATGCTCGCAATCTAAAGCCTTAGACCGCCTGCTTTGACCCTGACGGCTAAGCCTTGACCCACTTGGCAGGGGCAATACTCAACAACCCACCCGGCTTACCCGGAATCGCTCCCTTGATGAGCAAAAGGTTGCGATCGCTATCGACCCGCACCACTTCCAGCTTGCGAATGGTGACCTTGGTGTTGCCGTACTGGCCAGCCATGCGCTTGCCGGGGTAAACCCGACCAGGAGTGGTGCCTGCACCGGTTGAACCCGGCAGGCGGTGGTTCTTAGAACCGTGAGCCATGGGACCACGGCGGAAGTTATGACGCTTCTGATAACCTGAGAAGCCGCGACCCATGCTCTTGCCGGTCACATCAACCAGCTGCCCTTCGGTAAAGGTTTCCGCTGTAATGGCTTGACCCAGTTCGAAGCTGTCGGCAGCCTCAACTCGGTACTCCTTAAGATGGCGGAGGGGAGCGCTGCCAGAGCGAGCCAGGTGGCCAAGCTCGGGTTTGTTGAGCGCCTTTTCGGCCACTTCGTCAAAACCTAGCTGGATGGACGCATAGCCATCGGTATCTGAGGTTTTGATCTGGGTGATAACACAGGGGCCAGCTTGCACCACCGTAACGGGGATGGCATTGCCTGCCTGATCAAATATTTGGGTCATGCCCAGCTTTTTGCCGAGAATACCGACTGCCACAGTCCTGTCTCCCTACTAACACACTACGAAATGCGCAGGCCTCTCTAGGTTGAGAGCTTTGCGCATCTACAACGACATCAACTTTTGAACACCCCACACTGGAGAAACTCACCGGGGTGAGTGGTACCAATGATCGGTCACGATTCAAAAGAAACTAACTTATCTCTGACTGCGTGGAGACCGCTTGGTCAAAATCGCAAACACCTGTGGTGGTGCGGTGTCAGAGTAGCTAAGTGCCAGGACTTGGGTAACTCGTTGAGCCACTCAGTATCCTTTTCGTCGGCGATTTACCATTCTATAGCCCTAGTCGGTATATGTCTACACCTTTTTTGAAAAACCTTAGATGCCTGGTATTGACTGCCCTGCGGGCGAGGTGACGGCTCTGTGGGTTTACTCATCGCTTGAACACAGTACAATGACGACTGATCATAATTGATGGCCGAGGGCAACTATGGCGCTGCTAACAACGGGCAAACCCTTTATCAAAGATTTGGAAAGTAAAGGTGCGATCGCAGTGCGTATGCCTCTGGAGGGCGGCTTTGAGGGCCGCTATGAGCGCCGCCTCAAAGCCGCAGGTTACGAAACCATGAATCTCACTGCTCGGGGGCTGGGCGATATTTCTGCTTACCTGACCGAGATTCACGGGGTGCGTCCGCCTCACCTGGGCAAAAAGAGCATGGGCAGCGGTGCGGCGGTGGGCTATACCCACTTCATCCCGCCGATGCTGACCTATCGACTGGAAACCATGTCCCCCAAAGCCAAAGGTATGGTGCTTTGGCTGATTGAGGGCCATATTCTGTCGCGGCAGGAGTTGGCCTATCTGGTCGGTTTGCCCACCCTGGAGTCCCGCGTGAAGGTCGTAGTCGAAATGGGGGGCAACCACTACTTTAGCTGGGAGCCCCTGGCCAATTTGATCTAGGGGCCGGGCCTGTCTGCAATTTGTGGGCGGGCACTGGCGCTGCTGAGTCGCCCCCACCAGGACTGATACCGGCATATTTACACCGGCATGGACATTGAAACCGCTCCTGAGGCTGTCGCCAGGGGCCATAGCGCAGAAAATTTACCCCTGCTGCCCCACCAGTCGCTACAGGCGGGGCAGTGGGTCAAGCTGATCTGCGGTGCTAGCTACCAGGATATGCCCACGGTGCGCCGCCTGGTGATGCTCTATGCCCTGGCGGGAGTTGACTGTATCGATGTCGCCGCGGACGGTGCAGTGGTGGCTGCGGCTCGACAGGGGTTGGCAGATGCGGTATGGCTGGCCGAGCGTCTGGGCGATCGCCACCATCTGCTGCCCGGTTTACCCTGGCTGATGGTCAGCCTTAACGACAGCGAAGATCCTCACTTTCGTAAGGCATATTTTGATGCCGCTCACTGCCCACCGGGGTGCGATCGCCCCTGTGAACCTATCTGCCCCACCGCCGCCATTCAGTTTCAAGCTCCCCACAGTGGCACCATCGCGACCGAGCTTTGTTACGGCTGCGGGCGGTGTATTGCCGTTTGCCCTGTTCAAAACATTACCGCCCAGGCCTACCTGGCCAGCCCGGAGGTCTTCTCAGCCGAGCAGTTAGCTCACCTGGATGCGGTAGAAATTCACACTCAAACTGGGCATGAATCCGAGTTTGCTCAGCTTTGGCAGCGACTTCAACCCTGGCGGCCCTACCTCAAGGTCATCTCCATCAGTTGCCCTGACCACGACCAGGTCGTTCCCTATCTGGAGCACCTCTATGCCCTCATGGCTCCCCTGGAGGTGCCGT
>DATIVG010000229.1:0-2300 GCA_035466075.1 Nodosilinea sp. | reverse complement strand
AGGCCCAGCCCAGGGGTGGGCCAACCCCCTAGAGCGGGCGCTGGGGGCGCAGACCGCGCCCACGGTGGCGGCCCACTACCCCGATGCTTACTTTCAGCCCGATCGCCCCCTGGTGCGGGCCGAAGCCATGATGGCCCTGGCCACCAAGTTGGGCGGCAGCTACCACATTGCCGCCAACACCATCATCAATACCAGCCTGGAGGATGGCCGCCAGGTGCCCGAATATGCCCGCGAGGGTGTCGCCGCGGCCCTCACCCAGGGCGTGGTGGTCAACTACCCCCAGGCCAATCGCCTCAACCCCACCCAGCGCCTCACCCGAGGCGAAGCAGCGGCTCTGCTGTGCCGCACCGCACCAAACAACCCTGCCCTGAGCCGAACGATTGACCCCGCCTGGGTGGCGGCGGCTCAGACCCCGGCGGTAGCTTCCCCGGCCCGGGAGCTGCGGGGCGTGTGGCTGACCAATGTGGATAGCCAGGTGCTGTTTTCCACCGAGGCGCTACAGGCAGCGGTCACCCGCCTGGCGGATCTCAACTTCAACACGATCTACCCCGTGGTGTGGAACTACGGCCACACCCTCTACCCCAGCGCCACCGCCCGGCGCGAGCTGGGGGTGAGCCAGCACCTCTTCGGCGACCTGCGCGCCCCCGGCCCGGCCAGCGAGAGCGACCGCGACATGATGCGCGAGGCGATCGCCATGGGCCACGCCCGGGGCATGGCCGTGGTGCCCTGGTTTGAGTTTGGCTTTATGGCCCCGGCCAACTACGAGCTGTACCGCCGCCACCCCGACTGGTTTACCCAAACGCGAGTAGAGCCCGCCCCCCTGCTCCAGCGCGAGTCTACGCGCCGGGGGGATGCGCCCCAGCTAGCCGCTGGTCTAGACGAATCTAAGCATGCCGCTAAGCTGACGATCTCGCAGGACGATCCCAAGGCCGGGGACCTGGCCCGCGAAAAGCACCGGGCCGACCAGTGGCTGGCCCAGGACGACTTTCTCCCCGACCCCAGCACGGCCAACGACCCCGGCATCTGGATGGAGGGCAACGTGATTCCGCGCCGGTGGATGAACCCCTTTCACCCCCAGGTGCAGAAGTTTCAGCTGGAGCTGATCAACGAGCTGGTGACCAACTACGAGGTGGATGGCTTTCAGTTTGACGACCACCTGGGCCTGCCGGTGGAGTTTGGCTACGACCCGTTTACCATCAACCTCTACCGGGCTGAGCACGGCGGCCAAGCGCCCCCCAGCGACCCCCGCAACGCCGAGTGGATGGCCTGGCGGGCCAACAAAATCTCTGACTTTTTGGCGGAGGTGCACAAGCTGGTGAAGGCGCGGCGGCCCAACGCGGTGGTGTCGATCTCGCCAAACCCCTACCCCTTTGCCTTTGACAACTACCTGCAAGACTGGCCCACCTGGGTGAATCGGGGCATTGTCGATGAGCTGGTGGTGCAGGTCTATCGCAGCGACCAAAACCGCTTTATGTGGGAGATGAATAAGCCCTCGATGCAGGCGGCGCGGCGCAAAATACCGGTGAATATTGGCATTCTCAGCGGTCTGCGGGCCCGGCCCGTGGCGATGGAGTTTATTGCCCAGCAGATGGCGGCGGTGCGCGATCGCACCTATTCTGGCATGTCCTTTTTCTTCTACGAGTCGCTGTGGATCTCGCCTCCGCCGGAGACCGCCGAGCAGCGGCTCAGCCAGCTGGGGCAGGCCTTTGCCACCCCGGCCGCCCGGCCTACTCGGTAGCGTTGGGGTTGGGGAGTGATGGGGTTGGGGAGTGAGAGAGGGATGGGGTGATGGGGTGGAGCGATGCGGCCAGAACATCACGCGCTGTACAGCACCACATTCTCCTGCTCGTTGGGGTCGTTGCGGGCCACGATCGCCTGCGCCGGTTCGGTATCGCTCAGGTTGGTGGGCTGGTGGGGCACCCCCGGCGGAATGTAGAGAAAATCGCCCGCCTCATTGACAATAGTTTTCGTTAGCCCGTCGCCGTAGGCCGTTTGGACCCGCCCTTGAAGAATGTAAATCGCGGTTTCATAGTCTTTGTGGAAGTGGGGCTCCGCCGAAGCTCCGGCGGGAATGATCACCAGATTCATTGAAATTCCCCGGGAGCCCGCCGTCGCCCCGGAAATACCCACAAAGTAGGGCAGCTTTTGCAGCGTTGCGGTGTCGTGCTGGGGCCGCACGGTAATGATTTCGGCATCGGCGGGCGTGAAAGCGGCGGCATCGGCCATGGCGATTTCCTCAAAGATGCGGGTCAGAGTGGTGGTTCGGGCAGCGGGTTGGGTGCCTGATGTCCCCAGTCATA
>DATIVG010000228.1:0-9794 GCA_035466075.1 Nodosilinea sp. | reverse complement strand
CTAGTTTTCGCGGATGGTGAGGGTGTAGCTGGTGGGGGTGGGGCCGCTGTTGCCAATGTAGAAGGAGTAGCTGCCCTGGTTGAGCAGGCCCGGCGCGTTGATGACGCCACCGCTGCTGGTGTGGCATTCGCTAAACCCGTTGTTGCCCTGGATCAGCAGGGTGAGGCCGCTGGTGCCGCTGACGGCCACATCGACTGCGGCAAAGTCTTGGCTGACCTGCAACACCTGCACAGCGCTGCCGATGACGCCGCAGCTGGAGGGCTGGCTGGGGGTGAGTGAACCGCTGGTTTGCACCGGCCCGCTGAGGGGAGTTTGGGCGACCGGTTGGGCAAAGGCCACGCCAGAGCCCAGGGCCAGGGTGAGGGCGGCGGCGGGCAGAGAAAGAGTTTTAAGCAGGGATTTCATGGTGTGGCCTCCTCGGGTGGGACATAGGAGTGATGTTTTTATCTATACCCATACTATCCAGGCGGCCATGCAGGTGTGCCAGTAAATGTGCCAGTTTTCCAGGCGACAATCGTGACCATCGGAGTGACTATCTGGCCGCCCAGACGGGGCGAGGGTCTGGGCCGAGGGCATCGTACCGCAGCCCCCGACGGGAAGCATCCGTGGGGGCACCGGTAGGACCATTCAGGGGGACATTCAGGGGGGCACTCATAGGGGCATTAGACCCGGTGGCCCGCCACCAGGGAAATACCGCCAGAATGGGTGGGCTTCGTTATTATGAAGGGCAATTCGGGGGCGGTTCGCCCGGTTTGGCCCTACCTTAGACAGCTCCATGGCGCAGATGCCTTCTTCTCAGCCGATTGCAACCCCGGCCTCTACCACCAAGGTGGAGGGGCGGCTGTCGGCGGCTCGCAGTTTGGCCTGGCGGCGGCTGGCGGCCTGGGGCCTGGAGGTGGGCCTGGTGGTGGGGGCGGTGGCGCTGCCCTGGGGCCTGGGGGAGGCGGTGCGCCAGCGGGCCGGGGCGGCGACCCTGGTGCCGCTGACGCCGGTGGTGGGGGTGGTGCAGGGTGCGATCGCACGTCCCCTCGGCCTGCCCCGCCAGCGGCTGGTCACCGCCGTGCCCCCCCTCACCAACCTGCTGTGGTTTAGCGCGGTGGCCCTGCCCCTGGCCCTGGGGGGCCACCAGTTTTATAGTTTGGCCCGCCGGGGCAAAACCTGGCCCAAGGGCTGGCTGGGGCTGCAAGTGGTGGGCCTCAGCCAGCCCCAGCCCGGCGGGCGGGCGGCGCTGGTGCGGGAGCTGGGCCGCTGGGGGCTGCCCCTGGCCGGAGCCTACCTGGTGTGGCTGGGCAGCGGTGCCTTTCCCAGCCTGCCCTGGCTGGGGGGCTTGGCCCTGGTCGGGGGCCTGGGGGCAGGGGCTACAGGGCAGACCAGCCCCTCGCGGCGGGCCTGGTACGACTACTGGGCGGGCACCCGAGTGGTGCTGCTGCGGGGCGGCCAGGTGCCCACCCGCTACACCCCCCCGGTGACGGCGGAGGCCGACGGGGTCTCACCCACCGCCCTGGCAACGCCGCTGGTGGGGCTCACCACCGAAGAATATGGCGGCCTGACGGCGATTGTGCTCTCCCCCGAGGAGTCGGCGGCGGTGCTGAGACCCGCCGGGTGGCGGAGGCGGGTGCTGACTCTGGGGCCGCTGCTGGGGGCCCTGGCCGGGGTGGTGGTGGTGGGCGGTCTGGGGGCGCTGTGGCTCGACCGGCGGCTGCCTGCGGCGCGGGGGGGCGACGCGCTGTTTCTGGCCCTGGTCGAAAACCTCAGCCGCAACGCCACCTCCTTCAGCGATCGCCAGGCCGCCGCCCTGGCCCTGGCCAGCAGCCAGGACCCCCGCGCGGTGCCGCTGCTGGTGGATATGCTGGCCCAAACCGGCGACCCCGCCCTGCTCGACACCCTCCAGCAGGGGTTGGTGACCCTCGGCCCGCCCGCCATTGGCGACCTGCAGCGGCTCAACCTGGCCCTGGCCAACGACCTGCTGGCCCTGCCCCCCGAGCAACAGCTGGCCGCCCAGCTGCGGCAGCGCACGGTAAAGCGCACCCTGGCCAAAATTTTGGTGCTCCACAGCGGCCAGCTCAACGGGGTAGACCTCAGCGGCACCAACCTCGGCTACCTGATCGAAAGCCCCGACGCCTTTACCCTGGTGCTAGAGCAGCAGCACCTGGCGGGCATCACCTGGCGCAATGCGGTGCTGTCGGGGGCCCGGCTGCGCAAGGCCAAGTTGTTTGACCCCGGTGCCGATGGCCGCCCCGACACCTTCGACGACTGGGTTACCGACTTCAGCGGCTCCGACCTCACCGAGGTCAGCCTGGTGGCGGCCCAGCTGCGCCACGGCATTTTTCGCCACAGCAGCCTGCTGCGGGCCAACCTCAGCAATGCGATCGCACCCTACGCCGATTTCTCCGGGGCCAACGCCAGCAGCGCCTGGCTGATCGCCGCCGATGTCAGCCACGGCAAGTTTGACGGCACCAGCCTGGTGGGGGCCGACCTCACCGATGCCACCCTCACCGATGCCAGCCTGGTCGAGGCGCGCCTGCGCCAGGCCCACCTGGCCAGCGCCGACCTGCGCCGCGCCGACCTGCGCCGCGCCGACCTGACCGAGGCCAACCTGAAAGCCACCCAGCTGGAGGCGGCCAACCTCCAACAGGCCAATCTGAGCCAGAGCCAGCTGCAAGGGGCCGACCTCAGCCGGGCCAACCTGGCCCAGGCCGACCTCCAGGGGGCCAACCTGGAGGGAGCCGTGCTCACCGGGGCCAACCTGAGTGGGGCCAACCTGGCCGGGGCCATATTTTTTGTGGCCGAGCAGTCCGTGGAGAATGGCTTTATCACCCTGCCGACGGAGCCCGATAGCGGTGGAACCTTGAGCGGGGTAGACTTCTCTAGAGCCCTGAACCTCAGCGGCGAGCAGCTGGCCTACCTCTGTCGCCAGGGGGGCCTGCACCCGGCCTGTCGGGCTGAGCTGTAGCGGGGCCAATTGCAGGGGCCATCTCAAGGGCAGAAATGAGTGCTAATGAGCGCTGGGCCTCGGCCAGAAAATCTGTGTTTAGCCAATGGGGGTTGACCGATGCAGCGGACCCGTTTGAGCACCCTAATCGACGACCTGGGCGATCAGTTTAGTCTGTGGCTGATCAACCCCTGGCGGCGGGTGTCGCTGGTGCTGATCAGCCTGCTGGGGGGCTATTTTTTGGCGGTGTCGCTGGCGGCCATTGCCGGTCAGGCGGCGGTGCAAGACACGCTGGTTTCGGGGTTTTTGGTGCTGGGGGCCGAGCTGGTCAGCTGGCTGGTGTACAGCCGCCGCTGGCGCGATGCCGAGCTCATGAAAAAGGTACCCAAGCCCCTCTGGCTCGACTGCATCAACAGCATTAAAGTTGGCGCAATCTATGCCCTTTGCGTTGAGGCCTTTAAGCTGGGCAGCTAGGAGACAGAGGGGCCACCGAGACCGGCAGCTATAGCTGTAGCCAGTCCGGTTAAAACACTTTCCCCAAGAACGTTTGAACGTTCGAACGCTTCTAAGGTTTCTCGATGTCCTAACCCAGGTGTCTACGGCTATATCAAGCGGCTGGCCCTCCAGAGACTGGCCCTTTAGCCACCCCGATCGTTGAGGCTGGCGACCAGTTGGCTACAGCGCTTGGCAATGGCAGGCCAGTCCTGGGCCGCGACGGCCTGTTTTGGAAACAGCCCGGTGGAGAGACCAAGTGCGATCGCACCTGCCCTCACCATCTCCCCAGCATTCTCCACCGTCACCCCGCCCGTGGGCACCAGGGGAATGTGGCCCAGCGGCCCCTGCAAGCTGCGAACATAGCTCGCCCCGCCCACCGCACCAATCGGAAAAACCTTCACCGCCGTCGCGCCCGCCTGCCAGGCCGCCACAATTTCATTCGGGGTCAGAGCCCCCGGCACGATCGGAATTTGCAGCGGCTCAGCCGCTCGAATCAGCGCTAGATCGATATGGGGGCAAACGCAAAACTGCGCCCCCGCCGCCGCCCCATGCTTCAAATCCTTCAACGAAAAAGCCGTACCCATGCCGATGGTGCAGTTGGGCAAACTCTGCCGGAGCTGATCCACCAGTCGGGCGGGGCTAGCGCTATCCCAGGTCACCTCAATCAGGCGCATGCCGCCCGCCGCCGCCGCCTGGGCCTGGGCCAAGCCGCTGTCTACCGTGCCCGCACGAATGACGGCAATCGCCCGATGCTGCCGCAGCAGGGCCAAAAACAACTCTTTATACATAGACCCATCCTAGTCGGGCGGCTGGGCCAGAGCGGCAATCCAGGCATCTTTTGTAAGATTTTGGGCTCTAGAGCCCGATCAGTATGCCGCTGAGCAGGGATACTGGGCCAGGCAGAGGTGCCCCTCAAAATTTTCCATTCACAATTTCCCCTAGGCCTTACCCCGCTGGCGCTTGGCAATCTCGCTATAGGCAAAAAAGGCCAGCAAAATAATCGACGCCGAAAACACCGTCGTCAGCGTACCCAGGGCGTAGAGGGCCGGCGAGGTGACATTGGTGGTCATGCCAAAGATCTCCAGCGGCAGGGTGTTCTTTTGCCCCGACACCAGCGACGTACGGGTGAACTCGTCATAGGAGAGGGTAAAGGTGAGCAGGCCCACCCCCAGCAGGCTCGGCGCAATCAGCGGCATCACAATCTCCCAAAAGGTCTTCTGGTCGCTCGCCCCCAGGTCGCGGGCCGCCTCTTCGTAGGAGGGGTTAAACCGGTTAAAAATGCCCAGCATAATCAGAAAGGCAATCGGCAGCGTCCAGGTCAGGTGCGCCCCCAGCCCCGACGTAAACCAGTTGGTCGGCCAGCCCATCACCTGAAACACCACCCCAATGCCCAGCGACACCAAAATGCTCGGCACAATCAGACTGGCGATGGTCATGTAAAAAATCACCGTAGAGCCCTTAAACCGCTGGCGAAAGCCCATACTGGCCAGCACCGACGCAGCAATGGTGATAGCCATGACGGCGGCACCGAGCAGTAGCGATCGCACAAACGGCTCAATAAAATTGCCCACCCGCTGCTCTTGAAACACCTGCCCCAGCCAGTAGAAGCTAAACCCCCGCATCGGAAAGGTCAACCCGCCGTCCGGCCCCTGCAACGACAGCATAAAAATAGTGATCATCGGGCCGTAGAGAAACAGCACGAACAGGCAAAAGAACGCGAGAAGCAGATAGAACGAAAGAGGCCGCTTTTTCATAGATAGTGCTCAGGGGTGAAATGGTGGGCCGTGCCCACCCTACGGTTCGCCAAATTTCAAATGCTCTATGTCAGAAATGCTTTCAAGGATCCCCCTGATACCGAGTGAATCTTTCATCGCCAGAAAGTGGGGGATCAGCTCTAAGCAAGAATGAAACTCCCTTTGTCCTACAGCTCCTTGCGAATATCCAGCACCCGCAAAATCGACACAATAATCAGCATCGTCACCGCCAGCAGCACCATCGCATTCGCCGCCGCCAGGGGGTACTGCAAACTGCCAATCTGGGTCTGAATCAGCTTACCCACCGAGGCCGACTGGCCGCCCCCCATCAGCCGCACCGTCACAAACTCCCCCATGATCAGCGTCACAATGAAGATCGAGCCAATCGCAATGCCCGGGGCCGACAGCGGCAAAATCACCTCCTTAAAAACCTGAAACCCAGAAGCGCCCAAGTCCTCAGCCGCAGTCACCAGCGATCGCTCAATCCGCATCAAACTGTTGAAAATCGGCGCAATCATAAAAATGATGTAGAGGTGCACCATGCCCAGCACCACCGCAAAGTCTGAGAACAGCAAAAACTGAAGCGGCTCCTGGATCACCCCCACACCCAGCAACATCTGGTTGACCAACCCCTCCCGCCCCAGCAGCGGCACCCAGGAGATCATCCGAATGATGTTCGAAGTCCAAAACGGAATCGTACAGACCAGAAACAGCAAAATTTGCCACTCCAGCTTCGGCACATGAAACGCCAGAAAATAGGCCACCGGGTAGCCAATCAGCAGCGTCGCCAGCCAGGTCAACGCCAAAAACTTGAAGGTATTCAGGTAGGTCTTAAAGGTCACATCGGTCAAAATCCCCCGATAGTTATCGAGGGTAAAGGCCGGAGTCATGGAGTAGCCGTTAAACTCCCAAAAGCTCACCACCCCAATCATGAGAATGGGGAACACCAAAAACATTAGAAATACCAATGTCTGCGGCGTAATTAGCGCGTAGGGCTTGAGAGCTTTCCAGGTTTCAGACATGGGGAGAGGAAGTGATGGGGTGAGGGAGTGATGGAGTAGGAGCTTTCAGTTTTGAATTTTGAGTTTTGAATTAAAGCCTTTTATCAAGAACTTAAAATTCAAAACTCAAAATTTTCAGCTTATCCAATTACGAAGCAATAAACTCATTCCACTTCTGCACCAGATAGGTGTTTTCCTCCATGGTGGAGTTCCAGCAGACGATGTTGCCAAAGCGCTCGTCAAAGGAGCCGCCGTCGCGGCTGACACCGGCCTTGGCCAGGGTCTTGCCAAAGGGGTCAACCATGTCTTCGGCGGCGGGCTTGCCCTCGTACCAGAAGTCCCACTCGGCGGCAGACATAAACTTGCGGGCGGTTTCGGGTGCGGCGCTGTAGTAGCCCTGGCGACCCAGGAAGGCCCCCACCCAGCCGTCGAGCATCCAGTTGATGTATTCGTAGGCCGCGTCGAGCTGAATGCCCTCCAGATTTTTGGAGAGGCCAATGCCGCCGCCCCAGCCCCGGTAGCCCTCCTTCAGCGGAGCGTAGATGCATTCAATGCCCTGGGACTGCACGGCGGTTACAGCGGGCGACCACATTGATTGCAGCACCACTTCGCCCGAGCTCATCAGGTTGACCGACTCATCAAAAGTCTTCCAGAAGGCGCGAAACTGGCCGTTGGCCTTTTGCTCCTTGAGAATCTCCATAATTTGGTCGATTTCGGCCCGGGTCATGTTGCCCTTGTCGCCAAAGGTCATCAGCCCCAGCGATTCGGCCACCATGGCGGCATCCATAATGCCGATCTGGGGAATGTCGAGGATAGAGGTTTTGCCCCTAAATTCTTCATTGAATAGCTCACCCCAGCTCTCAATGGGGCGGCCTACCAGGTCGGGGCGATAGCCCAGGGTGTCGGCATTGTACTGAAAGGGAATCAGCGTAGCAAAGTCGGTGGGGGTAGACGAAAACTCCTTGGAGTCGGGGCCGGTGAGGTATTGCACCCTGAAGGGGGCCGTACCCTGGGAGGTCTCCACCGGCATACCTTTAAACTCGCCGGTTCTAAAGAACGACACGATCTGGTCGTAGTTGGTGATGCGCTTGATGTCGATGGGCTGGAGGTTGCCGGAGGGCACCACCAGGGGCAGGCTGAAATATTCGCCGTCGAAGATGTCGTACTGGCCCGGCTGGGTGATAGCGATCTGGTTGTTTTCTTCGGTGCTCAGCGCCCGCATGTCGAACTTAAAGCCCAAATCTTCCTGGGCCTTGTCGCGAATGTCGTTGATCTGCGACACGCCGGTGCCGATCAGCCGCAGGGTGACGTCTTTGCTTTGGTTGGTATTGACCTGGGGGCCGGGGGCCGGGTTGTTGGGGGTGCCGGAGGGGGCGGCGCAGCGGGTGGCGGTAAGAAAGGCCCCGGCAGCCAGGCCGGTGCGAATCACGTGGCGACGAGAAAACTTAGCCATAGGTAACAACATTTCAATGAACGACGAAGGGTGGAAAAGACTGTGAGGAGACAGATCGGCCTTGCTGGTGCGCTAGCTAGTCCGCAACTAATGCGCCAGAAAGACGCAGTCGGCAGCGGCCCAGTCAAGCACGACCACCTGGCCTTCGGCGAAGGAGGTGGTGAGCCAGTCGGGGGTGCGGGCTTTGTAGAGCACCTCCATGCCGTTGCGCTCGAGCACCAGCGACACGCGGGTGACGTAGCCGGTAAACTCGACAGCGGTGATGCGGGCGGTAACCCGGTTGGTGGCCGGGCCGCAGGTGGACTGCTCCGCTTCGCTGAGGGACTTGATCTGCATCAGGTCGGCACGGATGCAGCAGGCGGCCTCGCTGCCCACCTGGGCATAGTCGCCCAGGCAGAGCAGCTGGCCCAGCCCCGGCACATCGAGCTGGATCAGCTGGCCACTGGTGTCCTGCACGGCGCTGGTGACGGTGCCCGCAAAAATGTTGTTGTCGCCGGTAAACCTGGCCACAAACTTCGACAGGGGCTTGGTGAAAATGTCGCTGGGGGTGCCCACCTGGTCTACTCGACCGTGATCCATCACCACGATCTGGTCAGAGAGGGAGTAGGCTTCGTCCTGGTTGTGGGTGACTTGAATGAAGGTCATGCCGAACTGGCGCTGGAGCTTGCGCAGCTCGCCGCGAGTCTTGACCCGCAGCGATTCGTCAAGGGCGCTGAGGGGCTCGTCGAGCATCAGCACCTGGGGCCGGGTAACCAGGGCGCGGGCCAGGGCCACCCGCTGCTGCTGGCCACCGCTGAGCTGGGCGGGCTTGCGATCGCTAAAACTACTCAGCCCTACGACCTCCAGCATTTCGCCCACCCGGTGCTGCCGATCGGCCTTGGTCATACCGCGCATTTTGAGGCCAAAGTCCACGTTGTCCCACACGGTTTTGTGGGGAAACAGGGCGTAGTTTTGAAACATCATCGCGGTGTTGCGCTCGGTGGCGGGAATGCCGTTGATGCGTGTCTCACCGATGTAAATATCGCCCTCAGAAATATCTTCGTGGCCCGCAATCATGCGCATGGTGGTGGTTTTGCCGCAGCCGCTGGGGCCGAGCAGGCAGGTGTACGACCCGGCAGGAATATCGAGGGTAATATTCTGCACGGCGGCAAAGGAGCCATAGGTTTTGGTGACATCTCTGAGCGATACACCTTTGGCTTCGGCCTGGAGATCCTCGGGCACCGCCTCAAGGGTAAGGACTGGCTCTGTCTGTATGTCTGGCATGGTTGACCCTCGGTGTAGCGCTTGATTTTACAAGGTAAAAATTAGCTGCCCTCAGCCTACGTTTACCCACGGCGTGATCCGCTTCACTTATAAAATTCTCTACAAATGCACACTGTATGCAGAGATACATTTCACCAGGGGCAGCGGCGGTTAGGGCCGGTGAGCAGGCTGCTTTTGGGGCTGTGGGGCGGTGCTGCCCAGGTTGGGGGCAGGCATGAAAATCGGCGTGCGACGGGCTGGGCTAGGCTACAAAACTTTAGGCAATGTCTAAGGAAATATGACAAAGCCGCCCCAGCTTGCCGCTGGTCTTGAACAATTAAGGCATTGGAAAGGCCGTGCTGGCTATTGATCTCTGGCCCGGGCGATCGAGATTTTGGGCGGGTCTTGTGGATGAGTTTTGGGCCTGTAAGTCGGCTAAGTTTATTGCTTTTAATTACCCCAGAGAGATGCCTGAATGATTAACCTAACGCCGGAGGATGTGCGGCTCAAGGCCACGGCCCGCAGCAAAATAGACGCGATTCGGCAGGTGGGTGAGGTGTTGGTGAGCCGGGGCCGCATTCAGCCGGGCTACATCGACAGCATGCTGGGGCGGGAGACCCAGGCCAATACCTATCTGGGCAACAGCATCGCCATCCCCCACGGGCAGCCGGCCCAGCGCGACCTGATCGAGACGACGGGCATTGCGGTGCTGCAACTCCCCGCCGGGGTGGAGTGGAACCCTGGGGAGGTGGTGCGGCTGGTGGTGGGCATTGCCGCCAAGTCGGACGAGCACTTGCAGATTCTCACCAATCTCACCCACGTGCTGGATGACCCGGCAGCGGTAGAGATTTTGGTGAACACGACGGATGCGCGGGTGATCTGCGATCGCCTCACCGGCCAGTCCACCGCTGGCAAAA
>DATIVG010000227.1:0-11783 GCA_035466075.1 Nodosilinea sp. | reverse complement strand
GGAGGGGAGAGGGTTTTCAGTTTTGGGTTTTGAATTTTGGGGTGGGGAAGGTGGGGGAGTTAGGGGGGAGTAGAGAAAGTTTTGAGTTTTGGGGTGGGGAAGGTGGGGAGAGGGAGGGAGATAGGAACAGTTTGGGGGGTGGGCAGGCAGAACAGTTGCAAAAAACCAAACTGTTACCAATACAATTTACGCCAACTGCCTCTGTTGGGCTAGGGGCCGATCAAAGAAAATTCACCTATGCCGAATCGAGCCGCCGAATTGATGTGTTTGAACGGCGTGTTTGAACGGCCCCTTTCCTGTCTAGAGGACAGACCTATGAAACCCAATAGCCTTTATGCCGAGCTAGAGCTGATTGTCGAACCCACAGTCCAGTCTCCGCGCAGCGAATATTCCCTGGGCCACGCCTGGGCGGTTGCCAAGACCCGCCTGGCCCCGATGGCGACGGCGCTGCTGGCCTACCTGTGCGGCTCCACCGATCTACGGGTGACGGTGAGGTGCGATCGCGGCGGCAACTCCCTCTATGTCGTCTACGACCCGGTCACCCAGCAGCGCCACACCTTCAGCTCCGAAGCAGACCTGCGGGCCTGGGCCGACCGCCGCTATTACCAGTAGCGGAGCCAGCGGAGATGGTCGCAGGCGCGCCCTGGCCCCAGGGCAGGTTTGCCGAGGCTACATGCTTCTGTAAATTTTGCTTTACCTCTGGGGCTGAGTTCTGATTCAGCGGTTGGGCTGAGTAGGCTAGACCTGACGGGCCTACTGGGTTCCGGCCGTCCTTCATTACTGGGCAAAATGACGCCATGGTGGAACTTATAAAAGGGTTTTTACGCACCTATTGGACCAAATTTACCTGGGAGCTCTTTGACTGGCTGTCTAGCGCCCGAGCGGTGACGCTGACGCTGCTGGTCTTCACAGCGGTGATGGTGATCGCCGGTCGGCCCCGCTATCGGTGGCGCATGGCCACCCTGGGGCTATCGCTGCTGGCTGCCTACTGGTTTGTGGTGTCGCCGCTGTTTTCGGTGCCCGCCACCCAGCTGCTAGTGCGCCTGGTGCCGCCAGATACAGGTGCCACCGCCGACGCCGTAGTCGTGCTGGCCCGCGAATCTGCCATTCAGGGCGGGCGCTACGACACCGCTGTAGATATGGTTGACAGCGGCAGAGCGCCCCAGATGCTGGTGATGGGCCGCGCCCAGGGCAATCAGGTCTTTCGCCAGCTAGAGCAGCGCAACCTGTCGCCCGACGGTTTGCTGAGCGCCGTCTGCGTAAGAACCACCTACAACGAAGCGCACTCGGCCAGCGCTATTTTGGGCACTCGCGGGGCAACCAACATCATCTTGATCACCGACGCGCCCCACATGCTGCGGGCCTGGCTCACCTTTAAGAGCCTGGGGTTTGCGGTGATTCCCCACATCGAGCCCCTGCCCGACTGGATTCCCCACCACGAGCGATCGTTTTTGGCGATTCGCGAATATCTGGGTCTGATCAGCTATGCGGCCCTGGGGCGCTTTGAGCAGCGCTCCGTCAGCGATCTGCCCGCGATGGCCACTGAGATGCTGGCCAAATATCCCCTCGACAACTGTTTTATGACCGCCGATCAAATTCGCCGGTCGCTGTCGAGCAGCTAGAGGTGTCGGTGGCCCCAGTGCAGCGCCAACAATAGACATTAGGATACTCGTAGGCTGGGTGACCCTGCGTTTCACCCAACACCAGAGCTAGGTTGTTGGGTTCTGCTGGCGCGCCACCTACAAAATCTAGGCTTGACAGACCACCAGTTAAACGATGCGGTAGGGTGTGTTGTGGCGTTGGCATAGGCTGAGTTGGGCTCACAGCTCAACGCACGGCAGGGTCTAAGATTGGTGCGTCACGCCAGGCGATGACACACCCTACGACAATTGAGGTGTTCTCCTCACCATTGATGACCAAGGGCCGAGTTTTAGGGGCTGAATTTTAGAGGCTAAATTTTCAGGAGCCAAATTTCCAGGGGTTAATCGATGACGATTGCAATCTATCAGGTCGATGCTTTTACCGATGCCGCCTACAGCGGCAACCCGGCGGCGGTCTGCCCGCTCACCGAGGCCGCTGCCGCCGCCTGGATGCAGCAGGTAGCCCAGGAGATGAACCTGTCGGAAACGGCCTTTTTCTATCCCGAGGCCGACGGCTACCGGCTGCGCTGGTTTACCCCCACCGTGGAGGTCGATCTGTGCGGCCACGCCACCCTGGCCACCTGCCACGTGCTCTGGCGCGAGGGGTTTTTAACGGCTGACCAGGAGGCCAAGTTCCACACCCGCAGCGGGGTGCTCACCGCCCGCCTGCTCGGCGACTGGATTGAGCTAAATTTTCCGGCCAACCTGTCTCAGCCCATCGCTGAGCCCGAGGGGCTGGCGGCGGCCCTGGGGGCAACCCCCGTAGCCGTGGCGCAAAATTCCCTCGGCTACCTGGTGGAATTGGAGTCGGCGGCGGCGGTGCAGGCTCTGCGGCCCGACTTTGCCGCCCTGGGGCGGTTCGATGTCCACGGCGTGATTGTCACCAGCCGGGGGGCGGCCCCCTACGACTTTGTCTCTCGGTATTTTGCCCCCGGCATTGGCATCAACGAAGACCCGGTGACCGGGTCGGCCCACTGCTGCCTCAGCCCCTACTGGCGCGAAAAACTGGGTAAGAGCACCTTTTTGGCCTACCAGGCCTCGGCCCGTGGGGGGGTGATCAAGGTGCAAGACGAAGCCGATGGCCCCGAGGGCTACCGGGTGCGCCTCAGCGGCCAGGCCGTCACCATTCTCAAGGGAGAGCTGCTGCACTAATGCAGATCGAGGTCACCACCTGGTATCTGGAAATGCTCGACCCAGGGCAGCTGCGGCCTAAGCTGAGCGAGCAGCTCCAGCTGGAGATTTGCCGGGCCGAGGTGCCCTGCCCTGAGTTCAGCCGGTTTTTATACAGCAGCGTGGGCGGCCAGTGGTACTGGTGCGATCGCCTGAGCTGGCCCTACCAGCGCTGGCTCACCTATTTAAACCAACCCGACATAGAAACCTGGGTAGCCTACGTGGCAGGCACTCCAGCGGGCTATGTGGAGCTGGGAAAGGACGCCGCTGGCGATGGGGAAATTGATTTGGAAATCATCTACTTTGGCCTGCTGCCCCAGTTTATTGGTCAGGGTATCGGCGGCCATTTGCTGACGGTGGGGGTGCAGCGAGCCTGGGCCCTGGGTGCCCGCCGCGTCTGGGTGCACACCTGTAGCCTGGACGGGCCCTTTGCCTACAAAAACTATGAGTCGCGGGGCTTTACCCTCTACGACACCCAGGTATCGCTCAAGGCGCTGCCCGAGACCCCGCCGGGGCCCTGGCCCGCCAGCGGCCTGACCTAGGGCAGGCCAGGGCTAGCTGCCCGTTTGGCTAGGGGACCAGCCCCCTAGCCAAGGTGAGCGCCACCCAGCGGATGCTCTATTTGCAGATCAACCTCAATATTCTCAAGCTCGACAAGTCGTTTGGCGATGGGCTGCTGAGCTGCGATCGCACCGACCTTCAGCTCGACGGGCTGGCGGCTCTGGTGCGCGAAAGCACCATCGATGTGATTGTCGAAGGCATTGAGTCGGCGGTGCAGGTGGAGATTTTGCGCGACATTGGCATTGCCAAGGGCCAGGGGCGGTACTTTTCGCCGCCGCTGCGGGCCGCCGACTTTGTCCGCTTCCACGCCGCCCACCCATAAGCCCCGTAGGCAAGAGCGGTTGGCGGGCCCAGACGCTCGAATATTCAAACGCTCAGGGCTGCCATGGCGCAACCAGACTGGCCACAGGGGCGGTGGCTCGGGGCGACCGGTAGCGCCAGCAATGCCCTAAAATGCCGGGGATACCGGCGATTGCGGTGCTGCTATGACCTCTCGACCTTCGGCCCTCAAACCCACCCTCCAGCGCGACCTGGCGATCTTGGCGGGGCTGTGGCTGCTCGCCGCAGTGGTAGACCGCCTGTGGATTTTTCTGGATCAGGCGCCCCCCGCCTGGGACCAGGGCGACCACCTGACCCGCGCCCTCAACCACTGGTGGGTGATGCAAGATCCGGCCCGGTTTTCGGGCGACTGGTGGCGCACCCTGTGGCAGCAGGCCCCCACCCAGCGGGGGCCGCTGGTCAGCCTGCTGACGGTGCCCCTGTTTGCCCTGGGGGGGGCCAGTCTAGACGTGGGGCTGCTGGTGAATTTACTGTTTACCGCCGTGCTGCTGGGGTCGACCTACGCCCTGGGGCGGCGGTTGTTTTCGCCTCGGGTGGGGCTGTGGGCGGCGGGCCTGAGTCTGCTGGCTCCGCTGCTGGCCACCCTGCGCCTCGACTACCTGCTCGACTACGCCCTGGTGGCCCTGGTGGCCTTTACCCTGGCGGGGCTGACCTACTGGTGGACGGCGGAATCGGTGGGGCGGCAGTGGGTATTTACGGGTCTGTGGGGGGTGGGGGTGGCGCTGATGCTGCTGACCCGCACCTCGGGCCTGCTGTTTTTGGTGGCGGCGCTGGGCTGGCCGCTGGGGCTGAGCCTCTACGGTCGCCGCTGGGGGCGGCTGTTTCAGCTGGGGGCGGGGCTGGGGCTGGGGCTGCTGCTGATCTGGCCCTGGTTTAGCGCCAGCTGGCTGACGATTATTAGCACCACCGTGGAGTCTACGGCCCACGGGGTGATCTACCGCCGCGACCCCCAGGCCAACACCCTGGCGGGCTGGCTCTACTACCCACAGCAGCTGCCGGCGATGGTGTCGGCACCGATTTTGTGGCTGGGTCTGGCCACGGGGGCCCTGGCCCTGGGGGCCGAGCTGTGGCCCCAGCAAGCACCGCGCCGGTCGTGGGTGCGCAGGCCGGTGGACCCTGGCCAGGCCTGGCTGTGGCTGGGGGGGCTGGTGCTGATCATTTTGGTGCTGGGGGCACTGGGCTCCAACAAGCAGCCCCGGCTGCTGGCCCCGATTGTGCCGCTGCTGACGGTGGCCCTGGCGGCGATGCTGAGCTGGCGGCGAGCGGGGCTGGTGCGCTGGGGGGCGGCTGCGATCGCAACCCTGCTCCTGCTGTGGACGCTGTTTCCGCTGCCGGGCAATATTCCGGGGCGGGGCAGCTACCGGCCCTACACCGGCGCGCCCTGGCCCCACGGCGATATAGTGGCCACCATCACCGAGCTGGCACCCCACCAGGTCAGCACCCTGGGCATGGCCACCAACACCCAGCAGCTCAACCCCGCCAGCCTGGATTTTTACGGTGGCGCGGCCGATTTTCAGGTGTTTGCCCGCCAGCTGGCCTGGGACCCCGCCAGCGCCCCAGCGGACGCCCAGGCCCTCGACTGGTACCTGACTAAAACCGGCGACCAGGGGGCCTACGAGACCATCGAGGCCGGTCAGGCCGCCCTCAAAGCGGCGATTTTGGCCGCCCCCGAGCTGGAGGTGGTGGCCACCTGGCCCCTGCCCGACGGCAGCGAAGCCTCCCTGCACCACCGCCGACAGCCCCAGATTGCCGTGGCCCCGGCCAGTGCTGCGGTCGATGGGGTGCGCCTCACCGCCGTGGAGGCCCCGGCCCAGGTGGTGGCGGGCCAGGGCTACCCGGTGACCTACCGGCTGGAGGGGCCCTGGCAGGCGCTGCAAACCGGGCTGCTGCTGCTCACCTGGCAGCCTGAGTCGGGTGCTGCCCCTCTCTGGATTAGCGATCACGCCGTGGGGCTGGGCAGGCTCTACGGCGACCACGGCGCGGCTGCCTACACCGTGACTGAGCGGCTGGCCCTGGCCCCCCCGGCCGACCTGCCTGCGGGCCGCTACCGCCTGGCCGCCGCCCTGCTGCAACCCGCCACCGGTGAAAGTCAGGCCATTGCGCTGCCGCCGACGGTGGTGCAGGTGCAGCCGCCGACTGACCCGCCGGGGCCGCTGCCCGGCGCCCCGCCGCTCGACCTGGGCACCTACCTGCGGCAGCTCTCGGCGGGGCTGGCGACGGGCCAGCTGGACGCTGTCTTTGCCGAGGTGGGCCGGATTAACCAGTACGACCCCCGGCAGCGGTACCTGGTGCACACCGAGCAGGCCCTCAGCCATCGCCTGCTGACCAGCCCCGAGCGCCTCGACTGGCTCTACGGCAGGCTGCTGGCCCAGATTCTTCAGCAGCGGGCGGAGGCTGCGATCGCAACCCTGCGGCAGATCACCACCGTTGCCCCCGAAAACCCCTATCACTGGAGCTACCTGGCCTTTGTGCACCTCTACGCCTGGCAGCCCCGGCGGGCCCAAATTGCCCTCGACCGCGCCGCCGCCCTCGACCCCGATCTGCCCAATCTGCGCCTGTTGCAGGCCGCCGCCGCCGCCATGCGGCTGCGCATTCCCGAGGCCCTTGACCTGCTCAGAGCCGAAGGTGTGCTGTAGTGCTCCGGTTGGCCCCTGGGATTAGCGCTCCGGCCCGGCTCCGCCCGTGTCGGTAGCCTTGTCGCCCGCGCCATAGACCGGGCCCGACTGCCGGTCGAGGCGCAGGGCCTGGGCCAGGGCCGAGCGCTCCTGGGCCCGCTGCACCAGCGGCTCAATCTGATCCACCGTCAGCCCGCTCAGCAGGCTGAGTTCCTGGCGGTTGAGGCCCCGCAGCAGCATTTCCACACACCAGGTGGCGCGGGCCTGCTCCACCGCCAGGGGCACCCCCAGGGGAGAGGCAATGTCAGCCGTCACCTCGGCCCACAGCTGGCGCACCCTAAAGGCCGTCATCGGCTGACCCTCGGGGCCCAAAAACAGGGCGGGCGAGTCGTCACTGCGGCTCTTCAGCCAGCGGGTCAGCGGGTTTTTGGTGTAGGTGCCGTAGCGCTGCCCCATAATCCACTGGTTGAGGGGCACCTGGCGGTGGTGAGGGCCAATCAGCAAGATGTGCTGGTTGCTGTCGTAGAGGGCGTTGGCCCGCTGGAGCTGGGGCACCTCGGCCACGGCTACCCCCGCCCCCAGCAGCACGTAGACCAGGGCGTAGGTCTGCCCCCCCGCCTTGCGCGCCGCCTGCATAATTTGGTGCACCACCGGGGCGGGCAGATCGACCCAGGCCTCGGTTTGGGGGGCCACTAGGCTGGCCAGGGCTGCCGCCGGGATCGCCTCGGTTTGCCCAGGGCGCAGGCTGAGCAGCCAGGTCACCACACTGTCGAGAAACGCGGCGCGGCTGGGCCAGAGGCTGGGGTGGTCGGGGGCCGCTAGCGCGTTGGTAGGGTCGTCGGTGGCGTCATTGGTAGCATCATCGGTGGTGTCCTGGAGGGCGACGTAGCCCAGCAGCAGGGCCATCACCAAACCCGCCACCTCCTGGGCGGGCAGGCGCGCCGTTTCGCCCTGGGCCAGCAGCGTGTCGAGGGCCTCGGCCACCCGATCGCGAATGGTCTGCAAACCCCGGCCCAGGGCCTGACTGTTGGCGGCGGAAAACTGCCCCGCTTCGCCAATCACCGAGCGCACCAGCTCCGCCAGCGGGTCTAGGGTATCGAGGCAGTGGGCCAAAAAATCATGCAGGGCCCGGTCGGCGGGCAGCTGGCTGAGGGCGGCCAGGCTCCAGCCGTCGGTGGCGGTGAGCACCGGGGCCTCGGTCATCACTGCGGCAAGTAAGCCATGCTTGCTGCCAAACTGGCGAAACAGCGTCACTTCGTTGACACCGGCCAGATCGGCCACCTGACGGGTGGTGGTAACGCCCACCCCCTGGCTGGAGAAAAGCTGAAAGGCTGCGTCTACAAGGCGCTGTCGGGCTGACTTACGCGGGTCTGCCATAGAAAAAAGAAAGCAACACTTGCATTTTACCAGAGAAGTTTGTTAGGGTAGTTTTGCAAGCAGCACTTGCAGCATCCTCGCCTCATTCCTCTAAGAATGCAAGAGGTCTTGCAAGAGCGGCCCGCGTGGTCTGGGTGGTTGCCTGGGCCAACGGCTTCAACCTTACCGAGCAATAAGGATTTGCTATGACAACAACATCGATTAAGCAGGCCCCGCCCCAGCCGGGCCTCGCGAACCTAGACTGGACTCTGGTGGGCTTTTTGGCCGCCATTCACGGTGTGGCCCTGCTGGCACCCTGGTTTTTTTCCTGGTCGGCCCTGGGAGTGATGGTGGCGCTGCACTGGCTATTTGGCAGCATCGGCATCTGCTTGGGCTACCACCGCTTGCTCACCCACCGCAGTTTGCAGGTGCCCCGCTGGCTGGAGTACATCATTGCCACCATTGGCGCTATGGCGCTCCAGGGCGGGCCGATCTTTTGGGTGGCGGGCCATCGCCAGCACCACCTCTACACCGAGGATGCTGAGAAAGATCCCTACGCCGCCAGCCGAGGGTTTTGGTGGAGCCACATACTGTGGATGATCTACCGCAACCCGGCGGTGTTTAACGGCCAGATCTACCGCCGCTACGCCCCCGACATTGCCCGCGACCCCTACTACCGCTGGCTCGATCGCTATTTTCTGCTGCTGCAACTGCCGGTTGCGATCGCACTCTTTGCCCTGGGCGGCTGGGCCTTCGTCATCTACGGCAGCTTTCTGAGAATTGTGCTGCTGTGGCACTCCACCTGGCTGATCAACTCCGCCACCCACATGTGGGGCAAGCGCCGCTTTCAGGTCGAAGACGGTTCCCGCAACCTCTGGTGGACGGCCCTGCTCACCTACGGCGAAGGCTGGCACAATAACCACCACGCCTTCCCCAACGTGGCCCCGGCCGGCTGGCGCTGGTGGGAAGTGGATGTCACCTGGTACGCCATTGTGGTGCTAGAAAAGCTGGGTCTGGCCCGCCGCGTGGTGCGCCCCCCCGCCGAGGCCATGGCCCAAACGCGGTCCTAGCTTATTCAGGCGGATGAAAGCGGGGGTGGAGGCGATCGCGCACCAGTTCCCCGCCCTGCAAATGCTGCTCGACAATGCGCGGCACATCATCAGGGGAGACCCGGCAGTACCAGGTATTGCCGGGCATTATTTTGACCGTGGGCCCAGCGCTGCACTGGCCCATGCAGTCGCTCTCGGCCACCAAAATGGTGGCGCTCTGGTGCTGGCGAAAGGCGGCTAGCACCTCGCCCGAGCCGCCGCGATCGCAGGATCGATGCCGACAGACCTGCACCAGCCAGCGATTAGAAACCACAGATAGATATCCCTCTCTAGCGAACGTCTTAACATTAAAGGCATGGTGATATCGATGATTGTGAGGCCATCAGCCCGCTGAGCATTCTGTTTAATCGGTCATGGTGAGGTTTGTAAAAACTTTTCTGGCGACGGTTGTGCTCCTGGTGCTGCTGTTTGCAGCCCTACCACTGTTCTTGCAAGTGCTTGACGTACCTGCATTTACCGTCGGCGATGGGCCATTTCTGCTTTTGAGCTGGCGCAACGACGTCAACGGCACCGGCATTCACGTGAGCCTGCTGCCCCTCTGCCTGCTGGCCCTGGCCATAGGCCTGGTCGCCTACGCCCTTAACCGACAGTATCCCCAATAGAGCCCTCAAGCGAGCTCCCCAGGCGAGACATGATAGTGGAATACGCCCTGTTCAGCGCTTCTACGGGCTGGCTTAGGATCACGGCCCGCAGGCGGTCAGCACGTCGTTCACCCAGAGGGCATCGATCGCCGCCTGCAGTTGCCGCTGCTGCTGGTGCAGGTTTTGGGCATCCAGACAGGGCTGCAAGCGCTCCACCAGCCCATCGGCCTCGTCGATTAAAAAGTTGAGCAGCGGCTCTGCTTCGGCTCGCCGCAAAATCTCATTCATCCGCTCTGCGGCCGCCCGATCGAGGGTGGGGCGCAGGGCCAGGTGGCAGTATTCACAGACCGTGGGGCGGTAGGCGAGGGCTCTACCGAGCCATTCGTCGTTGGGCATGGGGGCAGCCTCATCGCGGGGGGCCAGGGGCCTGGTCTACGAGGGTTAGTGTAGGCAGCCCTGCCGCCGTGACCGGGCCGTCGATGAAGCTTGTGCGTAGATGGAAGGCTCGGTTTGAAGCTGAGACAAAGCCTAGGCCGCCACCAGGGCCTGCACCAGGCTCTGGAACATGGGCAGGCCGTCGGTGCCCCCCAGCAGCGCGTCGGCGGCCCGCTCCGGGTGGGGCATCAGGCCCAGCACGTTGCCCGCTCGGTTGCAGATACCGGCAATATTGGCCAGCGAGCCGTTGGGGTTGGCGGGCTCATCCACCGCGCCCGCCGGGCTGCTGTAGCGAAACACGATTTGCCGATGGGCCTCTAGCTCCGCCAGGGTGGCCGGGTCGGCGTAGTAGCAGCCCTCGCCGTGGGCAATGGGCAGGGTGATCACCTGGCCCTGGGCATAGCCCGCCGTCCAGGGCAGGTCGGTGCGCTCGACCCGCAGGGGCACGCGATCGCAGATAAACCGCATGTCTCGGTTGCGCACCAGCGCCCCCGGCAGCAGCCCCACCTCGGTCAAAATTTGAAAGCCGTTGCAGATGCCCAGCACCGGCTTGCCCGCCTGGGCGTGGGCCACCGTGGCCTGCATGGCGGGCGAAAACCGTGCGATCGCACCACAGCGCAAATAGTCGCCGTAGCTAAAACCCCCCGGCACCACCACCACATCCACATCGCCCAGATCGCTCTCCTCGTGCCAGACCATGCGGGTGGGCTGGCCCAAAATATCGCGGGTGACGTAGGCCACATCGCGATCGCAGTTAGACCCAGGGAAGACGATGACGGCGAATTTCATGGGGAAGGGGAGGTGAAGAGGATGGGGGAGGTGAAGAGGATTGAGAAAGTGGGGAGGGTGGGGACGGTGAAGAGGATTGAGAAAGTGGGGAGGATGGGGGAGCTGCTAGCTGCGTCATCTCCCCTATCTCCCTCACCCCACTACCTCCCCTACTCCCATGCTCTAAGCGGTTGCCAACGCTTGCAGCTCAATTCGATAGTTCTCAATCACCGGGTTGGCCAGCAGCTGGTCGCACATGCGGTCAATCTGCTGACTGGCGGCCGATTCGCTCTCCGCCTCCAGGGTCAGCTCAATGTACTTGCCACTGCGAATCGAGCCCACGTTGTCGTAGCCCAGGTGAGCCAGCCCAGACTGCACCGCCGTACCGGCGGGGTCGAGTACCGAGGGGCGCAGGGTGACATAGATGCGGGCGTTGTACTGGGTCACGGCAGACCACCTCAGCGGCTGAAACATCAGAATAGTTGGCAACCCCCATCCTACCGTATCGGCTGGTTGATAAAATTGAGTCAGTACAAGTGAGCCAGCATGGTACGTCGCACCCGCAGCCAAGAGAAAGTATTGACCGTTCTAAAGGGGTTGAGCAAGCCGATTTCGGCCCAGGATCTATACATTGAGATGCGGCAAGACGGCAACACCATGGGGCTGGCCACCGTCTACCGGGCCCTCGACGCCCTCAAGCTCGAAGGCTCGGTGCAAATGCGCACCCTGCCCTCGGGCGAGGCCCTCTACAGCCTGCCCCAGGAAGACCGCCACCACCTCACCTGTCTCCAGTGCGGCAGCACCATCGCCATCGACCAGTGCCCCGTCCACGACCTGGAGCAGCAGCTGCACCGGGCCCACGAGTTCAAAATTTTCTACCACACCCTGGAGTTTTTTGGCCTCTGCCCCCGCTGCCAGGGCAGCCTCACCGTGGCCCAGCCCTCCCCCGACGAGCATGAATGCGACACCCATCGCCATTAGCAGGGAGATGAGCAATTACAGCACGGCTCAGCACTCAGGTTTAGAATGTCCTAGCTCAATACTGATCTAGGGTTTGACGGTAACCGGCCCCACGGGCCGAGTTGGCGACATCAAAGGGGACATTCATTGAGATGGAATACTCTTTGGAAAAGTGAGGATAACCTTGAACCCCTGGAGGTTTCTGGCCAGGGCCAGTGCCACCGTAGTGCAGCCATGACGGCGATCGTA
>DATIVG010000226.1:0-2625 GCA_035466075.1 Nodosilinea sp. | reverse complement strand
GGGAGATGGGGCGGTAGGGAGCGGATAGTTATAGCGGTAGTGAGTCTGAAGCGTTGGCAGGTTTTTGGCTGTCCTGACCCAGGTGACTATGGCTATGGCAGCCCAGGGCAATAGTCCAGAGGCTGGTGGGCGGGTTGCTTTCCGCTGCCTCTACCGGTTGACTGCCCTTTCCCCAGCTGCTCTACGCTTGCCGCTGGGGTTTTTTGATCTTAAAGGAAATGGAATCTGTTTGGGGCGGGGGCTGAGGAGCGGGGGCGGGGCTGGAAATGGCTGCGGTGGGCGCTGGGGTGGGGTGGGGCAGCGGTGCTTTGGCTGGGGGAGGATTGCTGCCCAGGCTGGGCCAGTGGCGGGAGGTAGTAGATGCGATCGCAAGTCCCACCCCCCCCAGCAGGGTCAGCGGTAGCGATAGCTCAACGCTGCTCACCCAGGGCAGCTGGCCCAGCCACTGGGCAGTCTCCGCCCCGATGAATAACAGTACAAAGCAGACCAGCCAGAGCTTCATCATGGGCAGGGGATAGCCAAACAGATCAAATCTAGCTATGGGGCCAATCGCGGGGCCAGCAGGGAGCGGCCAGGCCGGGCCAGAGCTGCTCCGATTATGGCTCACCCCAGCCATTTTGCCGCCTGCAATTACTCCCCATAGCTCATGTAACGCTTTTGCGCCGTGGCTCAATCTCCACGCAGGCTTTTTAGTAAGATGATTCCGGCCCCGCCCCGCTATACTCTCTGCCCAGAGAGTTCTGGCTGGACAATTTTAGGTCACCCTTTCATGGCATACCAGTGCCGACCGCCAAAATCGGCTGGGCCGCCCTCCCAGCCACGGATGCAGCCCACCCCACCGTAACCGCTTAACTTTTGCTTTAGAATTTGGGCAACGGTTTCCACCCGCTCCCCAGCCCGGCCCCCAGTTCACTTCCCTCAACGGCACCCTATGGCTATTGGATATCTCGCGCTCGTGCTCCACGCCCATTTGCCCTACGTGCGTCACCCCGAGAGTGACTACGTCCTAGAGGAAGAATGGCTGTACGAGGCCATCATCGAGACCTACGTGCCGTTGCTCAGCATGTTTGAAGGGCTCAAGCGCGACGGCGTTGACTTCAAGCTCACCATGAGCATGACCCCGCCGCTGGTCTCCATGCTGCGCGACCCGCTGCTGCAAGAGCGCTTCGATGCCCACCTGGCCATGCTCGAAGAACTCACCGAGCTGGAGGTCGAGCGCAACACCCACAACGGCCACGTGCGCTACCTGGCCGAAACCTACGCCCAGGAGTTTAACCACGTCCGCAACGTGTGGGAGAGCTACAGCGGCGACCTGGTCACCGCCTTTAAGCAGTACCAGGACAGCAACAACCTCGACATCATCACCTGCGGCGCCACCCACGGCTACCTACCGCTGATGAAAATGTACCCCGAAGCCGTGTGGGCGCAAATTCAAGTCGCCGCCGAGCACTACGAAGACACCTTTGGACAGCCGCCAAAGGGCATTTGGCTGCCCGAGTGCGCCTACTACGAAGGCCTGGAGCGCATGGTGGCCGACGCTGGCCTGCGCTATTTTCTCACCGATGGCCACGGCATTCTCTACGCCCGGCCCCGGCCCCGCTTTGGCAGCTACGCCCCCATCTTTACCGAGAGCGGCGTGGCCGCCTTTGGCCGCGACCACGAGTCGTCGCAGCAGGTGTGGTCGTCCCAGGTGGGCTACCCCGGTGCCCCCGAATACCGCGAGTTTTACCGCGACCTGGGCTGGGATGCCGAGTACGAATACATCAAGCCCTACGTAATGCCCAACGGCCAGCGCAAAAACGTCGGCATCAAGTACCACAAAATCACCGGCAAGGGCCTCGGCCTCTCCGACAAAGAATGGTACGACCCCTACTGGGCCCGCGAAAAAGCCGCCGAGCACGCCGCCAACTTCATGTACAACCGCGAGCAGCAGATCGGCCATCTGCACGGCCTCATGCAGCGCCCGCCGATTATTGTGTCGCCCTACGACGCCGAGCTATTTGGCCACTGGTGGTACGAAGGTCCCTGGTTCCTCGACTATCTCTTCCGCAAGAGCTGGTTTGACCAAGACACCTACGACATGACCCACCTGACCGACTACCTCAAGGCCAACCCCACCCAGCAGGTGTGCCGCCCCTCCCAGTCGAGCTGGGGCTACAAGGGCTTCCACGAATACTGGCTGAACGAAACCAACGCCTGGATCTACCCCCACCTGCACAAGGCCGCCGAACGCATGATCGACCTGGCCAAGCGCGAACCCGCCGACGAGCTAGAGTGGCGCGCCCTCAACCAGGCCGCCCGCGAACTGCTGCTAGCGCAATCCTCCGACTGGGCCTTCATCATGCGCACCGGCACCATGGTGCCCTACGCCGTACGCCGCACCCGCTCTCACCTGATGCGTTTTCAAAAGCTGTGGGATGACATTCTGCGCGAAAAGATCGACTCCGGCTGGCTAGAGAAAATCGAGGTAGTAGACAACATCTTCCCCAACATCAACTACCGCGTCTACCGCCCCCTGTAGACTCCCGCCAAGACCCCCGAGTTTTTAAAGAACTCGGGGGTTTGTCTATTGGTTGAGTAAAGCAAATAGTTCGGGGAGAAGACTCACTTAGTTAGACTTCCGAT
>DATIVG010000225.1:0-6851 GCA_035466075.1 Nodosilinea sp. | reverse complement strand
CCATGGCCTGGGTGATGGGAGTAGATTTAATTGTGCTTTAAACCCGCCTTCCCTGGGGTGGCCTGGCCAAACTTGGGGCCATGGGCCTGGACTCTCAGTGCGCCGAACCAACGCTTTGGCATGGCTGACAGCGCCGTGGGTCTGGTCGTCTGGCATCGAGCTGTTCGAGGGCGGTTTCGCAAGCCACAAGGCTGAAGCAAAGTCAGCTGGGGCGCTTTGCCTGGGCCGGGTACCTCGGGGGAATGGGGGCTAAGTTAGCCGGCGTTAACGGTGTCGAACACCTCTTGAATGCGCTCCACTAGGGGCTCGGGCAGGGGCACGTAGAGCAGCTCTTCGACGATGGCGCGGCCCTCGGGGCCGAGGGACCACTCGAATACGTCGCGCATGGCGTTCCACTGGGCTTCGTCTTCGTAGCGGTTATAGATCATGACCCAGGTTAGACCGACGATGGGGTAGGCGTTTTCGCCAGTGGGGTCGGGCACAAGCAGGGCAAAGTCGTCGGGTATGGCTTCGCCGAGCAGGGCATTGCCTGCGGTTTCAGGGGAGGGCTCGACGTAGTTGCCGGCGTTGTTTTCGACCATGGCGGAGTCGAGGCCTTCGAGGGCGGCATAGGCGTAGGACAGATAGCCAATCGCGCCTTCGGTTTGCTGAATTGTAGCGGCTACGCCCTCATTGCCCTGGTCGCCGCTGCCCACGGGCCAGTCAACGGAGGTGCCGACGCCGCCTGCCCAGCCGTCGCAGACGGTGTCAATGTGGTTGACAAAGACAAAGGTGGTGCCCGAGCCGTCGGAGCGGTGAACCCAGGTGATGGGCAGATCAGGCATCTCTAGGTCGGGGTTGATGGCTGCGATCGCAGGGTCGCCCCACCGAGTAATTTCCCCCGTGACGATGCCGCAGTAGACCGCGCGGGAAAGGCGGAGCTCTCGATCGTCAATTCCCGGCAGGTTGTAGGAAAACGACAGCAACCCGCCGGTGATCGGCACCTGAATGGGGGCATAGCCAAAGGCATCGACAAAGGCCCGGGTGCGATCTGCGGCATCGGTAATGGGGGCCTCAGACGCGCCAAAGTCTACGGTGCCAGCGATGTACTGCTCTAGGCCAGCGCCACTGCCCACCGACTGGTAGCTCACCTGCACATCGGCGTCAACTTGGCGGGTGTAGGCGTCGAACCAGCGCTGAAAAATCGGCGCGGGGAAGGTCGCCCCAGCTCCGCTGATCGCAATCGTGGTGCCGCTGCCGTCGCCAGCGGCCACCGGGGCAGCATGGGGGTCGCGATCGGCGGCGGTTTCAGCGGTAGGGGCAGAGCCGCCCCCGCAGGCCGCTACCGCCAAAACCAGGGGCACAGACGCCGCTAGCCATACCTTGCGACTCAACATCATGGGAACAACACTCCGGACAGGTTTTGACAGTCAGCGGTAGAACAAAGGTTTCGGGCATTTTCCCCAGGCACCTGCCCCCAGGCATCGGGTCGCCGAGCAATCCAATGACGGGTTGGGGCTAGCACTTGTTGGGCTAGCACTTGTTGGGCTAACACTTGGCCTTGCGGCCCGAGGCCTGGGGCGAGACAGGCTGCCCCTGAGCCTGGGCGGGCAGCAGCAGCGGCAGGGTGATGGTGAAGGTTGAGCCCTGGTTTTCGGTGCTGACGACGGTGAGTTTGCCCTGGTGGGCCTGCACGATTCGCTGGGCGATCGCCAGCCCCAGCCCAACGCCGCCGGTATCGCGCGATCGCGCCTTGTCAACCCGGTAAAAGCGGTCAAACACGCGGGGCAAATCGGCCGCCGGAATGCCGATGCCGCTGTCTTGCACAATGATAATAATCCGGTCGAGGCGGTGGCTGAGGGAGAGGGAGACCTCGCCACCGGTGGGGGTGTAGCGGCAGGCATTGCTGAGCAGGTTGGCAATGGCGTGCCGGAGCAAATTGGCGTCTCCATTGACCCAGAGGGTGCCCTGGGGCAGCTCTAGCCGCCACCACAGCCCCTTGGCCGTTGCCTGGGGCTGGTACTCGCGGGCGAGTTCTTTGACCAGGAGGGTGAGGTTGCACCGCTGGTTGCCCGACCAGCGATCGGCGGTCACCAGCACCAGCAGACCGTTAATCAGCCGCTCCATCGACTGGGCCAGCCCGGCAATGTGCTGGAACCGCGCCCCCTGCTCCTGGGGTGAAGCCGTCACCAGCCCCAGCTCGGCCTGATTGAGAATGGCGGCCACTGGCAACCTCAGCTCGTGGCTGGCATCGGCACTAAATTGTTCTAGGCGCTGGTACGACAGCTGAATGGGCCGCATCACCTGGCCCGCGAACCACCAGCTCAGCAGCCCAATCAGGCCCACCCCCACCGGCAGCCCCAGGCTTAACACCAGCCGAATTTGCTGGAGGGCGGTTTCCACCGGCACCAGGGTGGTGGCCAGCTCCAGGTGGCCCAGGGTTTGCCCCGCCGCCTCAATGGGCACCGTCATCTGGCGCAGGCGTTGGCCCTCGTAGATCAGCGTTTTGTAGCCGGGCTGAATGTTGCGCTGATCGCCCGGCAGCGGCCCAAAAAACATCAGCAGGTGGTTGTTGGGGTCGTACCAGCGGGCGTAGGCCAGATCCGAGGTAATGCTGAGGGTGCTGCCCCCCAGCAGCGGCACCGTTTTGATCTGAAACTGCACCGGGTAGCTGGGGTTGGGCGACGAGTCCGCGCCGCCGCTGCTAATCATCAGCTCCGCTTCGCGGTAGAGCTGCTGGTCGAGTTTGTTGAGCTCTCGCTCGACTTCAATGACGTAGAGCAGCCCGGCAAACACCACAAAGACGCTGCCCATGGTCAGCATGAGCCCCTGGGTGAGATGTTTGCGGCTGCGGGTAAACATAGGGATACGGGAACACAATGAGATGACAGGTGAGTCGATGGGATCGAACGGGCCTGGGGAGAGGGCGCGATCGCAGCCGCCTTCGCCAGCGCCCCGGCCGTCGATGGGCGCAGGCCAGCCGGGCCTACCGGTCTGCCCAGGGCTGAACCCCTCGCTTTGCTAGCTTAACCTGCTGTTCACCATTCGTTAATTGGCTCAGGGGAAGCGGAGAGAGGGGAGTGAATGGGGGCATGGGGAGCATGGCAGCGGGTGCATGACTGTTGTGCCGGTGATGTGCCGGTGATAGGCCGGTGACGTTAAGCTTTAGAATCATTCCCAACCCCCATTCCCAATACATCTCCATTGCCCCCGTTCCCCCCTTCCCCCTTGCCCATGACTGCGCTCAACCGTCTGCTCACCCGCTCTGGCCTGGAGTTTTGGCTACCCCTAGGGCTGTTGGGGGGCGCATTTTGGCTGGCTGGCTACGGCTGGACCCATCACTACCTGGGGGTGACCGGTCGGGCGATCGCACCGCTGGTCTTGGCGACCGATGGGGCGGCGCAGAACGAAGGCATTCTCAGCATTCGCGCCGTCATCGACAGCGAGGGCCAGGACCTGGCGGCGGGGGGCGAGCGCCGGGCGACTCGGGTGGAGGTGATTGTGGTAGAGCCGGTGCCTCGCACCCTCGACTTTTACCTGCCGCTGCAGTCGCCAGCGGCGATTGAAGCAGAAATGGCGCAGCGGCTGAATGTTTCGACCGACACCGTTCGTCGCCTGATTCGCTACGAAACCGTGCGCCCATAGGCGGCCCGGTTTTACCGTGGCCCTGGAGACTGCGCCCTGCCACCGCTAGGCCCCCCGGCTGGGGCGGGTCAGGCGATGGAATCGGGCCACAAAAATGATGCCAGCGGTGGCCACCCCGATGGATTGGCCAATCCACAGCCCCACCCCGCCGAGGCCCAGCCCAAAGCCCAGCACGTAGCCCGTAGTCAGCCCCACCCCCCAAAAGGCGAGCCCGCTGAGCACCATGGGCACCTGGGTGTCTTGGAGGCCGTAGAGGGCCCCGGAGGCGACCCGCTGGACGCCGTCGGTGAGCTGGGCCAGGGCGGCGACCAGGAGCATGGGCATGGCCAGGGCGATGACCGGACCGTTGGCGGGGTCGCTCAGGTCGAGGTACAGGCCCACGATGGCCGGGCGAAACAGCAGCAGCCCCAGGGTGGCCAGCAGCATAAAGAGGGCCGCGATCGCAAAGGCCACATAGCCCGCCAGCCGGGCCTGGGCCAGGTCTTGCTGGCCAAAGGCCTGGCCCACCCGCGCCGTGGCCGCGTAGGACATGCCCAGGGGCACCATGAAGATTAAATAAATGGTTTGGTAGACGGTTTGGTGGGCGGCCAGCACCTCGGGGCCGAGGATGCCCATCAAAAAGGTGACGACGGCAAACAGGCTAAACTCCAGGGCGATGGTGACTGCGATCGCACCGCCAATCTTGAGCAGGTAGCCCATCAGCCGGGGCTGCACCCGCCGCCAGCCGCGCCAAAAGCGGTAGGCCCGCAGCTGAGGGTGCCGCAGGGTATAGGCCAAAAACAGCCCAAACATCAGCCAGTAGCTGAGCCCGCTGGCCAGCCCCAGCCCCCCCAGCCCCAGGGCCGGAAAGCCCCATTTGCCAAAGCCCAGGGCGTAGTTGCCCGCGATGTTAAAGGCGGTGCCGACCAGCACAATCACAATCACCACCTGGGCCTGGCCCAGAGCCGAGACATAGCCTCGCAGCATGGCAAAGCCCAGGGCGGGCAGCGTGCCCCACAAAATCCAGCCAAAGTAGGGGGCGGTGAGGGTTGCGATCGCAGCTGGCTGCCCCAGCAGCAGCAGCCCCCGGTCGAGCTGGCTGAGCACCGCCATCATCGGCAGGCTGAGCCCCAGGGTGAGCCAAAACCCCTGCCGCACCACCGCCGCCACCTGGTCGGTTTGCCCCGCCCCAAAGGCCTGGGCCACCAGCGGCCCCACCGCCATCACAAACCCGCCCACCACCGCCAGCAGCAGCTGAAAGCTAATCGCCGCCAGCCCCCCGGCGGCCAGAATGTCGGCCCCCAGCCGCCCCATCATCAGAGTATCGACAAAGCCCACCGCCGCCTGGGCCACCTGGGCCCCGGCCAGGGGCACCGCCAGGGCGAGAAAGGCGCGCACCTCCAGGGCCGTTTTGGTCTGGGCGATGACTCCCCGCTGTATACCCATGGAAAATCAAGCCCAATAGACAGGCCCCTATCCTAAGGCATGGCTAGAGCATGGCCAGCCGCGATTTGAGAATAGCCGCCTGGGCCTCCGCCTCCGCCAGGGCGTTGCGGGCCCCCTGCACCACGTCGGCGGGGGCCTTATCCACAAAGCCAGGGTTGCCCAGCCGCCCCGAGAGCGACTTGATCTCGGCCTCCACCTTGGCCAGGTCTTTTTCGACCTTGGCCCGCAGGGCGTCGATATCGACCACGCCGCTGAGGGGAATCAGCACCTGCACCGTGCCGGTCACCCCGGCAAACAGCTTCTGGGGCGGCTCGGCGGGCTTGGCAGTATGGTCGGTGTGGGTCAGGGGAGCTGCGCTGGTCGCCACGGGCACCGGCTGCCGGGGCGCTGCCGCCGGTTTGGCGGCGGGGGTGAGCCGCCCGCCGGGGCCAAAGATATCGCGTCGCCACTGCTGGTAGGTCTCACCCAGGCGGGTGCGATCGCGCCCCGTCAGCAGGTTGCGCCGCCCAAAGTCAAAGGCCACCCACAGCCCCACCAGCTCCATCAGGGTGCCAAAGATGGGGGTGCTGTCCACCGCCGCCACCACCGCCCCGCCAAACCGCAGCACAATCACCACCGCCAAGATCCACAGCAGGGTAAAGGCCGGGCGGCGAATATCGGCAAAGAACGACCCGGCGTAGTGCAGCGGCTCCTCAAACAGCGGCAGCATCGTCTGCCAAAAGTCCTGCACCTCGGCCACCACCGGGTTGTCGCTCAGCTTGGCCAGCGGGTTGCTGTCAGCGCCGTGGGCCGTCGATACCGGCTGCTTGCCGCCCAAAATCACCAGGGTGTCGATCTTGCCCAGGTCTTTGATGTAGTCGGCGGTGGCCTGCAAAATGTGGCGCTCCTCGGCGCTCTCGCTTTCGAGAATCGTCTCGATCCGCAGACCCGGCTTGATGCCCGCCTCAGCCCGCAGGTTGCGCACCGTGCGCACGGTGTTAAACACCAGGGCAAACTGCTGCTCCAGGCCGTCATCCACCAGGCCCGCCAGGGCCGTGGGGTAGGGCTGCACCGCCAAAAACTCGTTGTCGCCCACCTGGGTCAGGGTGTGCCACAGCTCTTCGGTAATGTGGGGCATAAACGGGTGCAGCAGCTTGAGAATGCCGTCGAGCACAAAGGCCAGGGTCTGCTGGGCCCCCCGCTTGGAGGCGGCATCCTCGCCCTGGAGCCGGGGCTTGACCAGCTCGATATACCAGTCGCAAAAGTCGCCCCAGGTAAACTCGTAGAGGTCCTTGGCCGCCTCGCCCATGCCGTAGCTATCCAGATGGCCGCGCACGCTCTGCACCACCCGGTTGTAGCGCGACAAAATCCAGCGGTCGGCCAGGGTGAGATTTTCCAGGTCGGGCACGCCCAGGTCGGCGGGGGCCTGACCCTCCAGGTTCATCATCACAAAGCGGGAGGCGTTCCACAGCTTGTTGGTGAAGTTGCGGCTGGCCTCCACCGACCCCGACTCGTCGGTCTTGCGGTCGTACTCCAGGCGAATGTCCTGGCCTGCGCCGGTGACTTCGCGAATCAGGGTGTAGCGCAGGGCGACGGTGCCGTACTTGTTGATCAGCACCAGGGGGTCGATGCCGTTGTTCGACGACTTCGACATTTTTTTGTTGTTTTCGTCGCGCACCAGACCGTGGATGTAGACGGTCTCGAAGGGCATCGTTTCGGTGAAGTGCCCCGCCATCAGAGTCATGCGGGCCACCCAGAAGAAAATAATGTCGAAGCCGGTGACCAGGGTGGTGGTGGGGTAGTAGGTCTGAAAGTCCTTGGCC
>DATIVG010000224.1:0-6041 GCA_035466075.1 Nodosilinea sp. | reverse complement strand
CTCCTAAAACCGTAGGGTGGGCACTGCCCACCATTTACCTTTATCGTAGCTAGCCATCCCTACGGGCGGCTAAACAGCATTCTCGGCGGGGCAGTCTTCCACATCAAATCGATTTCTTCGGGGGTGAGGCCGTAGGGTCAGTTGACCAGCTTAGAGATTCGGTACTCTAGCACCAGGCCGTCGCGGCGGCGCTGCTGAATAGGCAGGGCATAGTCGCCGCAGTGGGCACCGCCCATCCTTATCGTAGCCAGCCACAGGCAGCCAAACAGCATCCTCACTGGGGCCGTCGTCCGCACCCTGTACCATGGAGGAGTTACATGTCGTTACATCTCTGGCCATGGTCGCTGAACTGGTTTCTCTGTCGCTGGCATCCCTACAAAAGCACACCTGGACCTGGCGGGGCCACACCATTGCCTACACCGTAGCGGGCGAAGGAACCCCCATCGTGCTCATCCACGGCTTCGGCGCATCCCTCGGCCACTGGCGCAAAAACATTCCGGCCCTGGCGGCGGCGGGTCACCAGGTCTATGCCCTCGACCTGCTGGGCTTTGGCGACTCCGACCAGCCCGAGCTGCCCTACACCCTCGACCTCTGGCAAGAGTTGCTAGCCGACTTTTGGGCCGAGTTCATCCATACCCCCGCCATCTACGTCGGCAACTCCATCGGCGGCCTGCTGACGCTGATGATGCTGGCCAACCACCCCGACAAAGCCGCCGCCGGGGCCGTGCTTAACTGCGCTGGGGGCCTCAACCACCGCCCCGAAGAGCTCTACCCACCCCTAACCTGGGTGATGGGGGCCTTTACCTGGCTGGTCAGCTCCCCCCGAGTGGGGCCACTGGTGTTTAACCAGGTGCGCCGCAAGGGCCGCATTCGCAGCTCGCTGCGGCAGGTCTACCGCAACCCCGCCGCCATCACCGACGAGCTGATCGACATGATCTACGCCCCCGCCTGCAAACCCACCGCCCAAAAGGTGTTTGCCGCCATTGTCACTGCGCCGCCGGGGCCCAAGCCCGACGACCTGCTGCCCCGCATTGCCCAGCCGCTGCTGGTGCTCTGGGGCGAAAACGACCCCTGGACACCGATCAAAGGTGCGGATGTGTACCGCAAACTGGCCGCAGACGTAGCCCGCCCCGGCCTGGTCAGCTTCCACAGCATTGCCAATACCGGCCACTGCCCCCACGACGAACGCCCCGAAGTCGTCAATCCGCTGCTGATAGACTGGTTGGGCACGCTCCCCAAGGGTTAGGCGTAAAGCAAACCGTAGGTTGGGTGAAACGAAGTGTTCGCGCAGCGTCTCCAGAGGAGAAACCCCAACGTCAGACTGAGTTTTGTTGGGTTTTGCTATCGCGCTACCCAATCTACACTTGCTTGCCCCTCAGTCAAGTTTTGTCCCAGAGTTAATTCTCAGAGTCAATAGAGTTCTGTAATCTCCATGACTACTAACTGGCCGATCGCCCCTAGAGTGGGTTAAAACCCGATTAATTTCCTTTCCTGTCGTTCCTATTGCCGTCGCCTATGTCTTCAGCCGCCCTTCAGGAGCAGCTCGATCGCTACTACCACCAGGTCAAAACCGTGATTTTGTCGCGGCAGCACCCGGTTAGCGGTCTCTTGCCCGCCAGCACGGCAGTGAATGTGCACGGCAACTACACCGATGCCTGGGTGCGCGACAACGTCTACAGCATTTTGGCGGTGTGGGGGGTGGCGCTGGCCTACCGCCACCTCGACGACGACCAGGGCCGCACTGTCGAGCTAGAGCAGAGTGTGGTCAAGCTGATGCGCGGGCTGCTGTTGGCCATGCTGCGCCAGGCCAACAAAGTCGAGTCGTTCAAAGAGCGGCAGGATCCCCTCCAGGCGCTGCACGCCAAGTACGATACCGGCAGTGGCCTGCCGGTGGTGGGCGACGACGAGTGGGGCCATCTGCAAATTGACGCCACCTCGGTGTTTTTGCTCATGCTGGCCCAGATGACCGCCTCGGGGTTGCAGATCATCTTTACCCAGGATGAAGTCAACTTTGTGCAGAGCCTGATCTACTACATTGGCCGGGCCTACCGCACCCCCGACTACGGCATTTGGGAGCGGGGCAACAAAATGAACCACGGCAAGCCGGAGCTCAACGCCAGCTCTGTGGGCATGGCAAAGGCAGCTCTGGAGGCCCTGCGGGGGTTTAACCTGTTTGGCATGCGCGGCGGCCAGTCGGCGACCATTCACGTGCTCACCGACGAAATTGCCCGCGCCCGCATCACCCTGGAGTCGCTGCTGCCCCGCGAGTCGGGCTCTAAGGAGGTAGATGCAGCGCTGCTCAGCATTTTGGGCTATCCGGCGTTTGCGGTTGACGACGAGCAGCTGGCCCGCAAAACCCGCCAAAAGATCATCGACAAGCTCCAGGGCCCCTACGGCTGCAAGCGGTTTTTGCGCGACGGCCACCAGACCGTGATTGAAGACACCACCCGACTGCACTACGAGCCGGAGGAGCTGCGCCAGTTTGAGCATATTGAGTGTGAGTGGCCGCTGTTTTTTACTTACCTGTGGCTCGACAGTTTGTTTGCGGGCGACCGCGACCAGATTCTCTTTTATCAAGAGCGGCTGGCGACCCTCACCGTAGACCGCGACGGCCTGGGGCTGCTGCCTGAGCTCTACTATGTGCCCGCCGAGAACCTGGAGGCAGAGCGAGCCAAGCCCGGCAGCCAGCCCCGTCTGCCCAACGACAACCTGCCCCTGGTGTGGGCCCAGAGCCTTTACATCCTGGGTCAGCTGATTCAAGACGGGCTGCTCAAACCCGAAGACATTGACCCCCTGGGGCGGCACCGGGCGGTGGGCAACCACCGCTACCCGGTGGTGCAGGTGGCGCTGCTGGCCGAGGACAAGGCCCTGCAAATGGAGCTGGCCACCTACGGCCTGCCCACCCAAACCCTCGATGAGATCGCGCCGATGCAAGTGTTTCCGGCCACGGAGCTGTCGGCTATTTACGCCGAAATCGGCAAAAACGACAAGCTTGGGCTGAGCGGTCGCCCGGTGCGGCGGCTGCGCAGCCTGACCACCTCGCGGCTGTTTCGCATCAAGGGCGAGTCGGTGGTGTTTTTGCCCTCCTTTTTAGACCAGCAGCGGTTTTATCTCACCCTGGACTATCACTTTTTGGTGGCCCAAATGCGCAGTGAGCTGGCCTATATCTATGACCACTGGCGCGAGCCGGGCCGCCCCACGGTGACCCTGCTGCTGACCCACGCCATGTTTCAGCTGGGGCATCGGCCCATTTATGAGTCGCCCCTGATGGCCCTGATGCAGGAGCTGATGGGCGACCGCTGTGACCATGTGCCGGTCAAGATTGGCCCGCTGCACCAGCTGGCGATGACCACGGGGGTGGAGCGAATTGACAATGTCAATGGCTACCAGCTGGGGAGCACCTCGGTGGGGTATGCCCCCCTGTGGACGGCGTACCTGGGCTTTGAGCCGGGCCATGATGGCCCTCTGTCGCTGCTGGAAGAGTACGATGTGGAGCATGAAACCGACCTCGACCGGCTGCTCACCCAGCTGCGCGAGTCAAACAATGCCTACGAGCAGATTGAGCTACTCAGCACCCTCAAGCACCTGCACGGCAGCGACTTTAACACCGGCTTTGGCGGCCCTAGCCGGGCGGTGACGGTGGGAAATCTGCTGAATGAGGTCTATGCCAAGGCCAGTCAGCTGGAGCAGTGGGGCATTTTGCGGCGGGCGGCGGGGCTGCTGGGCAAGGCCGACATTACCCTGTCGGATGCGGTGACGGAGCTGCTGGTGCGGCAGAAGCAGATTTCAGTGGGTAAGTCCTACAGTGAGGCTTCGCTGATTACTGAACCCATGGGCCACAGCGAGATTGTGGATAAAATTCGCACTTTTTGCGGTGACGATGTGCGCGACCACGTGCTGACCCAGGAGGTGCTGATTGACCTGAGCATTTTAATTAAGGCTGAGCCGTCGCTGTTTCAGGGGCTGATGACCCTGCGGGTGGGCTATTTGCTGCTGCTGATCACCAGCGAGCTGGCCCGCGAGCGCGGCATTCCCCAGGATGAGGCCTATGGTCAACTGGTTGACCTCAGCCCCTTTGAGCTCAAGACTCGCCTGCGGCAGGTGTTGGCTGGGTTTGACGGGCTCAATCAGTCGATCTTTCAGCGGGAGTCGCTGCACGTGAAGCCCCATGCCTCGATCAACTGGCAGGTGGTGCCCTACGGCATTGAGCCGGAGGTGGCCGAGGCAGAGCCTATCGACTGGTGCCGCAAGCGCGTGATTGATGGGGAGATTGCCCGCATCTCGGAGGGGTTTTATACCCAGGTGTGGGAGGTGCTGAAGCACTCGAAGGGCATTGTGATTGGCAACAAGTTTGACCGCAAAAACCGGTTGGACAGCGATCGCATACTCTCGGAGATGACGCCGGGGGAGCAAAATTTTGAGCGCCGCATTACCCACCTGCTGAACAAAATTCAGGCACCGGAGTATCGCCATGTGAACCTGGAGGCGCTGCGGGAGATGGGCGAAATCTTTAAGGTCAACCCGGACCTCTACTTTGAAGACTATATCTACCTGGATGTGCTGATTGGCCACGCGGTACGCCTGGGCTGGCTGGACGCGCAGCCTGAGCGAGTGAGGGCCTACGAGGCTGACAAGGCCGCCGCCTGGCACTCGTTTTACCAGCTGCCGCCCACCCAATGTGCGACCTACATTGCCATGGCGCTTCAGTTTCTGACGGTGCTGGGTGAGGCCGAGGCCGGGGCTGAGCGGGAGGAGGCCCTGGCTGCCCTAGAGTAGCTGTCGCCCAATGGCTGTTACAAAAGAGCCGTCACAGAAAAGAAGTCAAAGAAGTCTATGAGAGCCGTTGTTGTTGCTGTGTCGCTAGGGCTGGGGCTGCCGGTGGCGGCGCTGGTGGGTGCCTTTGTCTACATGAGCGCGCCCCAGTGGCAGGCGGCGGACTATGACAATCTGGTGACCTACGAGGAGTTGGCGAGCGGTGGGGCTGAGCCCCCTGGCAGCGCCAACGCTGAGCCGCTGACGGTGGTGAGCTACAACCTGGGCTACCTGTCGGGGCTGACGAACCAGCGGGCGGTGGTGCGCGATCAGGCGCTTTTGGAGGCTAACCAGGCCACGGCGGTCGCCGCTCTGAAAACGCTGCAACCTGACATTTTGGCGCTGCAGGAAATCGACTTTGACGCCCATCGGTCGTTTAACCGCAACCAGCAGTACGCTCTGGCCCAGGGTTTGGGCTTGGCCTATGGTGCGATCGCAGTTAACTGGGACAAACGCTACGTGCCCTTTCCCTACTGGCCACCCCAGGCCCACTACCAACAGCTGGTCTCGGGCCAGGCCGTGCTCAGCCGCCACCCCATCCGCCGCAACGAGCGGCTGGTGCTAGAGAAGGTGCCGACAAATCCGTTTTACTACAACGCGCTGTACCTCGATCGCGTTGCCCAGGTCACCGAAATTGATGTCTCTGGCCAAACCCTGATTGTGATCAACGTGCACCTCGAAGCGTTTGACGCCCCTACCCGCACCCGCCAAACCCAGGTGGTGCGCGAGCTAGCCGAAGGCTACGCGGAGGACTACCCGGTGTTACTGGTGGGCGACTTCAACAGCAGCCCCAACCGCGACGAGGGCGACGAGCCGCGATCGATTGGCCTCCTGCTCGACTCCCCGGTGCTGGCCTCGGCCCTGCCCACGGCCCCCTCGTCGTTTACCTTTCCGTCTGACCAGCCCCAGTACGTTCTCGACTATATCTTCTATACCCCCACCACTCTGGAGGTGGTGTCCGCCGAAGTTGTAGCCGAGGCCGCCCAGGCCTCAGACCACCTACCCGTGCAGGCTGAGGTGCGGCTGCGCTGAGCGTTAGCCTCATTGTAAAGGCTATGATTCCTGGCACAGAAGCCTGCGGTTTTCCCTGGAAAACGCTGCGCGAACAAGGCAGCCGATTCTCCTTACTTGTGCCGTAGGATTGAAGGGTAGTTATCTGATGGCAGGCGCATAACTGCCCGTCAACCGATTGCAGAGTCCTCGATTTGGTAGAACTCTAGAGGTAATGA
>DATIVG010000223.1:0-5781 GCA_035466075.1 Nodosilinea sp. | reverse complement strand
GCCCAGAGCGCCCTCAACCTGTTTCGCACCCGCCACCCCCGCGACCAGGACCAGGTCAGCTACCACGCCCTGATTGGCCGCGACGGCACCGTCTACTACATTGTGCCCCCCGAAAAGCGCGCCTTTGGGGCGGGCAACTCGGTCTTTAGCGGCCCCAACGGCCCCGAGACCGTGCTCACCAACACCGCCTTTCCGCCCTCGGTCAACAACTTCGCCTACCACATCTCCCTGGAGACCCCCGGCGACGGCTTCAACAACCGGCGCAGCCACAGCGGCTACACCCAGGCCCAGTACAACTCCCTGGCCTGGCTGCTGGCCCAAACCACCATTCCCGACAGCCGCATCACCACCCATCAGGCGGTCGATCGCTCGGGCAACCGCATGGACCCTCGCAGCTTTAATGGGCAGACCATGTTTGGCCTGCTGCGCCGCTACCCCACCCGCAGCGGCCTGTCACGCTAGGGGGGCGGGCTAGGGGGCGCAAAATACACCACCATCTCGTAGACCCTCAGGTCGAGAACGGCCAGGTTGGGGTTGTCGCTGCTAAAGACCGTGTCGCCGATGAGGGCCCGGTAGGCCTCTGGATGCTCAGCAATGGCGGCCTCGGCGGGGGCCAGCCGCAGCCACAGCGTGCCGTCGTACTGCCCCAGGCGGCTGCCCGCCAGCACCAGGGTGCCGCCGTAGTCCCACTCAAAGCCGTAGATGCCAAAGGTGCCCAGGGCCGCCGCCACCGTGGCGTAGTCGGTACCTACGCCCAGCCCCTCGGGGGTGCGCCAGGCGGGGCCAAAGTCTCTGGCCAGCTGGGGTCGAGTTTGGGTCGAGTCGCTCCAAACCACGGAGAAAGCCTGGCCGGGGCCAGGGGTGACCAGGGTGCCCGGGGCGGTGGTGCCCTCCCCCATGGCAATGGGGGCATCGGCCAGGGCCGCTTCGCCGTAGTGGGCGGCCAGGGCGGCGCGGCTGGTTTGGGCGGTCACCGGCCCCACCCGCTGGCCGGGCACCACCAGCAGATCGGCGGCGGTGGCTGGCTCAGGCGTTGAAATTGGGGGAGAGGGGGGGTGCGATCGCACCCCGCAGCCGCCCACCGTTCCCAGGGTTGCCCACAGCAGCACGACCAGCCAAACCCGCGTCATACGCTCCACCGCTATCGTGATTTGAAATGATTTTGGGCCCGCCCGCCTGGCTTCTAGGGCCTAGCTTTTAGGGCTTCGCTCTGGGGCAGACGCCAAGAGCCCTGGGGAAGCCCTAGAACAGCCTGGGGCTAGGGCACCAGATGGTGGCTAATGGCAAACCGCAGCAGCTCGGAGCGGTTGTTGGTCTCCGTTTTACGGAGCAGGCTGCTGACGTATTTCTCCACGGTGCGGGGGCTCAAAAACAGCCGATCGCCAATCTGCGAGTTCGACAGCCCGTCCGACAGCAGCGCCAGCACATCCTGCTCGCGGGCGGTAAAGTCGGCAATCAGGTCGGCGGGGGCAGGAATCCAGGGCTGCACCTCCCCCGTCGGTTGGCCAGCAGGCTCACCGGCCGGACCGCTGGACTGCATGGCCCGCTGCTGGGCCGTGGTCAGCGCCACCTGCTGAATCCACGCCGACTGAATCAGCTGCGATCGCTCCAGCAAATTGCGCACAATCGCCCCAATCTCCTTCAGCTCAAAGGGCTTGGGCAAGTAGAGATCACAGCCCAGCTGGTAGCCGCGAATGCGGTCCTGGGTCTGGTTGTGGGCGGTCAAGAAAATCACCGGCAGCAGCCGAAAGGCCGGACATTGCCGCACCCGCTGCACCAGCGTGTAGCCGTCGAGGCCCGGCATGCCAATGTCGGTAATAATCAGCTGCGGTTGATGGGTAAACACCTGACTGAGCGCCATCTCTCCGTGGCTAGCCATAATCACGGAGTAACCCTCAAGCTCCAAATAATCACAGAGAGAAAGTCGGGTTCCCTCGTCGTCTTCCGCAACTAGCACGGTGAGCGGCATGGCATTGCACCAGTTTTTTCTATACGAGCTCAAACCCCACCTCGGCCCCAAAGGATCACTGTTGGGCACGGCGCGGTCATGCGGCCCCTGCCCCCTTAGCCTAAACGAGAATTCCAGCGCCGGGTTTGTTTGTTGCTGAAGTTAAACCCCGGCGGAGTAATCACTCCGCCGGGGTCAACAAGTGTGGTGAAACCCGCTGGCAGGGCAAAACCTCGCCGTCACCAAGACCAGCCTAGGGCTCTGTCAAATCCAAGCTTGTAGGTTGGGTGGCGCGCTAGCAGAACCCAACAAAACTAGCTCTGGCGTTGGGTTTTACTTTGTTTCACCCGACCTACGAGAACCCTAATTTCTACTGTTGACGCTGCACTAGCCCAGGCGGTAGCCAAAGCCGCGCACGGTTTTTAGATAGTGGGGGTGGCTCGGGTCCACTTCCAGCTTTTCGCGAATCCAGCGGATGTGCACATCCACGGTTTTGTTGTCGCCCATAAAGTCGTGACCCCACACCTGGTCGATGATCTGGTCGCGCGACCACACCCGCCGGGGCTGCCCCATGAACAACTCCAGAATGCGAAATTCCTTGGGGGAGAGGCTGACTTCTTCACCCTTGAGAAACACGCGGCACTCCTGGGGGTGCAGGGCGATGTCTTCAAACTTGAGCACGTTGTCTTTTTCGGCCTTGGTTTTGCCCCGCTGGCGGCGCAGCAGTGCCCGACAGCGGGCCACCAGCTCGCGCATGCCAAAGGGCTTGGTGAGGTAGTCGTCGGCACCGATCTCAAGGCCCACCACGCGGTCGGTCTCGGTGCCCTTGGCGCTCAGCACCAAAATCGGCACATCGATGCCCTGGTGGCGCAGCAGCCGACAGAGATCGAGGCCATTCATGCCCGGCAGCATCAGGTCGAGCACCACCAGGTTGATGTCGGGGCGGGTGGTGCGGCTCGACACCGAGGTGCCCCCCAGCATATCTAGCGCGGTCAGGCCGTCTTCGGCGATCAAGATGTCAAACCCCTCCTCCGCCAGGCCCAGGGCCACCGTTTCTCGAATTAGCTCTTCGTCTTCAACGACTAAAACCCGACCTAGCCCAACCCGCAGATGGGGCTGAGCCTGGGGCGAAAGCTCTACAGATTCCATAAGAAACGGTTAAATACTGTTCACTGCAATCATATCAGCCCCCCAGCGGGTGACCGTCCCTACAAACCCTAAGACTTTATAAGCATGGCGTAAACCCCGCCGGGCAACCCCAGCTCACGAACCGCTGACAATGGCCTCTACCGCCTCGACCGAGGTGGGCAGGGCGGCGGTCAGCACGGTGCAGCCCGTGGCGGTAATCTGCACATCGTTTTCAATGCGAATGCCGCGCACCGACTGGAAGGCGGCCAGCCGCTCCCAGTTCACCGCGTCGTCGTACTGGCCCGACTGGCGGGCGGGGCCGAGCAGGGCGGGCACCTGGTAAAAGCCGGGCTCGATGGTGACCACCATGCCCGTGGCCAGAGGCCGATCGAGGCGCAGAAACTTGAGCCCAAAGCGATCGCTGCGGGTGCGGCCCGGGGCATAGCCCGCCGCATCGCCCAGATCTTCCATGTCGTGCACATCGAGCCCCAGCAGGTGGCCCACCCCGTGGGGAAAAAACAGGGCGTGCACGTCGCGCTCCACCAGGTCGTCGGGGTGGCCCCTGAGCAGCCCCAGCTCCACCAGCCCCGCCGCCAGGGTGCGGCAGGCCAGCAGGTGCAGGTCGCGGTACTCGACCCCCGGCCCGGCGGCCCCAAGGCAGGCGTCGTGGGCCGCCAGCACGACATTGTAAATATCGCGCTGGGCGGCGGTAAAGCGCCCGGCCACGGGCCAGGTGCGGGTGATATCTGAGGCCCAGCCGCCGGGGGCCTCGGCCCCCACATCGGCCAGCAGCAGGTCGCCGGGGGCCAGAGGGTGGTGGTACTGCTCGTTGTGGAGCACCTCGCCGTGGACGGTGACGATGCTGTTGTAGGCGCAGGTCATACCCGCCGCCATGATCACCTGCTCCATGGCGGCGCGCACCTGGGCCTCGGTGCGCGCCGCTGGGGTGGCGGCCATACCGGCCCGGTGGGCGGCCACCGACACCGCCGCCGCCGCCTGAATCTGCGCCAGGGCGTGGTCGTCGTGGTGCAGGCGCAGGGTCACCAGGGCCTCCACCAGGGCCTGGCTGGGGGTGACCACGCCATCGCCCTGGCCCGGCAGGGTGACGGCGTCGCCCAGATGGGCCGCCAACTCGGCGTAGGGGTAGGCCGCGGTGGCGCCGATGTCGGCTGCGATCGCAGCTCTTGAGGGGCGGGCCCCGTGCCACAGGGCCGCCTCTGGGGTGGTGTCATCCATAAACAGGGTCAGCGCTCCGGCCTCCAGGCGAATCGCCGCCCGAGCCAGGGGCAGCCCGGCAAAATACAAAAAGTGGCTGTTGGCCCGAAAGGGGTAGACATTGGCCGGAAAGTTGCGCGCCACCGCCTGCCCCGACCACAGCACCACCGGGCCTGGGTAGAGCTGGGCCAGGCGGTGGCGGCGCTGCTGAAGCACCGGGGCGAGGGGCGAAGTAAGGGTGGAGGTGGGCATAGGGCGGCGGGGGAAACCATGTCTTTTCAGTCTGCCACAGACCACCAGCGGTAGGGAGCCCCGGCCCCGGTCGGCCTAAATCTAGCGTTAACCCCCGGCTTGTGAGCGTTAACCCAAACGCTGCTTGGATCTCGTACCATGGGAGTCAATAAATAACTTTTTGTCGATGTAACCGCTTCAAAATTTAGTTCAAATGCACTATTGTTGGATCTATAACAGCTAGCCTCCTCCAGGTGCAGCGCTATGGCTTCCTTGACGATTCGACCAGGGTCACGGGTGCGGCTCAAAGGCCAGGATGACCACGTGCCAGATTTTCTCGTCGTGCGGTGCGATCGCACCCGCTGCTGGGTGCGCCAGGAGGGCTGGGCCCCCGGCACCGAAATCAACGTCAGCTTCAAGCAGCTGCTGGTGCCTGCCGAGGCGGGGGCGACGCTCTCCCTGGCCCTGGCCGAGCGGGCCAGGGCCTCGGGCCTGCTGGCCGCCCACGGCGACCACCGGGCGGGCGACAATGTGGTCTACCTCGACGCCTACCGCCGTCGCCACGCCCCCCCCGGCCGCTAGCGGGGCCACAAATCTGGGCATTACCCTGCGGGGCCGTTAAGTTCAGTAAGTTCGGCGGCGGTTTGGCCCCAGACGGCTCCCCCCGGTGTTACCATGCAGCTCTGTCGGTTTTAGCGGGGGTCAGCCGCTAAAGGAAACGGGGAAAGCGCAGTGAAAATCTGCCACTGTCCCGCAGCTGTAAGACAATAGTTAGAGTTTGGCGGGCGGGTGTTTCCCTCGGGTTTACCCCGCCCGCCTCCCCGAAACCCTAAGCATTGTTAAGTCAGAATGCCCGCCGATGGATGCTCACCTCATTTCCATCTGCGAGGTACAGATGACTATAAATAGTCTTTGCTACGGCCTGGGGGTTAGCCCCGGGCGCTGGTTTTGTGCCGCTGCGCCCCGTTACCACGGAGCGGGGTAGGCACCATGCGAGTTGAAGATACGGTTTGGCAGGGCTGCTTTGGCGACTGGCAGCCGCTGTTTATTCGCGAGTATTGGCTGCCCATTGGCCATGCCGCCTGGCAGGGCTATCTCGCCCAGGGGCGAGGGGTAGTGGTGTGCGAGGTGGCGGGCGTCACCGCCACGGTGGACTGGAGCCGCACCGCCGTGCCCTACACCAGCCGCTTTGTGGCCCAGGCTGACCTGGCCCACTGCTGGCACCAGCTGGGTCTGGCCGCCGACCAGTGGCCGCCCCT